>CAKZTD010000271.1 GCA_937921595.1 uncultured Saprospiraceae bacterium
TTCCAATTTATCAAAAGCCTTTTCGGCATTACCTCGAAGTACACCAGAAGCACAAGGTGTTTCTTCTTCCGCAATCCTAAATCTCCTCGAAGCTATTGAAAAAAGTAGCCAGGAATTTCACGGATTGATAATTGTTAGAAATGGGAAAGTCATCACCGAAGGCTATTGGTCTCCTTTTGAAAAAGGAATGAAACATACCTTATATTCACTGAGCAAAAGTTTTACTTCTACAGCGATTGGGATGTTGGTCGATGAAGGAAAGTTGACGGTTGAGGATTTAGTAGTTGATTTATTTAAAACAGATCTTCCTGCAGAGGTGAGCCCGAATCTTGCTGCGATGAAAGTCAAGCATCTACTGACTATGAATACTGGTCATAGCGATAAAACATTGTTTCCAATGCTAAAAGCTAGTGATGGAGATTGGGTGAAAGCTTTCCTAGGGCAAGAAGTTCCTCATGAGCCAGGTTCTCATTTTTTATACAATACTGGAGCGACTTATATGCTTTCGGCTATTGTACAAAAACTATCTGGCCAATCTACTTTTGATTTTTTAAAAACAAGGTTGTTTGATCCATTAAATATAAAAGATACCGATTGGGAAGTTGATCCTGAAGGTATCAATGTTGGAGGTTATGGCTTGAGGGTTTCTACTGAAGCGATTGCAAATTTTGGACAACTCTATTTGCAAAAAGGGAAGTGGGGAGAAGAGCAATTGATTTCTGAAAAATGGATCGAGGAAGCTACTCGAAAACATACCACTTCGCATGTAGGTGATAGTGATTGGTCGCAAGGTTACGGTTATCAATTTTGGCGTTGCAAACCAGAACCGGGATTCTATCGTGGTGATGGTGCTTTTGGACAATATTGCATCGTCATTCCTCAAAAAAATACAGTGATTGCCATCAATAGTGAGAGTAAAGATATGCAAGCTTCCATGGATTTGGTTTGGGATCATTTGTTACCAGCCTTGGGGGAGGAAAAAAGTTTGTCCTCAGATGCAAAAACTCATCAGCAATTGAAAGATCGGATTTCTAAATTGAGTCTTCCAACGACCAAAGGTTTATCCAATGTGCCAACGGTGTCAGAAATTTCCGGGAAGTTATTTGATTTCTATGACAACAAGCTGAATTTATACACGATGACTTTTACTTTTGAAAATGATAAATGTCACATCAAAGTTCAAGGTAAAAATGGAATTGAAAATTTAAGTTCTGGTGATGGATATTGGATTTCAGAAACCAATGAAAAAAAGCATCCCGATGGACTTTTTGCAGTCGAAGGAAAAACAAATGTCCTTTCAAAAGTTGCTGCTTTTCATAATTGGAAAGATGAGAAAACCTTAGTTATTAATTTAAAATTTATCGAAAATATTCACAGCGATCAGTGGACTTGTCATTTTGTGAAAAATACGGTTCGAGTTTCTTTTATGGATTCGCAGTCTATTTTTGATGCGGAGCAAGAACAACGAGAGGAGGTGATTGGCTTGTTGGGGTAAGCTTGTTTTTTAGGATATTTTTTTGGATTTTTATTTTTGAACCACATTAGTCACATGAGGGGCACATAAGTTTTTTATAAAAAATTAAACTATTATAGACTTTTGAATGCCATTATAAAAATGAGCGAATGAGTGAATTCATAAAGGAGTGAATGCCCCTTCAAAATTTAAAAATAGGATAAGGGTAAACTATCATGATTTTACTCGGCTCAAGTATTGCAAAATAATGTTGGTTTTAACTAAGACAATAAGCATCAAATTTTCATCAAAAAAATGTATAGCAACTTTATAAAATTTAATCATTTAGCAAATCTTCTTTTTCTTGGTATTGCTTACATGGTTTAAATTAAAAACTATATCCCAAACGAATCAAAGGAGAGAATTCTGACCAGGACCATTCTGAATAATTAATGTCAATTTCTTCCATGCTTTCTGAACTAGAAACCTCCTCCATTCCCATTTGTGAAAAAATAGATTCGCCACGATAGTTTTGGATTCTTTTATCATTTGAAATAGTTTTCATAAAATAATATTGAATTTCGAAAGAAATATTTAAGCCCATTTTTGATCTGTATTCTGGTTTGATAATGGGACCAATTCCAAAACTCATCGCTTTTCCATAGTTAGTGTTGGACCACGTCTGCGACTTAGAACGATAATCTGAGCCTCTATAACTAGAAGAAGAATAATGCTCATCAGTTCCGTCTAAATACGAAATTACTGCTAAGTCCAGACCAAAGTCAATATTAAATTCATGGTTTAAATGAACACGTTTTGATAAGCCAAGGAATAGATTTATATAATTCTGTTCATAAACAAAACCTGATTCGTTAATTAGGGTTTCATCTGGATCAATATTGAGTTCAAGTTTTGCATAATTAATCAGATCAATAACGGTTAAGCCAAAACGAGATCGAATTACAATGTCATTTTTAAACTCCCTTTCGAAGCCCATTCCCACGGAGTAAGTATTATAATCTCTGGTTTCGGAATCACCGCCAAAGAATACTATCCGAGTCTTATCATAATACTTAACACTATTAGTAAACACCGGTTTTTAAGCTTCTAGAAATATAGTATTTTTACGTTGACGCTCAGGGTTTTCAGTTTGAGCAAAAGAAATAGAAATAAAAAATAAGGAGAAGAATAGTGGTAGAAGGTTTTTCATTTTTCAAGCTTTATTTGTTCAAATACTTAAACTTATAGAGGCGTTAGTTATTTTATTTTAACATAATCGATTGTTGTTTTTCAAAAACATCTCCTCTCGATTTTCCAATATTTAAGATTGATATTTCTCAAGCTCTACAATGACAAGCGTCATTCAAAGACGATCCTGTTTGTTTTATTTTTACAAAAAATAATTCAAATGAAAAAGAAAAAGAAAAAAGCAAAACTTCGATTTTTGGGAGGAGCAGGGACGGTTACAGGATCGAAAATATTAGTAGAATCTAAAGGTAAACGAATCCTAGTTGATTGTGGAATGTTTCAGGGAATCAAAGCTTTACGAGAAAAAAACTGGGAAGACTTTCCAGTAGAACCTTCTAGCATAGATGCCATTTTATTGACGCATGCACATTTGGATCATTGTGGTTATATTCCTGCATTAGTGGCTAAAGGTTTTAAAGGAGAAATCCATTGTACACCGCCAACCAAAGACTTGACGGAGGTCATTCTAAGTGATAGTGCCAAGATTCAGGAAGAGGAAGCGGAGCGAGCCAATCGTTATAAATACACCAAACATAAACCTGCCAAACCGCTTTATACGCTTGTCGATGTAGAATTTGCAATGGGGCTTTTTATTACTCATAATCTTCATCAATGGGTCATTCTAAATGGTGGGATGAAGTTTCAATTTAGGAATAGTGGACACCTTCCAGGTTCTGCTTTTATTGAAATGAAAATTAATAAAAAGGTTTTTGTATTTTCTGGTGATTTAGGTAGAACAAAACCACTGATTCTTCCCAGTCCTGAGTATATAAAATACGCTGATGTCGTGGTGATGGAATCAACTTATGGTGATCGTTTACATACAGAAGAAGATCCACAAAAAGTCTTGGGTGATATTATTTGGGAGACTTATCGGAGGAAAGGTATCTTGATGATTCCGACCTTTACAGTAGAACGAGCACAAGAATTATTATTTCTTTTAGCAAATCTAAAAGAACAAAACGAACTTCCAGGAATTCAGATTTTTCTGGATAGCCCGATGGGCGTACAGGCCACTAATATTTTGCTAAAACATTCAGACTGGCATTCGCTTTCCAAAGAAGAATGTCTAGCTATGAATAGCATTGCAGAATTGATTGTTGATGCTAAAGCTTCAAGAGCGGTCGTTGCGGATTCGGCACCTAAAATAGTCTTAGCTGGAAGTGGAATGATTACTGGTGGACGAATTTTACATTACTTGAGTCAGTTTGGGGATGATCCGAATAATACGATCTTACTGGCTGGTTTTCAGGCTGCAGGGACGAGAGGACGTACCTTATTGGAAGGTGCGAATGAATTGAAATTCTTTGGAACTACTCATAAAATTAATGCTCAAATAAAACAAATGCATTCGCTCTCGGGGCATGGAGATCAGCAAGATATACTAAACTGGCTGAGCCATTTGAAAAATAAACCAGAGCAGATTTTATTAAATCATGGTGAGCCACATCAGTCCAATGCTTTACGAGTAAAGATTCAAGATGAGTTAGGTTTTCCTTGTCGGACGGTTCAAATGGATCAGCGGATTTCTTTTAAGGTGGAAGAGGAGTTGGTAAGGGAGGATATGCTATAATATCTATGGATAAAATTTTTAAATTTATCAGTTACCCAATCATTTTTCTTACTATTCTTTCATGTGGAATTAGTATTTTTAACAATGAAATTTATCAAGATGGAGTATGGGTTAATGCACAATGGCTTGGACAAGATATTGTTTCCTTGTTGATTGCGACACCTTTACTTTTGATGGCTACTATTTTTATTCAGAAAGATCAACGGTGGTTGATGATTTTAGGAGGAGCCTATTTTTATTTTGTTTATGTGTATGCTTTTTTTGTGTTCGGAGCGGAATTAACTTTTTTATATCTTTTTCATGTTCCGATTTTTAGTTTATCGCTCTTTGGTTTGTTCTTTTCTTTTAGAGAAATATTTAAACCAGAACGTAGTTTTTATCAAAAAAAAGATTTTATAAAATACCTGATTATCGCTTATTTATTAATTAATGCTTTGGTGTTGTCATTCCTTTGGTTTGCTGATATTTTTGGTCATTTAATTGACCCTAACTATCGTTCTGATACACCAGATGGATCAGCACCATTAATTATTTATTCTCTGGATTTAGCAATTGTAATTCCCTTAATGATCTTTTCGGTAATTGGGTATTGGAAAGGCCACAATTTTGGCAATAAATTAATAGGCATTATGTTGACTAAGACAAGTACAATAGGATTTATGCTAATGGGAATGAGTTTAAGTATGTATCTTCAAAACTTGAATCCTGATATTTCACTAACAATGTTATGGTGTTTTATTGGATTAGTTGGATTAGTTCTTAGTATTTTGTTTTTTAAGAGAATTGAGACTTTTAATATTTAAGTTATTGGATTCAATTAAATTCTTCAGGTCTACTTAAAATAAAAAATTATGTCCATCATAAAATTAACCAAAGATAATATCGCTGACGAACACATTTGCTGTGCTTTTTCAGATAAAAAATGTAGTGAAGGATATCAAGCAAAAAAGGATTGGCTCAAGCAAAATTTTAAAGACGGTTATGTTTTTAAAAAGCTTAACGAACGAGGCAAAGTCTTCATCGAATATGTACCAGCAGAGAAAGGTTGGGTGCCGATTGATGCGAAAGGTTATATGTTGATCAATTGCTTTTGGGTATCCGGAAAGTTCAAAGGCAATGGGCATGGAAAAGCCTTGTTTGGAGAATGTGAGAAAGATGCGAAAGATCTGAAGATGAATGGGGTAGTGGTTGTCGCAGCAAAAAAGAAACAGCCGTTCATGTCAGAGAAGAAGTTTTTTCAAAAACAAGGATTTGAATTATGTGATACCGCAACTCCATATTTTGAATTATGGTACAAACCTTTTAAAAAGAATGCACCGATTCCAAAATTTAAAGCTTGCGCAAAGGAAGGAATCTGCGATGTGAAAAAAGGCTTAGCAGTATATTACACCAACGCTTGCCCATTCAATGAGTTTCATGTAAAAGAGCTAGAACGTTTCGCAACAGAAAAAGGCTTTAAAGTAAAAGTCATAAAACTTGCCACCAAAAAACTAGCACAAAATCATTTCGTTCCACATACAATTTATAGCATATTTAATAATGGAAAGTTCGTAACGCAACAAGTCCTAACGGAAAAGCATTTCGATAAATTCATACCAAGTCCCTAAGCAATGACTTCTTAGCCATTCACTCCTCACTCCTCACTCCTGCTAACGCATTACTATGCAAGATTTCCCCATCTGCCATTTCAATTATCCGGTCTGTCTTCTTAGCAAAATCCATATCATGCGTCACGATCAATAAAGACAAGTTTTTCTCCACACTCAAGTCTTTAAAAATATTAAAAACATTCTCCGCATTTTTACTATCCAGATTCCCTGTCGGTTCATCGCCCATGATAATCTTAGGATTATTGATCAAAGCCCTGGCGATAGATACTCGTTGCTTTTGACCACCCGAAATCATAGATGCTTTTTTATGAGCTTGATCTTTAATACCTAGGAGGTCCAGTTTCTCCATCGCATCCATTTTGATTTGCTTATAACTTTTAGTACCCAATTTTCGCGCAGGTAGCATGACATTATCTAGGACCGAAAACTCAGGCAGTAGATAATGAAACTGAAAAACAAAGCCAATCTGTTGATTTCTAATATAAGCCAATTCCGCTCTAGGACGACCAGTAACTTTTGTATTATTCAATAATAATTCACCTTCGTAATCCGTATCCATGGTAGAAAGAATATATAAAAGCGTTGACTTTCCACAACCCGATTTCCCCATGATCGAAGTAAACTCCCCAGGTCGAATCCCAAAACTAATGTCTTTCAATACATGAAAAAGAACCGGATTCCGAAAATACTTATTGACTTTTTTTGCTTCTAAAATATATTCCATACTATCATTTTTTATTTTTAATAACCCTCACTCCTTTTCACTATCGACGCAGTCTATCTATCCTTATTCTGAAGGAATCGATCTCTATTTTTCTTTAGAAAAATCTATCTCTATTTCGACGAAGGAGTGATCCTACTGCCCCCGAATAATCTCTACCGGATCAATCTTCTGCGCCTTCCTAGCCGGCAAGTATCCCGCAAGAAAAGTCGAAACCATTGCAAAAATAATTCCTGTGATGTAAAAGTTAGGATCAAAATTTACAGGATAGGTAGTAATCGTTGGTAAGGCCTCTGTTTCGAATGGTGCCTGAGAAATCAAGACCGAAACAACATAACCGATAAGTAAACCAAGGATGCCACCAACCAATCCAATAATTACAGCTTGACTAATGAAAATCATTTTGACATCGAAACCTGAAAAACCAGTCGCTTTTAAAATCGCAATGTCATTCATCTTTTCGTAGATAAGCATATTGAGGATATTATAAATTCCAAAACCAGCAACGATCAATAGCGTGATGGATACAGAATAAGAAATCAAATTCCGTATACTCGTTCCCGTTTCAAATTGAGCATTGGCTGTTTTAGCATCAATGGCAGTCAAATTAAATTGCCGACCAATTGCCTCAGACATCTCGAATGCATTTTCCATATCCCAAAGTTTAATATTGATATCCGTGATGTAACTATTCCCTTCGCCCAACAATTGTTGTGCAGTTTTTAGATTGACATAACTTTGAATGTTATCAATATCACCAAGGCCACTTTGAAAAATTCCTACAATTTTTAAAGGAAAAATTCCACCAGTTGTGGTACTCACCTGAATTCGATCTCCCGTAGAAAGAGACATCTTATCAGCGATTCCTGCACCGATCAATATTCCATTCCTTGTTTTAATCAAATCCTCTGGACGACCTTCGATGATGTAATTGTCAAAATTAAAAAGCCGAACTTCTTCGAGAGGATGAATGCCATTGATGACACCATTGAGTTCATTGGAACCAGCGAGATAAAATACTTTAGCAACTATTTGAGGACTAATTCCTTTCACCCGAGGATCATCTTTGAGATGACTGATCAAAGGTAAAGCATTATGGATTCGAAGTTGACTTTTTTTAGGTTTTACCGAATGAAC
Organism: uncultured Saprospiraceae bacterium; assembly: GCA_937921595.1. Classification (GTDB taxonomy): domain Bacteria; phylum Bacteroidota; class Bacteroidia; order Chitinophagales; family Saprospiraceae; genus JAHDHW01. The sequence continues at coordinate 7,743 of CAKZTD010000271.1, forward strand.
TACATTGAGACTTTGTTGGATTTTTTGATGTAAATCTACTGGTTGTTTTTCACTAGGTTTGATTTCATTATAAAGATGAATGTGAGGTGTTCTGTTGAGGATAAGATCGTCGAGCATGCCATTGAGTCCCGTCATAAAACTCATCATAATAATATAAGTCCCAATGCCAAAAGTAACGCCTAGGGTTGCCGTTCCAGTTTGTTTTATTCTGGAACTTAAATGCGTCCGAGTAATATCGAAAATGACTTTAAATTTGTACATTATCTAAGGTTTTAGGATATGAGTACTCGTATCAATTCCGCTAAGTATTTCAACACGATCCATTGTTTTTATTCCTGGTTTGACAATCGTTTCTCCGTCTACGGTCTTTACTTTTTGATTGTCGATGAGATATTCCATAGGAATAGAAATGACATTTTCTTTTTGAGCATAGATGATGTTTGCTTCACCTGAAAGACCAGCGTATAGGACTTTGGGAGCCTGATCAAATTGACCTTCTACTTTAAAAGTTTGTGTCCGTTCATCTTTTTGCGGAAATATCTTTGTAATCTTTCCTTCAAATACTTCACCTTGATAAGCATCGAGAGTAATCAAGATTTGTTGACCAATAATTACTTTTGAGATATCCACTTCATCAATTCGCATATCGATCAGAAAGCGATCACTTTTTCCAATTTTTGCTAAAGGCTCTTGAGGACTGATTAGCTCTCCTTCATTTTTTAAGAGAGAATAAACCATCCCATCCATCTTAGCTTTGATTAGATAATCATTGAAATCTGATTGAGCTTTCTTTAATGCGTTTTGAGATTTTTTATAATTGTTTTCAAGTTCAACTTCTGTTTGCTTGAATTTCTTTTTCAAACCAGCAATCTTCTTTTTGGTTAGCTCAAATTTTAATTGTTTATTTTCTAGTTCAGAACGAGAACCAATACTTTGATTCCATAAGTTTTTTTGTCTAAAGTAATTTAGGGAATCCAATCGGACTTGTTCTTCAAGTTGTTCAATTTCGTTGTTGATACTGGAAAGTGTATTACTGGTTCCGTAATATTTTTCTCGAGCTAGTTCAACACTAAGTCGTGCGTTGTCTCGGTTGATTACTGGATTTGTGGTTGTGACTTTAGCTAATATTTGACCTTTCTTGATTTCATCACCTTCATCAATGAATACCTTTTCTAGAATACCTGAAGTGCTGGTGTATACTAGGTAATCATCTTCTGGTTGGATGCTGACAGAAGCATAAATAGACTCGGTAAGGTCACTAATTTGAGGTCTGATTTCTTCTTGTTTTTCAGTACAAGCAGTGATAACCAATAAACTAACGAGTATAAAAATGTAGGGTTTTAATATTGTCTTTTTCATAATGGAATGATGCGTTTCTAATGACAAATATCCTACAATTAAAGTCTCTCGAGACTGATTAATATCAAGTCTGTCAATGATTAATGTCAATTTTTATACTCTTTAAAAAAATGATCTTAGAATACAAAATTTAAACAAGTTCCTAAATACAGCAAAGGGATATTCAACCCTTTGTGAGTTTCTTGGCCTAAAAACAGATGAAGAACTTTAAACATCACTTCATGAAAAAAAATAATAAAACAATACTCTTTTTAAAAATCCTAGCAGGTATAGTAATCGTATGGGGCATAACGACCTTAATCGCGGAGTCTAGCAGCAAAGAAAAGACAAGCCTTATCGGGAAAAAAATAGCGAAGAGAAATGCACTGATTGTTTATGATCCGGATCCTTTTTATAATTTGGATGAACAAGTTTGCCTGGGTTTTGCAGAAGGATTGTCCACAGAATTTTGGTTAGCTAAAATAGTAACCGTTTCCGCAGCCTATAAACTAGAAGAAGAATTTGATCTCTATGTTTTTTGTACCAATACGTATAATTATGCTCCAGATTGGGCTATTTCTACTTTTATAAAAAGAAATAAAGACCTCAAAGGAAAACCAGTCGTTGCAATAACCCTAGGTGCAGGTTCTACCGATAGAGCGCAGCGCTTACTTGAGGAAAAAATCAAAGCTAAAAATGCGAATTTAATTGATTCAAAAACCTTTTGGCTAATGCGACCCAATGATGAATCTCGAATGGAGGAGTCTAATGTAAAAGTAGCGGTTGATATGGCCAGAGCATTTGGGACAGAGGTCGGCAAGAATATGGAAGAAGGCTATAGTTTGGTTCGGTAATTTTGCTTGGTATCAGCTCGCCGATCATTAAGCTAGGACTTCGTGCTCAATATACTTTTCTAATAATTTACTTATTTCACTAATTCTTTTTCTATTGTTGATATTCCAATCAAATGATATAAAGGCGAATACCCAAAAATCATTGGAATCGCCAAGACAATACTCATTACAAAAGCCGTAGTTGCGTATATCATTGGGATCTCAAAACCCATAAATGAAAAACCTAATAGTAAATCTATTACTACAAAGCGGATGATTCGATCAGTAATTCCTACATTCTTTTTCATAAGTAAAATAATTTATAGTACAAAAATAGAATTATGCCTTGATTTCAAATATGACAAAAATCATTATAGTGTATGATTAAAATCAATGTTTGGATAAGAAAGATCCTGTAATATTGTGTTTATGAATCAAATCTCCCATAAGAGTCAAATAAAAAAGCAGAAGAAAACGATCTGTTTTCATTGTGGGGAGCCTTGTAAAGATGATCAAATTAGGTTAGCCGAAAAGGCATTCTGTTGTGAAGGCTGTAAGATGGTCTACTCAATTTTGGAGGATAATGATTTATGTAATTATTATGATTTAAATACGATGGCTGGTGTTTCCCAAAAGGATTATTCCAATAAGGAGTATTCTTTTTTAGAAGACCAGAGTGTAGTAGATCGGTTAATTGATTTCACGGATGGTGAAAAAACGAAGGTTCATTTCTATCTACCTCAGATACATTGCTCTTCTTGTTTATGGTTGCTAGAAAATTTATCACGACTTCATGAAGGCATTTTAAATTCCAGAGTCGATTTTTTGAAAAAGGAAGTGAGCATTACTTTTTCAGCTTCAAACATGAATCTGAGAGAAGTAGTTGAGTTATTAGCTAGAGTAGGCTATCCTCCAGAAATTAACCTCAATGACCTTGAACACCAAGAAAAGGTCATTGATAAATCATTATACTATAAACTTGGCTTAGCTGGATTTGCATTTGGAAATATTATGCTCTTGAGTTTTCCGGAGTATTTGGGGATGAATGCTAAAGCCAACACCACACTCGTGTATTTTTTTGGGTACTTGAATATACTTTTAGGACTCCCAGTCATTTTTTATAGTGGCTGGGAGTATTTTCGTTCTGCTTGGCAGGGCCTGAAACAAAGACACCTCAATATTGATGTTCCTATATCATTGGGAATCACTGCTTTGTTTTCAAGAAGTGTATTTGAAATCCTTACACATACCGGTGCCGGTTACTTGGATTCAATGGCTGGATTAGTCTTTTTTCTTTTAATTGGTAAATGGTTTCAAAAGAGAACTTATGATAAACTTTCCTTTGACCGAGACTATAAATCCTATTTTCCTATTGCTTGTAATAAAAAAGTAGAAGGAAAAGAAGTTTCGGTGAGTTTAGATAATATTAAAAAAGGAGACATGCTCATCATTCGTCATGGAGAATTGATTCCAGCAGATGCTTACTTGTTGGACGGTGAATCGAAAATTGACTATAGTTTTGTGACTGGAGAATCTGATCTCATTAAAAAACAAAAAGGAGCTTTATTATACGCCGGAGGGAGACAGATGGGTGCAGCGATAGAAATTTCTGTTGCTAAGAAAGTATCGAATAGCTACCTCACTCAATTATGGAACGAAGATACTTTTACCAAATCAAATAAAGTTGGGGAAGTCAGTGATTTAGCAGATAAAGTAGCCAGGTTCTTTACTTGGGTTATTCTTACTGTTGCTTTTGCCACACTAATTTACTGGCTTCCTAAAGATATGGGTACTGCTATCAATGCATTTACCGCAGTTTTGATTATTGCTTGTCCTTGCGCTGTGGCGCTTTCTATTCCATTTACTTTTGGGAATGTACTTCGAATCTTTTCAAGACAAGGGATTTATTTGAAAAACATTCACGTCATAGAATCTCTTTCAAAGATCAATCATATTGTATTTGACAAAACAGGAACAATCACTAAAGTTAATTCGGGAAGCGTGCATTATCGTGGAAAACCACTTGAAGAGTATATTGAGCAATTGCTTTTTTCGTTGGTTTATCATTCTTCACATCCTTTGAGTAAAAGGATTAAAGAGGGGATCCATGACCAATTGCCGCTTTCTGTATTAGACTTTGAGGAAGTAAAAGGTAAGGGTGTCAGAGGTAGGGTAGAAGATCATTATGTTCGGATTGGGTCAAACGATTTTATTAATGGCTTGTCAAAAAAAGACACTTTGAAACAAAACGTTTATGTGGAAGTCGATGGAGAAGTTTATGGAGCATATACTTTTGATGGAGCTTATCGACAAGGGCTAAATCAAGTTTTAAACCGGCTTAAAAAATGGGCGGGGCTTTCTTTAATCTCTGGTGATAATGATCGGGAAAAAGGGATTCTATTGCCTTTGTTTGAAACAGAAAGAAATTTATATTTCAATAAAAAACCTGCTGATAAATTAAATTATATAAAATTATTACAGTCTGATAATCAGTATGTTGCAATGATTGGCGATGGCCTGAATGATGCTGGTGCATTAAGTCAGAGCAATGTAGGAATAGTTATCACTGAAACCACATCCAATTTTACACCAGCTTGTGATATTATTGTAGATGCGAAAGCTTTTGAAAAACTTCCGTTCATTTTTTCTTTTTCAAAACTAAGTATTCACATTGTCTACTTAGCTTATTCAATAGCATTAGTCTACAATATTGTTGGTTTAAGCTATGCGGTGCAGGGGGCATTGTCCCCTGTGATCGCTGCGATACTGATGCCATTGAGTTCCATTACTATTGTTCTTTTTGGTGTAGGAGCAAGTACTTTGTTGGCCTATAAAAATAATCTACTTTGATCGAAAGATCGAAGTCAATGATTTAATAATTTTCGTTTTGTTTGTTGATTAGTGAACCTTGGTTTTGACTAGGGTTCACTTTTTTTGATAGGCTTTTTTTTCTAGAAAAAATACACTTTTATCCTCTTTAGACAAAAGTAATTTCCATGCTCTCTACCCTTTGACAAAACTCACTAGCTCCATTGATTAAAATCATCTGTAGGTTTTGCATGTGACACTAACTTGCAGGCAAAACGAACGCAGATGTATATCATTGTTTTTTTAATCATAATCAGTCTCATTATTGCTATTGGATTTTTACTGGCTTTCTTCTGGGCAGTAAAAGATGGTCAATTTGAAGATGATCATACACCTGCGATCAGAATTTTATTTGATGATAACAAAACGAAAAAAAAATGATAGCAGCACGTCTTATTCTCTACACCATATTTTTTATTCTATTCATTGGATCAATATTTATTGATCGCCTCGATAAAAGAAATACAAATTTTAAATTTTAATTGAAAAACTAGATTTTCTATGTCAACTATAGAACATTTTAAATACGATAACGAGATCGTTAAGAAGTTTGCAATTGCGACAATCACTTTTGGGATTGTTGGGATGCTCGTGGGCCTGTGGATTGCATTGGAGCTGGTCTTTCCAGTTTTGAATTTTGATTTACCTTATCTCTCCTTCGGAAGACTAAGACCATTGCATACTAATGCTGTGATTTTTGCTTTTGTAGGAAATGGGATTTTTATGGGAGTATATTACTCCTTACAACGATTGCTCAAAGCACCGATGTATAGCAAGGCTTTAAGTAATATTCACTTCTGGGGATGGCAGGCGATTATCCTAGCCGCCGCGATTACTTTACCATTAGGGTTTACCAGTAGTAAAGAATATGCAGAATTAGAATGGCCAATTGATATTGCGATAGCAGTGATCTGGGTGATTTTTGGAATCAATATGATCGGGACTATTTTAAAAAGAAGAGAAAAACACCTTTATGTAGCCATCTGGTTTTACCTAGCAACTTGGGTAACGGTCACCATGCTTCACATTTTTAATAATCTGGAAATCCCGGTTTCGCTTTTCAAAAGTTACTCCGTTTTTGCAGGTGTACAAGATGCCTTGGTACAATGGTGGTATGGTCACAATGCGGTTGCCTTCTTTTTGACAACACCATATTTAGGACTGATGTATTACTACTTGCCAAAAGCTGCGAATCGACCAGTTTACTCTTATCGACTTTCAATCATTCACTTTTGGGCCTTGATTTTTATTTACATCTGGGCTGGTCCTCACCATTTATTATATACTTCTTTACCAGACTGGGCACAATCATTAGGGATGGTTTTCTCTTTGATGTTGATCGCACCTTCTTGGGGTGGAATGTTGAATGGACTATTGACTTTAAGAGGTGCTTGGGATAGGGTTCGTACAGATCCAATTCTGAAATTTATGGTCGTTGCGATTACGGCTTATGGGATGTCAACTTTTGAAGGACCGATGATGTCAATCAAATCTTTTAATGCGATCACACACTATACGGATTGGACGATTGCTCACGTACACGTAGGAGCATTGGGATGGAATGGGATGTTGACATTCGGAGTTTTATATTGGTTGATTCCTAAAATTTATAGAACAAAATTATACTCAGTCAAGTTGGCCAATATTCATTTTTGGTTGGGAACGCTTGGGATTATATTTTATGCTGTTCCATTATACTGGGGAGGGGTAACACAACAATTGATGTGGAAACAATTTTCTCCAGATGGTTTTTTGGTTTATCCAAATTTCCTGGAAACAGTAACTCAGATTATTCCAATGTATGCGATAAGAGCATTTGGAGGTTTGATGTTTTTCAGTGGATTGTTTGTGATGCTTTATAATCTAGTAAAAACAATGGTACATGGAAATTTTGAAGCGGAAGAATCTGCTTCAGCTCCAGCGATGGAAAAACATGTTACTAAGAAAGGAGAACACTGGCATAGAGTTTTAGAAAGAAAATCTATCCTGTTGACTGGCTTGTCTTTAGTCGCAGTAGCCATAGGCGGAATGATGGAAATCCTTCCAATGATGTGGGTAGAATCTAATGTTCCAAAAATTGCGACCGTAGAACCGTACACTCCATTAGAATTGCATGGTAGAGATTTATACATCCGAGAAGGTTGTGTTGGTTGTCACTCACAGATGATTCGACCATTCCGATCGGAGACAGAGCGTTATGGAGAGTTTTCAAAATCAGGAGAGTTTATCTATGATCGACCATTCCTCTGGGGCTCCAAACGTACCGGACCAGATTTGCATAGGATAGGAGGGAAGTATTCTGATTCTTGGCATTACAATCATATGATTGATCCACAAAGTATGTCGCCGGGTTCTATAATGCCAGCTTATCCGTGGATGGTTACTAATGATCTCGATACGACGACGACGATCAGAAAAATTGAGGTGTTACAAATGTTGGATACACCATATCCCAAAGGTTTTGCTACCAGAGCTAACAAAGATTTAGAAAAGCAAGCCAAAGGAGTCGCAGATCGATTGAGATCAGATGGTGTCGAGATAGAACGATTGGAAGATAAAGAGATTGTTGCTTTGATTGCTTATTTACAGCGACTTGGAACTGATATTAAAAAATTAGAAAATCCAAAAGCTAAAAACTAATAATCATGTATAAATATATTTTAGAATCCGCAGGAGATATTGATTGGTTAGCCTTGATTCCTTTGATTGTTTTCTTTTGCTTTTTTACACTCACTATTGTTAGGGTGATGATGAAAAAGAAAAGCTACATCGAGGAAATGGAACGCATGCCTTTCGATGATGAATAAACAGCCTCATAACCAATAATCTGTCTGGACTGAAAAGTTCAGCTGGGTTGTTTTCTGTTTTTTTTATAAAAAATAATCATAGCAATATGAAAAAGATATTTTTGAAAATTAATTTACTCTTCGTTTTTATGACCATTGTTTCTTTCGGTTTCTGTGCTGAAGAAGGTGGCGGCAATCCTAATTTTTATCCGAATCTAGCGGCATATCTGGTCGGAATTACTGGAGCGCTTGTGATCGCCGGAACTTTGACCTTACTGGTTAAATTACTAAACCAAGTTGTCAAACTTCGGGAGATTGAAATCCTTACGGATAAAGGACTGGAAGAATACATTGAGGTGAAAAAAGCCAACCAAGAATCTTGGTGGACCCGTTTTATGCGTAGCATGACGGATCTAGTTCCAGTAGAAAAAGAGAAAGATATTTTACTGAATCACAATTATGATGGCATTCAGGAATTAGATAATAATCTTCCACCTTGGTGGTTGTATGGTTTTTATTTAAGTATAGGTATTGCCATCTTTTACATTGGTTATTATCACTTTTCTTCCAATGCGATGAGCTCTGCCGAGGAGTATGCATTGGAGATGCAACAGTCTCAGGATGCAGTGGATCGCTTTCTTGCAAAACAAGCAGATCGAATTGATGAAAGTAATTTAGTTGCACTTGCTGATGTGACGGCTCTTGCTGATGGAGAGAATATTTTTAATTCATTATGTATCGCTTGTCATATGCAAGGTGGTGGTGGTGCTCCGGGTAGTGTTGGTCCTAATTTGACGGATGATTATTGGCTTCATGGTGGAAGTATTAAAGATGTTTTTAAAACCGTAAAATATGGTGTTCCTGAAAAAGGAATGATCTCCTGGAAGGATCAATTGCGACCAGTAGAGATGCATAAAGTATCTAGTTACATTCTTTCTTTACGAGGAACTAATCCTCCGAATGCTAAAGAACCACAAGGAGAATTATATGAAGCTGTTGAAGTGGTAACTCAAGATTCCACGGTTACCGAGATGAAGTAAGTAAAAGAAAAAGAGATTGTGTACAAGTATATTTAAGTATTTAAGAAACTACAAAAAGAATGGATAATTTACCAATCAAAGATACCGAAGGTTTCAGAGATAGCATCGCAACGGTGGATGATCGAGGTGGTAGAATTTGGATTTATCCTAAAAAACCAAAAGGTAAGTTTACCAACTTACGAACCTATGTAAGTTGGATTTTACTCTTTGTTTTATTTGCGACACCTTTTATAAAAGTTAATGGCGATCCCTTGTTTTTATTTAATGTCGTTGAACGAAAATTCATTCTTTTTGGAATTGTTTTCTTGCCGCAAGATATGCACCTCTTTGCATTAGCGATGATCACCTTTATGGTCTTTATCGTATTGTTTACGGTAGTTTTTGGAAGGCTTTTTTGTGGATGGGTATGTCCTCAGACTATTTTTATGGAGATGGTTTTTCGGAAGATTGAGTACTGGATAGAAGGAGATGCGAATCGTCAAAAAAAGCTGAATAAAGCACCTTGGACTACAGAGAAATACATTAAGAAAATTTCAAAACACGCCATCTTTTTTCTGATTGCTGTATTGATCGCCAATGTTTTTTTATCCTATATCATAGGGGTAGATCAAGTCGGAACAATAATCAGCGAGCCAATTTCTTTACACGTAGGTGGATTTATAGCGATGATGGTTTTTAGTGGAATTTTCTATTGGGTATTTGCCTTTTTTAGAGAGCAAGTCTGCATTGCTGTTTGCCCATATGGACGATTGCAAGGAGTACTTTTGGTTAAAGAATCTATTGTCGTTATCTACGATTGGATCAGAGGAGAACCTCGAGGGAAAATCAAAAAGAAGAAGTCAACATTTAAAGAATTACCGATTGTTGAACAAGCGAAACCTTTAGGCGACTGTATCGATTGTAGTCTTTGTGTTCAAGTTTGTCCAACAGGAATTGATATTCGAAATGGTACTCAGTTGGAATGTGTCAATTGTACTGCTTGTATCGATGCTTGTGATGAGGTCATGGTAAAAATCGGTAGGCCAGTTGGCTTGATTCGTTACGATTCTTTTAGCAATATCGAAGAAGGTAAAAAGAAAATTTTCAATACTAGAGTATGGGCTTATACGGCTGCTCTGACAATTTTGATTGTTCTTCAAAGCTTTCTATTTGCTACCCGAACAGATGTTGAAGCAACTTTATTAAGAACACCGGGTATGCTATTTCAGAAAACGGAAGATGGTAGGATTAGTAATCTTTACAACTATCAGATTGTCAATAAAACAACGAAAGTAATTTCGAATTTAGAATTTAAATTAAAAGATAAATCAGGAGCCATAAAAGTCATCGGTGTAGTACCTGAAGTTGAAAAGTTATCTCATAGCAAAGGTTCTCTTTTTATAGAAATAGATCCCCAAGACTTAGACTCTAGGAAAACGAAATTAATTATTGAGGTCTACTCAAATGGAGAATTGATTGATGATTTGAAGACAAATTTTTTAGGCCCGGTGAAGTAGATTATTGGTCAGGTAGTAATTTGGGAATTAGTCAAAGGCAATATTTTTTGACCATTGTATTCAAGAAAAACAACAAACAATTTTAAAATTATTATTATGAAGATAAATTGGGGGACAGGCATCGCCATATTTTATTCCTGCTTTGTAGCGATCATGATCTTTATGGTCGTCAAATCAAGTCAGAATAATGTACACTTAGTACAGGAAAACTATTATCAAAAAGATTTAGGTTACGAGGAGTTTCGATCCAAGCGTCAAAACTCAACAGAGCTTTCTACTCCGGTGACCATCAAACTAAATAATGATCAAAATACAATGGAATTCAGTTTCCCAAAAGATATGAAAGAGGTCAAAGGGAAGCTTTTGTTTTTCCGACCTTCTAATAAATATATGGATAAAACATACGATCTAAAATTGGATGGAAATTCCAAAATGATTTTACCTTTGGATGCTACAATTCCTAGTGGACTTTGGCGAATAAAAATCGATTGGGAATCTCAGGGTAAGTATTTTTATAAAGAAGAATCAATCGTTATTTAAGAATGCTAGAATTCGAATAACATATCTCAGACTCTAGCAAAATAGTAAACTAAAGTACCCCCATTTACTCATTAAGATCATTCATTCACTCACTCATTGTCATGGAACTCTGGACCGCATTCACCATAGGCTTATTTGGATCCCTGCATTGTGTTGGGATGTGTGGCCCTATTGCCTTGAGCTTGCCTTATCAAGACGAAACAAAACTCAGAACGTTAATAAATGTATTGACCTATAACTTCGGCCGAACCTTTAGTTACACCATCATTGGGATCATCCCCGGGATTTTCGGTTTAGGCGTTTTTGTCTCAGGTTATCAAAGTAGTCTTGCGATTATTCTTGGAATATTAATGATCCTAATTGCTCTGTTTTCTATTAATATCGAACAACAAATTTTAAAGATCAAAGGTTACAAAAAATTCAATAACTGGTTACGCGAACAGTTCGCTCGGCAGTTTAAAAAAGGCAACCGATCTACATTATTAAGCATCGGTTTGCTCAATGGTTTCCTTCCTTGCGGCATGGTCTATGTCGGAGTAGCCGGAGCAATTACTCAAGGTCATATCCTTGACAGCATGCTCTATATGATGTTTTTTGGATTAGGTACAATGCCTTTGATGATTCTAATGTCTTTCTCTGGTCATTGGGTTAGCGGAAATTTTAGAAAGCAACTTTTTAAAATGGTCCCTTTTGTGATTTTCTTTTTTGGTTTCTTTTTTCTTTGGCGAGGTTTGGAAGTCGAGTTGCCTGCTGATGTAAATTTTTGGCTTATGAACGCGAAGCAGATGATGTGTTTTTAGATACTCATGTGAAAATGAACTTTAGTATTTTTCTCTTTTGCTATCTCTGTGTCAAAAAAAATAGCCCTACCAAAATAAAAACCCCAATGCAATTAAGCACCAGGGTTTCGAATCTAAAAGCTGTAGAAAATTTAGGTTAAAAGGTTATGTATTTGAAAGCCTTTCTTTTTCTTTTAAAATTTCTTTTTTATCGATTTCTTTTTTCTTTTTTAGCAATTGAGCTCTTAATTTATGAGTAACTGCAGCAGTCGCTTTTTCATAAGTATCAGCGTATGCTTGCGCAAATAATTCAGGGCCTGGCATTCTTAAACGAATTTCAATTAATTTATCATTGATTCCTTCATTGACACCTTTTTTTAAAAAGATATCCGCATGTAAAATACGGTTGTCAACGCCGGATAATTTTTCCATTTTTTCCTGAATGACTTCTTTTAGATAATCATTAACATCCCAAGGGGCTTGAATATTTAATTTCATGTTGTTTGTGTTTTATATTTTTATTAAATTAGGTCTTGGTTTTAAATTCTTAATTATTGTTGAATGAACTTTTATAGACTTTTGAAAACCAGTTTTTAGATGATCTCATTCACTCTTTCTAAAAAGAATCTCGAGTAAAAACTAAAAATTAAAGTTTTTTCTAAAAAGCAAATAGCAACCTAATTGCTAACAACTTCCTCATCTTGCTTTACGACAAACTGTCTAAGAGCAGCCAAAGCTTCACAACCATAAATCAACGAAGGGCCTCCTCCCATCATTACAGATACACCGATGGTTTCTATTATTTCTTCATGATTAGCTCCTGCCTTTAGTGCATCATGTATATGGAAGGCAATACATCCATCACAGTGAACGGCGATCGCAATTCCCAATGCAATTAATTCTTTGTTTTTTGTACTCAAAGCACCGTCAGCAATAGCCGCTTTATGTAAAAGGTTAAAACCTTTCATCGTCTCCGGAATCTCGGTATTTAAATCTCCGATGAGTGAAACAAATTGTTGATAATGCTGTGGATAATTTTTCATATTTTTTTATTATAAAGATACCCTGATCTAAGCCCAGAGTCATTGAGTAAAGTCATTTTTAATGATGATTTTTGTCAAGCGAGCAAATTCGATATTTTAAATATTTTTCGATACAAATCTTCTAAAGTTTTTTTTCAGTAGCTCTATGGCTTTAACGAATCTCCGGTGTTTGTTTTCCATCAATTCGAATTCTCTTTTCTGATTTTCAGGATCAAATAAAACCAAATTTAATTGATGCTCTTTTTCTAACAATTCATCTTGAAGTGATTTTAAGTTCTTTTTCTTTTTTTCGAAAATTAGTTGATATTCCTTGACATGCTCGACGATAGATAATAGATCAGAATGTCGTTCAACTAAGAGATTTAATTCTTTTTGGAAAACGAGTAATTCGTCTTCATAGAAATTTAATTCCTTAAGCCATGTCTGATAAGCTCGATGTTGTTGCGCGATCATAATTGATATTTTTGAGTATGAAATGCGAATCAGGTTTGAATTTAATATGGAGTCTAAGTGATTAATTTTAACGGAGTGTAAACGGTATTAGGTGTTCGGTATTGGGAGAGCCCGAGAACCTAATACCTAATGCCGTTTTTTCTTAGCTTGGAGTAAATTAAAAACTTACATTATTTAAAACTCTGATTGGCTGCCATATGATTTTTTATTTATGTTATTCTAGTTTAAAATGATTTAATAAAGAACAATAATCTAATAATCTCCTTTGCTTCAAGTTAGGCTATTCACTCATTCTAATATTCACTCACTCACTTTTTTCCTTTCCTATAATTCCACTGGTAAAGCAATTCTTTTAAAATAATCACAGGTTTCAAAGACTAATTCTTCATCTAAAATTTGGCTAAATTCATAAACAGTAGGAGAGATTTTAAATTGAAGGGTATCTCCTTGAGATAAATCTGTGACTGGAGTGATTTCTTTCAATCGATCCAAATCTTCTGGGAGTGCCGCCATTGATAAGGCCAAGTCAAATTCGTAATCCATACTCAAGATCAAGACTTCCCAGTCACCATTACTCATTTTTTTATTCAGGATTTGATGCCCTCTGAATTGTGTTAAAACATTTTTTTCTCCTAATTGGAAGAGCGTATCTCGAACTGCCATCTTTCCAAAAACACTGTCGCCAACTACATTTATAGGGAAAGGCTGATCAAAGTCTTCTACGTACAAATTATATCCATCAAGCCTAATTTCTGGAGTAGAATCAATCTCTTCTAAGGTTGCAGCGAGCTCATATTCTTTTTCTTTAAAAATAGTTTTTCCATGTATGTGAACAATGGAGCTATCAGAGTCACATAAAAAGGTTCCTCGATAATATATTGGAAAAGAATTTTGAGGATTATATCCTTTTGGTTGAGGTTCTGAAAAAACTACTGGAGGTACACAAGCGTACCATGAAATAGTGACTAGAGTAAGCAGTAAAATAAATGAGTTTTTCATGTCGATGTTTTTTTACAATATCGGTACGAAAAACTATGAAAATAATGATTTAAGACAAGGAGGAGATTGAGATTTATCAATGATCAATATCATTATAGTGAGTGCATAAGATCATTATAAAGAGGTTTGAAATGATCTATTTTTGATTTAATTAAACAATATTTCATTGATTTAAAAAAACATAAAAATAATATCATCATGAAAATATCTAAAAATAGACGCCTAAAAGATTTGCAAAATGAATTCAGTAGTTTCTTTCCATTTTTACGAATAGAATTTTATCGCAATCCACACTTGGAAGGAATGTCTTCTGATAAAAACGAAGTCTTAGATCCAGAGTTGAAAGTGGGCGAAGTTTGTGATTTATATACTTTTGGTTTTATGCCATTGAATGGCTATCAAAAAGTTGGAAATTTTGAACAATTATTTGCTAAAACTTTCGGCTTAAATGTTCAAGTGTTTCGGAAATCTTACGGTAAATGGTTGCAGACTTGGGCAACGGATATTTGGACGCTTGAGGAGCAAAATGATAGAGGTAGAATAATGGGGAATAAGACGGCGTGATGTGGGAGAGGTATTAAGTTTAAGTTGTCATGTTTTCTGGTAGTTTTTTAATTTTCAATGTATCATTGTCAGAATGAGTGAATAGAGTGAATATTGGAGAAATCTTTAAATTCTTAGCTAATATTTTTGACATCTAGAAGGCCATTCACTCATTCATTCATTCATTACTAATCTTACTCTGCCAAGGCTCGCTTCGGATGTAGCATTCTGAAAATAATATCATGCGTTGTAATAATCCCGACTAATTTGCCATGATCCAGAACTGGAATAGCATGGAAAAGGTTTTCGCTGAAGATTTCCAAAGCCGTTTTAATCGTATCAGAAGAAGAGACCCAAGTCACTCTTTTGGTCATCGCTTCCTCAATCTTGTAATTCTTCAAGATGATGTGATTATGGTATTGTTCTTCACTATCCTTGTGAATAGGTTTTAAGAAATAGAGATAATCTGTTTTACTTAAAATCCCTACCAGTTCTTCTTCACTTACCACAGGAATATGATGGATGGAGTTTTCAACAAAAATATCTTTTGCTGCTTGCAAATTATCTTCAGGAGCCAAGGTTTTTACTGGACTCGTCATTATGCTTGAGATAGGGTTTTGTAAATTCATTTTATTATTTTTTAAATAAGACATTAAAAATTTCCATGTTTTATAATAGAATACAGCAAGCGAAAAGCTAGCAAACCAGATAAAACAAATCCGGCGAATCCCAACACGGACATATTAAAAATCAGAGGTGGAATACCTGCTGCAACAATCCAGGAAGAACCCAAAATCAAAGCGCTGAGTAGTAAGGTGAAAGAGATTCTATTGGAAACTGTTTCCATCTTCTGCGTCAAAGGCTCTAATCCTTTATGTTCAAACTCAAGATGGAGTTTTCCTCTTTTTATTTTGCGTATAATCTCAGAGATATCTTCAGGAAGATCTGTAAACAATTTGGACGAATCCAAAATATGTTTTAACAAGTCAGATTTTAATTTTTTGGGAATAAATTTTCTAAGTAAAAGTTTACTGGCATAAGGATCAATATTTTTAACAATATTATACTTAGGGTCAAGTTCCAAACCGACTCCTTCAATAATCAACATCGCTTTGATCAAAAGAAGCAAATTCGATGGGATTTTAATTTTATAATCAAAGAAGAGAGAATTTAATCCTCGAAAGATCTCATCTGTATCCAGTGACTCAATAGTTACATTCTCATAAGCGGCAAAGAATTCCACAATGTCTTGTTCTAGCTCTTCTTCATTTTCAAAAAAATCACCTGCCGAAAAATGGAGAAAAGATTTCTTTAATCCCTGAACATCTTGTCTCGAAATAGCAAGTAATAATTCCGCAATGTGTTCTTGGTCTTTTTCCAGAATGAAACCCATCATTCCAAAATCGATAAAACAGATTTGCCCCGTTTTCTTCATTACAAAAATATTCCCCGGATGAGGATCAGCATGAAAGAAACCATGTTCGAAAACCTGCTCAAAATAAAGACCAATACCTTTTTGAGCCAAATCTTTTCCTGTAAGGCCAGTACTAGCTTCGATAGATTCCAGATCTGTGATTTTAAAACCATCGATAAACTCCATACAGAGCACCTGATTGGTGGTATATTCTGGATAGACATCAGGGACATAGACATCAGGATGCTTTGCGAATTGCTTTTGAAAGCGAATAATATTGGCAGCTTCTAATGTGAATTTCAATTCTTTGCGAATACTGATTTCGAACATTCTGACCAATTCTTTCGGTTGGAAAGCCATGTATTGTGGGAAATAATACTCGATGACATTCGCCAGATTTTTCAAAATTGAAATATCAGCTTCAATATTAGCACTGATATCTGGACGTTGAACTTTCAATGCGACTTCTTTGCCTCCAATTGTTCTGGCTCGGTGAACCTGAGCAATGGAGGCCGAAGCCAAAGGGTTATAATCAATGTGTTCGAAAAAATCTTTGAGTGGTCGTTTATAAGCTTTTTTGAGTGCTCGGTGGATTTTTGATTTTGAAACAGGAAGTGCCTGATCTTGAAATTTGGTCAGTTCATGGATCAATTCCTCAGGTAAAAGATCGGGTCGATTACTAGCAATTTGTGCAAACTTAATAAAAGTCGTCCCTAATTCTTCGCAGACCATTCGTACACGTTCGTACCTCGTGTATTGCAAAACAGATTTTCCATCTCGAAGCGGAGCCATATTTTTGACAACAGATACGAATCGGTTGAAGGGTGGATGCGACACTACATCTTCAAAGCCATACTTGACCAACACGCCAATAACCTGCTGATATCGTTTCCAATGGCTTTGAGTTGATGCAGTATTTTTTGTTAGCATTTTTTTCTGCTTTTTATTAAGTTTTTAAACTTTCAAAAGATTAAAAACTATTTGTAAATCCTATTTGATAATCTCAGAAAATGCTTGCTTCAAGTGATCAAAAGATTGAGAGATTTCATCCATGAAATGCTCAAGGCTTTTTCCATCAGAAGAATTCTCTTCATCAAGCATCGCAATTGTTTTATCTAAAGATTCAACTAAAGCTTTTTGATCAGCTTCAATTTTTTCGCGATTATCAAATTCAGTAAGTGCCAAATCTACTCGATAAGCATCCAGTACTTCTTTTAATTCATTCAACTGGTTGGTTACTCGATCTCCAGCATCTTTGTAAACCGTACGGATCAAGTATTCAGCTTCATGAACTAATCTCATATTGCCTTTTCTACGGGTTTCGTAAGTTCGTTCTGCTGTTGGCATTTCTGCATTTAAAGCACCGTTCAACTCTGTAAGTTTTCTAACCAAAGAAATTCGCTGTTCAGAAATTTTAGATTCCGTTTGTTTGAATTGTGCTTTTTGTTGATTGAAAAATTTAGAGAAATTTTTCTTTTCTGATTTTATGACATCTTTAGCTTCTGCTTTACCCAGAGATAATTGTAGCTCTAATTCTTCAATCATTCCTTTCCATTGGTTAAGTTTTGATTTTCCAAATTCCAATACTTCTTTTTTGGTATCCATGTTGTATTTTTTTCAGTTAAATAAAAATGATGTTCTGTTCTGATACAAAGGTGAAGAATCATGTTTTAAAAAAAAGTGACATTAATCATGGGGTAAATTGATTTTTATCATCTGTAGGGTCGCTATAATAAGGTTTCTTTGTATTAAAGAACATGTTCTTTTGGAATTTATAAGAATAAACATAGATCAAAATGCCTTTATTTCAACCAGATTTTTTAGGATCCTCTGTACTGCTGAAAGCAATATTTGATACTGCTAATGATGGAATTATTACCATCAATGAACGAGGGATCATTCAGATGGTGAATAATGCAATAAGTGAGTTGTTTCAATATACAAGTAAAGAGCTGATCGGGAAAAACATAAGTATACTGATGCCTGAGCCTCATCATTCCATGCATGATGATTATATCATGAATTATAAAGAAACTGGAAAGAAGAAGATAATCGGAATTGGTCGAAAGGTAGATGGAAGAAGAAAAGATGGTTCTTTATTTCCTCTTCGCTTAAGTGTTAGTGAAATTAAGGTAGAAGGTCATTTGGTTTTTACTGGGATCATCCATGATTTAAGTGAACAAAAAAAGGCAGAAGAAAATATTCGACAGTTAAATCAAGAACTTGAGGAGCGAGTTGAACTTAGAACAAATGAGCTTTCTGAAACGGTTAAAAAAATTACAATTACCAATGAGAAATTGGCGAATGAAATATCAGAACGAAAAAAAATAGAAGAATTACTTCGTGAAACAGAAACCGAAATCAGAGGAGCATTAGAAAAAGAAAAAGAACTGAATGAACTCAAATCGAGATTTGTAACAATGGCTTCTCATGAGTTTCGTACTCCTTTGAGTGCTATCCTTTCATCTGCTGCATTGATCGAAATGTATAGTGAAGAAGGACAAGAACCTTTAAGGGTAAAACATTTGCATAGAATAAAAAAATCAATTGGTAATCTCACCAATATTCTAAATGATTTTTTATCACTCAGCAAGTTAGAAGAAGGAAGGATTCAAGTCAATCCAGAATCTTTTTTATTCTCTGATTTTTGCGAAGAAGTCATTGATGAAATTAAAGGTCTTTTGAAAACGGAGCAAAATATAGAACATGTCGCCGAAGGAAAAGATGAGGTGGTTTTTTTAGATAAACACTTGATGAAGAATATTCTATTTAATCTGCTTTCAAATGCGATCAAATATTCCTCAGAAGGGAAAACCATCTATTGTAAAAGTGAAATGAAAGCAAATGAAGTCATCATTACAATCAGAGATGAAGGATTGGGGATTCCAAAATCAGAACAGATTCATCTATTTACTCGATTCTTTAGAGCAGGCAATGTGACCAATATCCAAGGGACTGGTCTTGGGCTAAACATTGTAAAACAATACGTAAAATTATTAAACGGAAACATAACATTTACCAGCGAAATTGAAGTTGGTACGACCTTTATTATAACACTTCCTAAAAGCATCAAACATGAAAAAGATTCTACTTATAGAGGATAATTTAGAAGTTCGAGAAAATCTTGAAGAAATTCTAAACCTCTCTAGTTATGAGGTATACACTGCCGAAAATGGCGTTGAGGGTGTTGAAATGGCATTAAAAGTTGATCCTGACCTTATCATTTGCGACGTGATGATGCCAAAGCTTGATGGTTTTGGTGTACTAAGAATTCTTGGTCAAAAGCCTCAGACGAGCGATATTCCTTTTATCTTTTTGACTGCTAAAGCAGAAAAAAACGACTTCCGATTAGGGATGAATCTTGGTGCTGATGATTATATTACCAAACCTTTTCACCATAAAGAATTATTGGATGCAGTTGAGATTCGACTCAAAAAATCTGAGCGAATCAGTAAGGCTTTTAAGCAAAATCCAATGGATAATAAAAGACTACTCGATGAATACAAAGGGCAGAAAGAGTTAGAGAAATTAGCAGAAGCCAAGGAAGTTAGATTTTATCGAAAGAAAGATTTAATTTTTAAAGAAGGTGAATACCCTAAGCGATTGTATTATGTGGTAAAAGGAAAAGTGAAGACTTTTCGTAGCAATGAATTTGGAAAAGAATTCATCACCGGAGTTTATAACAAAGGAGAATTTCTAGGCTTCCAGGCTTTATTAAAAGAAGGAACTTATAATGAGTATGCTGCAGCAATGGAAGATGCAGAGGTGAGTTTTATTCCTAAAGAAGATTTTTTAGAATTGCTAGAAGGTAGTAGAGATTTTACAGCTAGGTTTATTAAAATGCTAGCCAATAATGTCATAGAAAAAGAAGAAGAGTTACTCAAATTGGCTTACAATTCGATTCGGAAACGTGTTGCTGATGCCTTGGTGAAACTTAACAGGAAATTCCAAGAAGATGGTCAAGTAAAAATGGATCTTATGCGTGATGATCTCGCAGGATTAGTCGGAACGACCAAAGAATCTATTTCTAGAATGTTGACAGAATTTAAAACGGAAAAACTAATCAACATCGATTACCTTGGAGTGATCACTGTAGTAGATGAAAATAAATTGGCTAATCTCCCAAATTGATTTTTCAAAGGAACAAAGGAACAAGTAAGCAAACCCTTCAGGCCATTGCTCACTTGTTCCTCTGTTAACTTATTCACTTGTTCTTCTCCAAAACTTTCCATAAACAAACTCCCCCTCCGGATAATGCCAAATGGCTTCGCCGTAACTCATCAATTTATAGTTTCCAAATTTCCGATACTCGCTAATTGGAGTAGAAAAACGATAAGATTTATTCTCATTTATTTCAAAGCGATCATCAGAAATAAAATTAATCAATTGCCCTTGCTTATTAAAATAAAGCGTTGCAGAAATACTCACCCCATTATTTGTAAAAGTAGCTTGAGTAGAAGTTTCATCAATCGATTTCCATTTTATACGAGGATCAATAAGCGAAGCAGGAGCAAGTATGCACATGTCGTTAAAAACAGTTACCGTTTCCGCTTTAAACAAATCTTTCCCTTCGATATCTACTATTGAAAACAAAGACAAGAGCTTAATATTCATTCTAGCTTTCTTGTTTTTATAAAAATGAAATCCACTAGTTGGCAAGCCTTTGATTTTTGCTTTCATAAAGAACAAACGTTCTGGTTGATCAAAAAAAGAATACTGTTCTGAAGTGAAGTCAAACCAATCTTGATCCTTGCTCCTCATTTTACCAGAAAATATAATTTTTGCAGTGTTGACCTTTGGTTGGTTGATCACACCAACATAACGAAGATATTGCTGAACCGGACTAGGAAGATGTTCGATATCCTTTTCCTTTAGGATCTGTTTTTCAAGTACACTTGTTCGTTTCAATCCTTGCTGGACCTCATTTTTGTAAGAATTTTCAAAACTCCAATTTCCATAACCAGCAATTACCGCTAATAGAATAATCACATTAGCGATGGTACCAAATTTAGCATCCTGCCAAAAGTGAATGATCAATAGTTGAGAAATGAAAACCGCCAGAAATCCTATCAACCACCAATAAGGATTCTTCATTGCATACATTAATATAAGGATAGCAAACAACAAAAATGAAATCCCCCAGACGATGCCCAAGGGTTTAGAAATCGGAAGATTTAAAGCTTTTATTTCTGATAAATTAAATGCTTTTACAAAGCCCATCAAATGGATGAAACCATGTAGACTCATCAATAGGATTAGTACTAGTCGCATGTGATTTGTTTTGATATAAAGCTCACGAAACTAGCGACTTATAATGGTGATATTAATCAATGAGACTGTTGAGTTTAGTCAATCTTTTGGTGATTTCAAGCTTGTACTTTTGAATTATGGAAACGATTGCAAAAAGTATCAAAAACTATCTTGAAGAAACCGGAAGCATTTCTCAATTTGCTTTCCGATTTTTTCAACAGGCAGTTCGACCACCTTTTGAGTTTAAGGAATTACTTCGACAGTGTTATTTGATCGGGTACAATTCTTTATTCCTTGTAATCGCTACCGGGTTTATCATGGGATTGGTTCTGACCTTGCAAGTACGACCAACGATGATCGAATTCGGAGCGGTTTCCTACATGCCTCAGATGGTTGGTATTTCCATCGTTAGAGAAATTGGTCCTGTGATTACGGCTTTGATTTGTGCTGGAAAAGTTGGTTCAAGCATCGGAGCAGAATTAGGGTCTATGAAGGTGACGGAACAGATTGATGCGATGGAAGTTTCTGGAACCAATCCATTTAAATATTTGGTGGTCACTCGGATTATGGCAAGTACATTGATGCTGCCATTATTGGTTATTGCTGCAGATGCGATTGGTTTATTTGGTTCGTTTTTGATCGAAAGTATCAAAGGAGATGTGAGTATGACTTTGTATTTCAATATCGTTTTTGAAACCTTGACTTTCGGTGATCTCTTACCAGCGACGATAAAATCTTTCTTCTTTGGATTCGCCATAGGATTGGTTGGTTGCTATAAAGGGTATCATTCTAAAAAAGGAACTGAAGGGGTTGGAAAGGCAGCGAATTCAGCAGTGGTGCTGGCGAGTTTATTACTTTTCGTAATTGATTTTTTAGCGGTACTGGTTGCGGATATTTTTTATGAAATATGAAGGTTTGCTAATTAAATATCGACAGGGTTTTATAAGAATAAATCAAAAAATGAGACTAAAAGAAAACATAAACATGCAGGATTCCAAAACTCAAAAGGATAAACTTGTTCCATTAGTGAAAATTCGGAATTTAAAAAAAGCCTTTGGGTCTAACTTGGTGTTGAAAGGTTTTAATCTTGATTTGTTTCCGAATGAAAATGTTGTAATCCTGGGGAAATCTGGTTCTGGAAAATCTGTTTTGATCAAATGTCTGGTTCGTTTAGTAGAAGTTGATGAAGGAGAGATTTTGGTATTAGGGAAATCCATTCCTGATTTAGAACAAGAAGAACTCGATGAAATTAGAACCGATGTTGGTTTTCTTTTTCAAGGAAGTGCATTGTATGATTCAATGACAGTTAGAGAAAATTTACAGTTTCCACTCCGTAGGCACAAAGAAAGAATGAAAGGACAAGACGAAGAAAAATTAATCATGGAGGCATTGAGAAGTGTAGGACTTGAACATGCTATTGATCTCATGCCAGCAGAGCTTTCAGGAGGAATGAAAAGACGAATCGCATTGGCTAGAACACTGATCTTGCAGCCACAAATTATACTCTATGATGAGCCAACAAGTGGATTAGATCCGATCACTTCAAACGAAATAATTCAGCTTATTTTAAAAATACAAAAAGATTTAAAAGCGACCTCTTTAATCATTACACATGATATGGATTGTGCAAGAGTGATTTCTAATCGAATGATTATTCTTCAAGATGGAATCAACTACGCCGAAGGCACTTATGAAGTACTATCTCAATCAGATGACAAGAAGGTAAAAGCTTTTTTTAAAGAAGTTCAAAAAAGGTAAATAATGGGAAAGGAAAATAAAAATAATACGAAGCTAGGCTTGTTTGTAACGATTGCAATTCTCTTATTCACGGTAGGTGTATATTACATGGGAAATAAGCAAAATATCTTTGGATCATCCTATAAGATATCTTCAATTTTTGAAAATGTAAAAGGATTGACCATTGGGAATAATGTCCGTTATTCTGGAATTAGTATTGGAACGGTTGGTGATATTATCATCCTTAACGATTCGATGATCCAGGTGGATATGATGCTCGAAAATAAGATGCAAGCATTTTTAAAAAAGGATGCTGTTGCAACTATAGGATCAGATGGTCTGGTCGGAAATATGATTGTCAACATCAGCCCTGGAGAAGGTACTGGCCAATCTGCTGAATATGGAGATGTTATCAATTCTTTTGCAAGACTCGAAACTGGCGAGATGATAAATAGCTTGGGAAATACCACGGAAAATATTGCACTTTTAACCATGAATCTTTTAGAGATTGCCGAAAATATTAATTCAGGAGAGGGTAGTGTTGCTTCTTTGCTCAATGATCCGACCATGGCCAATGACTTGAGTTTGGCTATCAAAAACCTAAAAATAACGACTCAAAATATCAATGCTCTAACTGGTCAATTTCAAAAAAACATGAATGAGGTCAATCAAGGAGAAGGACTATTAGGATATCTTTTTAAAGATTCAACATTCGAATATCAAATCAATCATATCACAGAAGGATTAGATACTTTAATCCGAAGTCGTACTACTCCGATTATGGAAAATCTGGAAGCTTCCAGCAAAGATATCGCTATGGTCAGCGCCGATCTTAAAAAAATCATCCAAGAGATCGATCTTCAAGAAGGTCTTGCCGGAGCTATTTTAAAAGATTCCCTGACCGCTGAAGATTTTAAACAAACCATGGAAAACCTCAGCCAAGGTACTGATCGATTCAATGAAAATATGGAAGCATTAAAGCATAATTTTCTCTTTAGAAAGTATTTTAAAAAGCAGGAGAAGAAACGCCAAAAAGAATTAAAGAAACAAGCTGATGCGGTGGTGCATCGGTAGGAGTTTGTGAATAACAATATCCATTAAAGGTTCGACTTGTTGTCTTATTGGCAAGTCAAAATTGCGATCTCTAAATGAATGTTGGATTCCTGATCAAGTTTGTGGTTTGGCGTATATGTATAAATTTAGTGCCATAAAGTGCCTTTGTAATAGACTAGGAAAATATTGACATTAAATAAATAAAAATATAATAACATCAAAATTTGCTTCTCTCCTCAACTCGTTTCATAGCAACTTTAGTTTGATAATTATTCTTAAATCAAACCTAATTGTCATGAAAAGTATTCAAAATTTATTTAACAGCTTGTTTCTTTACAGTTCACTATTTGCGATTGCAAATACTGTAGATGCTCAATCAAAATTTAGTGTTTCAACTGGGATAGGCCTTGCGGAAGCAATAAATGTTGGGGCACATTTCAATTCTGGACAATTCCAAACCGGCATTCGATTTGGAATATTTTCTACTGGTGAAGTAGATTCAAAAACATTAACATTGGATCTTGCTTATCACATGCTGGGAACTGCAAAATTTTCCGAAAGGCGGCCTTGGTATATAAAAGCTAGTTTGCACTTTACAAAAGATTCTGAAGTCGACATTGGAGGAAAAGAGATAGGGGGTAAATATGTAATGACGAGTCTTAAATTCGGTCGAGAATTCAATTTGACCAGAAAGGTTAGTTTTTATGCCGATGCTGGTTATATTTTGATACTGTCAGATAACAGCCTTCAAGCTGGATGGTTTGAAGATATTAAAGATGATTTTCGAGAAACGGTTTTTCTTTTACCAAATGCGAGTCTTGGAATTTCCTATAAATTTTAGCGCTCGTATTTTTATTGAATAAATAAAGAAGAAGCGAAAACTGAAGTTTATTGATTTAAAAATAATAATAATTAGAACCACTGCTCGCTAAAAAAAGAGAGCAGTGGTTTTTATATTTACCGCCGATAGAATGAAAGGTGTAGGAGTAAAATAATTTTAAAAATTACCTGTTAGGCGATATTCTTCTTTTTAAAAATTACCCAAATCTCAAACCACATCACTGATAAAAAACCAATACCAGCACTCCTCAACAGATCATCAATTCCCAGTTGTTCAAAACCTAGAAAGGAAGTAAAGACTGGAACAAAAAGCATCAATCCCAGCATAACTAAAGTGATTCCAATGATCATTGGGACTAAATTGTTTTTATACTTCAAGGTGGTGAAGATTGAATAATCAAAAGACCGATTTACCAAAGTCAAAAATATATTCGCCATAACTAAAACTGTAAATACCATCGTCCTTGTCGCTGCTTCTCCATATCCATTTTGAACAGCAAACTGATAAGCTAGCATTGCTCCAGCCGTTATCATCAATCCCTGAATGACGCTCATCGTCAACTCACTCCAATTAAAAAAAGAAAGAGACAAAGGCCTAGGTTTTTGAATCATCGTATTTTTTTCCATCGGTTCATTCTCATAGATGATAGAGCAAGTTGGCCCCATGATCAATTCCAATAAAATTACATGAACTGGAGAAAAAATATTGGGATAAATCCAACCCAAAGCAAGTGGAATAAAAACCGTTAAAATAATCGGAATATGAATTGAAATAATATAGCGGATTGCTTTTTTAAGGTTGGTGTAAATCTTCCGGCCTGTCGCAACAGCGTCTACCATTTTTGATAAATCATCTTCTACTAAAATCAGTGAAGAAGCCTGCTTTGCGATTTCTGTTCCTCGCTTTCCCATAGCGATACCAATGTGCGCCGCTTTAAGTGCGGGGCCATCATTGACGCCATCACCCGTCATGGCAACGATCTCACCGCTGTTTTTTAACGCATTAATAATTCTAAGTTTTGCATCTGGAAACATTCGGGTAAAAACCTGAGTATCCAATACTTTTTTCTGAAGGGAAGCATCGTCGAGTTGCATCAATTCATCACCACTCATACTTTTATGATGATTTTTGAAATTGATTTGTTTGGCAATAGAAGCCGTCGTTTCTGCATTATCACCAGTGATGATTTTCACATCAATCCCTGCCTTATTGAACGTTTCAAAAACCTCTTGAATATTCTCTTTTGGAGGATCATAGAAAGCGACTAATCCTTTAAATTGAAAATCAAAATCTTGCTGCCTTTTTGGAAAATCATCACCCGTAAAATCCGCAGTACCCACGCCCAACAAACGATAACCTTTCTTTGCCAGATTTTGAATGACTACTCGTATCCCTTCTTTTTCTTTGTCGTTTAAATTAGAAACAGCTAGTAAGGCTTCCGGAGCACCTTTGGCAGCGATAATCCTTTTACCGGTTTCGTTTTCAAAGAGATGAGTCATCATCGGAGGCTTTCCTCCAAGTGGATATTCATGAATCATTTTAAAAAAAGGGCGTTCATCCTTTTTGATTTTTTTTGCATAAGTCTCATGTAAGGCAATCTCCATGGGATCAAAAGGAATCGGTTCGCTCGACCACATCGAAAGTTGAAGTAATTCTTCTGCTGAGGAATTAAAATTTTCGGTTGGATCTAAAATCTCTCCAGTGTCATAAACAAAAAACTTAGCCAGGCTCATCTCGTTTTTAGTAATTGTCCCTGTTTTATCAACACAGATAATTGTAGCAATGCCAAGCGTTTCAATTGTTTTCATTTGCTTCACGATGATCCCTTTTTTCATCATCCGCCAGGCACCAATTGCCATGAAAGTGGTAAAAGCAACAGGAATTTCTTCGGGTAATACACTCATCGCCAAAGTCAAGGCATTCAGCAGACTATCGAGGAGATCGTAAGAGATAAAATAATTGATGCCCCAAACCAAGAGAAAAATAATCGCTCCTGCGATTACCATTTTTTTTACAAAATCTCCAATTTGAATTTCCAATGGAGTCTCTTCTTCTTCAATCTCCTCCATACTTTTTCCAATCTTTCCCAATGTGGTGTTATGACCAATCGCATTGATCGTTACGACGGCCAAACCACTGGCGACGGTCGTCCCTTGATAAACTGTATGGTCTTCTTTTTTTGAATCTTTATAGATGGAAAGAGATTCTCCGGTAAGGATGGATTCGTTGACCGAAAAATCATTGGAGTGAATAATATTACCATCAGCAGGGATGATGTTACCTTCTTCAACAATCAGGCGATCACCGATGACCAATTCTTCGCTTTTGATCTCAACGACTTGTGGTCCTCTGATTACCTTGACATTAGCTTGGGTATAAGTTTTTAGCTTTTCCAAAGCATTGCGACTCCTTGAATCCTGATACAATGAAATCGAAGCAACCAATACAATCGCTACTGCTAAAAAGATACCATCACCAATATCTCCACTGATAAAATAAATGGCAGAAGCCACCAATAGTAAAAGAACCATTGGTTCTTTTACTAAACTTTTTAGGATATCGAGGAAAGGATTTTCTTTTTTAAATTCTAAACGGTTGGCGCCATGTTTTGCTCTGGATTCGACAACTTGCTGATCAGACAAACCTTGAATTGCGAAATTGTCTATCTCCATAGTTTATGTTTGTGCGTTAAAAAAGTATACAGCCTTGAGATTTTTGGTTCTTTTGTGTTAAGATAAAAAGAATTGACGAAAATATAATCAGCTGATAATCAGTTTCAAAACTGTAAAATAAAATATCAAAGTTTATAAAAAGCCCCAACTCCAAAACTAGGAATCATCGGCAAGTCAAAATTTCTTTCCAACCAAGTATTTTTCGGTTCTATAAAAAGTTTGTTTTGATGAGATAACTCGTAACTCACTCCTGCACTTATATCAATGCCAAACCGTTCTGTGATATTTATTTCTCGACCTAATCGAGTGTTAAAAAACAAATATTCATACAATTTTAAATCAGTTTCATTCCAAAAATAATTAACGCCCAATTTCAAATAATAAGGACGTCTGGATGATAATTCAGAAAATCCAGCGTAATGTATGTAAACATCATTGGAATAAGAAAACATCAATTCATCATCAATAAAGTTTGTGCCAACACTATAACCAACTTGAATTTGTTGCCATTCAAACCGGACACCAATGTTTGCTAATTCTGGAACACCGAAACCTGCAGATATCGTCACATCTCGATTTCCTTGCTGGCCAAAGGATTCAAAACTTGAACCTAAGAATAAAGCAAATGTAAATAAGATCGGATAAAATAATTTAGTGATTCTCATCTTTTTTGAATTTTATAGTTTCAAGATATTCATCTATTTTCTTTTATAAAGGTATCGTCAATTAGCTATGATAAGAATGATTTTTGTCATTTAAAGGAGTGTTTTTAATCAAGGTTGAAGAGTAGATGGATTCATTGATAGAAGTCAATACACCAATTGCAAAAAGTCATTTTCTGAATTGAAGATAGCTTGCATCTTTGGAGTAGTTTAATCATCAAAAAAACGTTTAACATGAACCTCCGAAATATATTTTTAACATCCTTAATTGTAATCCTTTTTTCCGCTTGTTCTACAAGCTATTACATTGCGAGTGATTATGAAAAAGGAACGACTTTCGAATCTTATAAAACATATAAAGTTTACAATCATAAAGATGGTTTTCCTTTAGGAGCCAATCCGATCAACAAGCAGCGAATCGATCGAGCCATCCATAATGAAATGGATGCTTTAGGTTACAAAACTTCAGATGATCCAGATTTACTGGTCTCTTGGTTTGTTATGGTTAAAAATGTGAAATCTGTAGATGTTTATCATGACTATTATCGAGGTTGGGGCTATGACCGCCATGTATCAGTATATGAATACAAAGAAGGTACTTTGGTGATCGACATGATTGACCGAGATAAACAACAAGTGGTTTGGCATGGAAAAACTTCGGAAAGAGTTTATGAAGGGATGCCGAATGTAGATAAGAAAATCAACACGGCAATAAGAGCAATGGCTAAACAATATGTCAAAGATGCGAAATTGGATAAAGAATATGCTGCTAACTAAATGGAAGTCATCTTAATCATATTCCTGCTACTCATCAGTTTGATGCTCTGGTTTTTAATTGCTCCTTTAATTATCACAATTGATAGCAATAATAATCGGTATGAATTAAGATTAGTAAGTATTGGTTTTGTGAAGGTTTTATTTGAAAACAATCAATTCATAATTCATTTTAGAATACTTTTTTTTGAAAGAAGAATGAATATCGATCCTTTTAAAAAATCCAAAGCAAAGCCTAAAAAGGAAGAGAAAAAGAAGAAAAAGAAAATGTCTTGGTCTAGAATGAAGCATAAAATGAAAAGGGTGTTCCAGTCATTTGAAATTGAAAAATGTTGGCTTAATCTAGATACAGACAATTATTATTATAACGCATTTTTATATCCCATTTTCTTTTTTATAAAAGGAAAGAACTATCGATTCAATATTAATTTTCAAGGTAATAACGAATGCTCACTAGTTTTGAAAAATAGACTCATTCGGTTACTAATTGCCTTTATTTTTTAACCCTCAAAATCGATCATCATGCAAATGAATTTTGAAGAAATGCTAGATCGCATTACGAAGTTTATCAAGTCGGAAGCTAAAACAGATACCATTATTGGTGAAGCTTTTCAATTAGGAGAATTTTCTTGTATTCCAGTTATTAGAGTCGGAATGGGCTTTGGGACTGGTGGTGGAGAAGGTGAAGATCCTAAATCTGGCCATGGTTTTGGTGGTGGTGCTGGAGCAGGAATGGGGATTGATCCAATTGGTTTTTTAGTCTCTCGTGGAGAACAAATCTCTTTCGTCAGCACCAAAACCAATAAAGGCTTAGCTGCTGCTTTTGAAAAAGTACCAGATTTATTATCCAAGTTTTTGGATACTAGAAAAACTGATTCTAAACCAGTTGAAGCGTAACGATAATTTTAAACGGTATAAGGTGTTTGACATAAAACGAGTCCGAATATCTAATACCGTTTTTCTAGCTTAAAGCAAATTAAAAACTAATATCATTTTAAATTCAGATTGGTATAAATAATTAAAAAAATATGAATTACATAGATCAAGTAGGAAGCATCATGACCACGGATTTGATAACCGTTCGAGCGGACACTCCGATTGGTGAAGTGAAAAATTTGTTTAGAACCAATAGTATTCATCACATTTTAGTCGAAAGTAGGGTAGGCGAATTAGAAGGGATTATCAGTTCTGTTGATCTTGATAGAACGGCACATTTTTTATTAAATGAAAATGAACTAATGGCCAAGCATATCATGACTGCAAGTCCTGTAAAGGTGAAACCAGAGATGCCATTAAAGCATGTAGTAGATTACTTTTTAGACAATCGATATAGAGCAATACCTATTGTCAATCAAGATGAAGTATTAATCGGTATTGTTACACCCTATGATATCATGAAAGCCTTGTTGGAAAGTTTTGAAGAAGCGGAAGAAGAAGAAACGCATTTTGATAACGTATAAATTCTTAAACTATTTTAGATTTTTGAATGCCGATTTAGAAATGAGCGAATGAGTGGATTTATCAAATGAGTGAATATCCTCCTAGATGTAAAAAAACTTAAAACTCAAAGCCCTGAAATATTCATTCATTCAGACAAGATTCATGGAGTAAAATACTGAAAATCAAAGTCTAATCAGAAAAATGTAAAGGACCTTAAAAAATCTACCATTATGAAAAATAGAATCCTCCCTTTTATACTAGCCATATTTATTTTTGTTTTTTATAGTTCTTGTGTAGATAATGAAGAAGGTTGTATTCTTGGTGAAGACGATGATATTCGAAAAGAAGTGATGAGTATTTCTAAATTTGAAGGTATAGATTTGGAGATTGATGCTTATGTTTTTCTAAAAAAAGGAGATCATCAAAAGGTCGAAATTCAAGCTCAAAAAAATATAATTGAACGTATCAATAGATCTGTCTCTGATGACATTTGGAGGATTAGATTTGATCGTTGTATTTTGCATCACGAGGATATTAAAATTTTCATAACGCTACCATATATCAATTATGTTGAGATGAATGATGATGGAAAAATTTCGACCTCAGGAACTTTTATTTCAAAAGAAATAAATATTCTATCGAATGGGGCTGGTGATATCCGATTGAATACAATCGTAGATTATTTAACCGTCAATCTGAATGGATCAGGTAATGTAGAATTACTAGGTGAAGCAGGAAATAGTGATATAAAAATCACCGGTTCTGGAGACCTTGAAGCCTTTGGCTATGAAACGTCAAGCGTAGATTTTAATTTGCGTGGTTCTGGAAATGCGATGGTATATGCCATAGATTATCTAAGAGGAGAAATCAGTGGAAGCGGAAATTTATTTTATAAAGGTAATCCGAGACTTGATGTATTAGAATCAGGATCTGGAGATTTGATTGATGCGAATTAAAATCCCGAATTGCTAGGGAAAACGGAATTCGCAATTCGGTATTCGGAAAGACCGAATGCCGAACAACGAATTCTGAAACCTTTGGCATTGAGAAACGCAATAAAGATTTGGATATATTATCAATTAGGATTTTTCTGCCCCAATTACCGTATCATCTAAAACAACTGCACCTTTTTTCAAAACAACAATACCATCTCGAACGCAATAACTAGCAGTCTCCATATCTGTAAGGCTAGAATGACCGATGATGGTCACATTATCACCTATCTTACAATTTTTATCAATGATAGCGTTTTCGATGTGACAATTTCTTCCAATTCCAAAATGCGGCTCGGTTCCTTCTTCTTTATTTTTTGCAATTTCTTCTAAAGATTCATAGTGATCTAAACCCATTACAATACTGTCTTTAATAAGGGTGCCCTCTTCAATTCTTGAGCGAATGCCAATGACAGAATGTTCAATAGATGCATTCTGAATGATAACACCGGAAGCTAAGATAGCTTTGTCAATTGTACTTTTTTGAATTTTACTTGGAGGTAAAATTCTAGCATTAGTATAGACCTTTTCGTTATTACTAAATAGATTGAAGGAAGGGATATCTTCGGTTAATTCTAGGTTTGCTTCCATAAAAGCAGCGACTGTACCAATATCTTCCCAATAGCCACCAAAAGCATAAGAAGCTACTTTATAATTTGAGTTTATCGCTTGAGGAATTATTTCTTTTCCGAAATCGTTGGCATCGGGATAATCTGCAAACATTTTTGTCAATACCTTTCTATTGAAAAGATAAATGCCCATGGAAGCAAGATAGTGCTTTTCTTTTTCTGCGTAAACAGGTGCTACAGGAGAAGTCCATTTTGGCAATAAATCCGATTTGGGCTTTTCAATAAAACTATCAATAATTCCATCCTCTTTTACTTTCATGATACCAAAAGCTGGAGCATCTTTGGCTTTCACAGGAATAGTTGCAATAGAAATATCTACTCCTTTTTCGAGATGATAATCTAATAATTCCTGATAATCCATCTGGTACAATTGATCCCCGGATAGAATTAGAACATGCTCATCATCATGGTGTGCAAGGTGTTTCATTGTTTGTCGAACAGCATCGGCTGTACCTTGAAACCATTTTTCGTTACCTCTGGTTTGTTCGGCTGCCAAAATATCTACAAAGCCACTATTAAATCTATCGAAATTATAAGAAACTTTTATATGCCTATTTAATGATGCCGAATTGAATTGAGTCAAGACATACATTTTACGTACACCTGAATTCAAACAATTAGAAATAGGAATATCTATTAAACGATAATTTCCAGCTAATGGAACAGCAGGTTTTGAACGTTCGTCTGTAAGTGGGTATAAGCGACTTCCTGCGCCTCCTCCTAAGATTAAAGCTATCATTATTAAGGGGTTTAGTATGTTAAGTAATGAATATGGCCAAATAGCCGTACTGTTTTTTTTAAATTCATATGTCTATTTTTTCCTATTCTTTTCCATTGCTGAAAAGAACCAAAAAGCTAGGCTCATTAAACGCTATACTCTTTTTTCCTTTACTCTTTGATACTCTGGTATCAAGCAGCGCAGACCCTCCCGCCCCCACCTAATGAACCATTCCCAACCCGCCACTTGAGACGTGTTTCGAACGCAGTAATATTAATGACAAAGTAGTAATAAGTAGTTCACGGAATTAAATATTTAATTCCGTGAACTACTTAATTAAAGTTGATAGAGTTCTTTTACATAATGTTCAATAGCATCTTCCCAAAGAAATCTTTCCTTTGTTGCAGCTTTGCTAATCTTGTCCCATGTCTTTGGTTTCTCCAAGAATAAATTAATGGCTTCTTCGAAAACTTTGACCATATTCTCCCCTTTTTCTTCTATTGTCTCTCCGTCAAATTGGAAACCAGTTTTTCTATGTTGAACTGTATCTTTTAAGCCACCAATACTATGTACTAAACAAGGTTGTCCATCTCTCATCGACAATAATTGACTGATGCCGCAAGGTTCAAAAGAGCTAGGCATCATAAACAAATTGCCACCAGCGTAAAGTGCATTGGCTGCTTTTTCGGAATAGCCGTTCAAAAATATAAATCGCTCGTATTCTTCACTTATTTGTTTAAATAGGTATTCATAAGCATCAAGACCACTCCCTAATAAAATATATAAACCATTTTTCTCTTCTAGTGTGTCAAGGATTTTTTTGAGGGAAGAGTGGTCGTTTTTCCAGCAATAAAATTTTTGATCAACTAGTCTACTTACACTAGTCAAAACAATGGAAGGCTTTTGCTTAAATTGTTGGACTAATTTAGCACATTGTTTGGCATGAAAAGCAGAGATGTCGTGGTTTTTTGATTTTTGAATCCACCCAAAAATTTCCAAAAGCAAAGTACGCTGCAATTCCATTTGGTCAATTCGAGGATTTATTTTTTCATAATCCGCACCATTCAAAATACCATATAACCTGCCTTGTTTTTTCGCCGCTTGTAAATCTTTTTCCAATCCTTCACCGCCAATAAATTCAGGCCTTTTACTAGGTAATAAAACTTCTTTGGCATAAGAGGGAGAGACTACTTGAATAGCGTCTGAGAATCGAATACCAACTGCCATTAAATTAAAGCAATCCTTATAATTGGGATCTTCTAATGCTGTGGTTTCATATTTCAATTGAGGAAACCATTTCGAGAGAGATGAATTACCAAAATCAAAAGGACGGATTCCTTGATATTCAATATTGTGAATCGTAAAAACAGTACGAATAGATTGTAAGGCAGTGTAATCAGGATGGTATTTTCTTAAAACTAAGGCGAAAGCAGCATGCCAATCATGAAGATGCAGACAGTCTATTTGTTTAAAATAATCATCACTTATCAATTTACTAACGGCTGTACAAAAAGTAGCATATTTAATAGCATCTGTATAAAATGGATGATTAGGTCCATCATCATTATAGATGCCACCAGCCAAATTGCCTGCTTTAATATTGCTACTATGAAGTACGTAATGCCTTACATTAGGTATAGGTACTCTTCCTGTTATTTCATATAATTCTCCTTTTTGCAATTGCGCTTCAAAAACAAATTCAACGTCTGTTAATTTTTCGACAGGCAAATGTAATCTTCCATAAGCAGGTGTGATAACGGTGACTTGATAACCTTTTTGTCCGAGCGTCTGTGCAGCATCTCTTACAACGTCACCAATTCCTCCTGCTTTGCAGCCAATAATTCCATCATTTTCGGCGGCAACAAATAGAATATGCTTTCTCGTTTCAGTTGTTTTTTTAGACTTCATTT
>CAKZTD010000272.1 GCA_937921595.1 uncultured Saprospiraceae bacterium
AAATTGACTCCATTGAAACGTCTTAGACGAATGTTCACCGAAAATATAAAAGAGCATGTAAAAACCGATTGCAGCCTCGGATGTCTGCTCAATAGTTTAACCTCGGAAGTTGCCGCTTTAAATTTAGCCATTGGAGAAACGGCTGGTCAACATTATCAAAATAATGCTAAAAAAATTGCAGCTACAATTAAAGAGGGACAAGAGCTTGGTGAAATTAGAAAAGACTTTTCAGCAAACGATCTTGCTTATTATTTGATTGATGGCTTTAGTGGTGCGACGGTGAGGATGCAGGCTGGAAAGACAGAGCAACCGCTTAGGTTATTTTTGAAAACTTCTTTTGAGTTTTTGAAGGCTAAGTGATAACTTTAAAATTTCCCTTTGGATCTTTTCTCAACCGCAGAGAAAATGAGAGGCGCTGAGTTGTATTGAATTTATCTTCAATAAATTTTAATAAGGAAAACCTTTTTCACATTTCTCAAAATTTTAACATGTATTTTTAAACAAATATTTTTTTGAATCATTATTAGATAGAACGTTCTAATTAATAATTGTAATTATCACTTTTTAAATAAAAAAAATCGAAATGAAAAAATTAGAAAACAAAGTAGCAGTCATCACAGGAGCGACAAGTGGAATGGGATTAGAAACTGCAAAATTATTTTTAGCTCAGGGAGCAAAGGTTGTATTGACAGGAAGATCACAAGAAAAACTAGATGCGCTGAATGGACAGTTAGAAGGAGATTACTTATTAGTCAAAGCAGATGCAGCAAGTATTTCCGATAGCAAAAAATTGGTTAATCAAACGGTAGAAAAATTCGGAAAAATTGATATTCTCTTTCTAAACGCAGGTATTTTCAAAGCGGCTCCGGCGGGGATGATTGAAGAAAGCCTTTTTGATGAAATTTA
Source organism: uncultured Saprospiraceae bacterium (assembly GCA_937921595.1). GTDB lineage: Bacteria > Bacteroidota > Bacteroidia > Chitinophagales > Saprospiraceae > JAHDHW01. The sequence goes on from CAKZTD010000272.1 coordinate 907, forward strand.
CAATATCAATGTCAAAGGTCCATTATTCACAGTCAACGAAGCAGTATCTCAATTGAATCCAGGAGGAAGTGTAATTTTCAATACTTCCGTTTCTGGTGTCAAAGGTATGCCTGGTGTTTCTGTTTATGGTTCAAGTAAAGCAGCGATTCGTTCTATCGTAAGAACATTGGCCGCAGAACTTGCTCCTCAAAACATTCGAGTAAATGCGGTTAGCCCTGGGCCTATCGAGACACCGATTTGGAGCAAAACCAACCTTACTGAAGAGCAAATTGGTGGATTCTCAGAAGGTGTATCTGCGCAAGTACCTTTGGGTCGTTTTGGTAAAGAAGTAGAAGTCGCAAATACTGTTTTATTCCTTGCATCAAATGATGCTTCTTATATCACTGGTGCGGAGGTGCCGGTAGATGGTGGATTGGCGCAGGTGTAAACAGAGGAGAGGAGTAAGGAGTGAGAAAAATTAAAATCCTATTATCGCTAAATATATAAAGTCCTACTTCGTGAGAGGTGGGACTTTTTTTATTAGAGACAGACTTTTTGTCTTCGTGTCTTCAACTATAAACTTCGTCTCCCAAAAAACTATTATCTTTCCTTCATGAAAGAACAACTCAAAGCCTTCCCTTCTATCACTACCATCAAAGTACGTTGGGGTGAAATGGATTCTGCCAATCATGTAAACAATGTGCTCTATCTTCGTTGGTCTGAAACTGCACGTTTCGATTATTTTGAAAATTTAAATATCCCAGTGGTACCTAACGACGATGGAACTGGAATTATCCTTGGCTGGCAAGATTGCAAATATATTATTCCAGTAGTTTATCCGGACACCATACAATTGGGGACTCGATTAAAACGTTTTGAAAAAGATCGCTTTTATATTGAGACTCATTTTTTTAGTGAGAAACATCAACGATTGGTTGCAATATCTGAGCAAAGGATTGTTTGTTATAATTATAAATCAAAAAGTAAGGTGGAAGTACCTGAGGTTTTGAAACAAGCAATCATTCAGAACGAACAGAAGAATTTATTATAGGACCAGTTCATAGAAAATGGCCCTTTCGTAATCGTTCGCATTTTATTTTAATTTTAATTTCAAAAATGAATATTTCAGAAAAAGGTCAGTATTATGGGGAAGAAAAAAAGATGATCAAATCTTCTGGAGTCATCCTTTCTGAATATCACTATTTTGCAAAAAAAGTAGACTGGCACTATCATGAAAATCCATATTTCATGTATGTCATAGAGGGACATTTATTAGACATTAATAAGAAACGGACGTTTCAATGTGAACCAGGGACTTTATTGCTCCACAATTGGCAAGAGCCGCATTCCAATGCTAGACATACTGAAACGAGTATGGGATTTCACATCGAATTCGAAAGATCCTGGTTAGATCAATATCTTTTTAATTTCAATTTATTGGAAGGAAGTAGTGCATTAAAAAACCCTCTTCTCCTTAATTTAATTTCAAAGATTCGAATGGAATTGCATCAGAATGATTTATATTCTGATCTAGCAATCGAAGATTTATTAGTGCAAATTTGTACTTCTGTAAACAATCCTACTTATTCAAAAACTAGCATACTCCCTTCTTGGGTTTCTAAAATTAAAGAAATCATTCATGATCATACTGAACAAGTTTCTTTAACCACATTAGCCCAGATGCTTAACATCCACCCTGTTCACCTTTCTACTGCTTTTCCAAAGTATTTCAAAACGACACTGAGTAATTACATCCGTCAGACTAAAGTTCATCAATCGATATGTCATCTTGAAAAAAATCATTTTTCTCTTACAGAAATAGCCTATATCTGTGGGTTCTCTGATCAAAGTCATTACACTCGTTGTTTTAAAAAATATTTCAATTTATCTCCAAAAAAGTACAGACAACTTATCCATAATAAATAATCCTTCACCTTAATTTCATTCTATTTTTAGAATATTCCTTATCCTATCTTTACTGAAATTTTTAATTATTACTTTCTATTCATCTCTTAAACAAAAATCGTTTAAGATAATCTTTTTATAATTTATGCATAATTTAAGAGTCCGTCTAAGTAAGTTCAGTTATCCCCTTTTTATTTTACTGTTTTTTAATATCAGTTGTTTTAGTCAAATAAAAAATGTTTCTGCTGATCCAGCGCAACAGTTATCACATCCCCAATTAAAAAAGCTAGACAGCCTTATTTTGGCTAACGATTTTGGTCGGATGACAAGTATTTTGGTCGCTAAAGATGGGAAATTAATTTATGAAAAATATTATCAAGATACCGATGCTAATACTTTACACAACACCCGATCAGCGACAAAAACATTCGGAAGTATTCTCGCCGGAATTGCAATAGACCAAGGATATATCTCATCAGAAAAAGCTTTGATTATGGATTATTTAAAACATAAAGAACCATATAAAAATCCAGACCCAAGAAAAGAAAAAATAACATTAGAAGATCTATTGACTATGAGTTCAATATTAGAATGTGATGATAATAATTCAGCATCAAGAGGCCAGGAAGAACGAATGTATGTCATAGAAGATTGGACTCAGTTTTATATAGACCTTCCAATCCAGGGATTCGCTCCTTGGCAAACAAAACCTGAAGAATCTCCTTATGGTCGCAACTTTAGATATTGCACCGCCGGGGCCAATGCGGTTAATGAAATAGTACAATCTGCTATTAAAGTAAAATTGGAAAATTTTACAAAAACACAATTATTTGATCCACTCGAAATTACAGATTACAAGTTGCAGTTTTCTCCAACAGGAGTAATGATTAACAGTGGTGGTCACAATATAAAAAGTAGCGATTTTTTAAAACTTGCTCAATTATATCTCAACAAAGGAAAATGGAATGGTCAACAAATCATTTCAGAAGAATGGGTCGAAAAATCTACTACGCCAAAACTTGATGCTTTTAATGATCTTAAATATGGATACCTTTTTTGGCTAGGTCAATTTGGCCCTGAAGGCAAAAAACAAAAAGCTTTTTTCATGAGTGGTAATGGTGGAAATAAAGTTATGGGATTTCCTGATTTAAATCTAGCGGTAGTTATTACTTCTCGGAATTACAATACTCGAAACATGCATCAGATTTCTCATCAAATCCTGGATGAATTTGTTATCCCAACTATTTTGGAAAGTTCTAAATAAAACTGGGATTATCACATCCAATACAAAATCCTTCTTGAGTTCGAAACATGAAACATCTTAGATAAAAAACAAAACCCTCTGGTCCGAAGATCAGAGGGTTTTAAATAACATTTCAATGGAGAGATATGTAATATTTTTT
>CAKZTD010000273.1 GCA_937921595.1 uncultured Saprospiraceae bacterium
AAAACCCCTTTCGATGATCACCGAAGAGTGTATTGACGGTATCTTTTTCAGAAAGAATAGCTTTTTCTAGATCGATTTTCCAATCAATTTTCAATGCCGGATCATTATAAAGAACAGAACCTTCATGTTCTTTTGAATAAAAATTATCGCACTTGTAGAAGAATTCTGCGGTTTCACTCAATACCACATAACCATGAGCAAATCCTCGAGGAACAAACAATTGTTTTTTATTCTCGGCACTCAACACGATGCTGAAAGTTTCTCCATAAGTAGCCGAACCTTCTCTAATGTCAACAACGACATCCAGAACTTCTCCTTCAATAACACGAACTAATTTCGCTTGTGCAAATGGTGGAACTTGATAATGTAAACCTCGCAATACCCCAAAGACAGAACGAGCTTGATTGTCCTGAACAAAGTCAGCATCAATTCCAGCTTCTTTAAAAGTATTGGCATTATAGCTTTCGTAAAAATATCCTCGATCATCACCCCAAACTCGTGGTTCGAATATTTTTAATCCTTCGATAGCAGTATCTACAAATGGCATAATTTAATTTTTACGTTTTTGAAATTAAGAAACAAAGCGGTTAAGCGGTCAAATATTCAGGAAAGTCAAGATTTACACAACCTTGACTTTCTTAAAATCTTGACGACTTTGATAGCCTTTTTACTTCTTACGGAAAAATACGCCAATCGGTACACCTGTGAAGTCAAATCTTTCACGAAGTTGATTTTCCAGATAGTTTTTATAACTTTCTTTTATGTGTTGAGGATAATTACAGAAGAAAGCAAAAGCCGGATAATAGGTTGGCAATTGGGTAACGTACTTGATTTTTATATGACGTCCACGATGAGATGGAGGAGGAGTTCGGATCATGGTTTCTTGAAGGAAATCATTTAATGTAGATGTTTTTATTTTCTTAGTTCTATTTTCATAAACCGTCAATGCTTCCTCGATTGCTTTGAAAATTCTTTGTTTATTTAGAGCTGAGGTAAAAACAATCGGCACATCATTGAATGGTGAGATTTTAACTCTCAGTTCCTCTTCATAATCTCTAGCCGTATTGGTTTCTTTTTCGATTAAATCCCATTTGTTGACCAAAAGGACAAGGCCTTTATTTCGTTTTTGAATCAAACGAAAAATACTCATGTCTTGAGCTTCGATATTATCCACCGCATTGATCATAAGAATACAAACATCAGCTTCTTCTAAAGCTTTGATCGCTCTCATGACAGAATAGAATTCCAAATCTTCACTAACCTTAGCTTTCTTTCGAATACCAGCCGTATCAATGAGTAAAAATTCTTTATCAAATTTTGAATATTTGGTATGAATACTATCTCTTGTAGTCCCTGCAATATCTGTTACGATATTTCGCTCTTCTCCTAAAAGCGCATTGATCAAAGAAGATTTTCCAACATTCGGTTGACCAAGGATTGCAATCTTAGGAAGCTCTGTTTCTACCTTGTGGTCGTCATTCAATTTTTCGGTAACGGTATCCAATATTTCACCAGTACCGCTTCCTGAAAGAGAAGCAACAAAATAAGTTTCCTCAAAACCAAGACTATAAAATTCATTGGCTTCCAGCATTCGAGTTTGATTATCGACTTTGTTGACCACCAATAAAACATCCTTTTTGGATCTTCTCAACATGGATGCAACTTCCTCATCAAGATCCGTAATTCCGGTCATTACATCGACCATGAAAATGATTACCGCTGCTTCCTCAATTGCGATTCGAACCTGAGATCGAATGGCTGCTTCAAAGACATCATCAGAGCCTTGCACGAATCCTCCGGTATCAATAACAGTGAAGGTTTTACCATTCCACTCACATAAACCATATTTTCGGTCACGAGTCACCCCGCTGGTATCATCAATGATAGCCTGGCGTTCGCCAATCAATCTGTTATAAAACGTTGATTTTCCGACGTTTGGACGTCCGACTATTGCTACTATATTACTCATTTTTAAAATTTGGGCAAAGATAGCTAAAAATGGAGAACTAAGATGTAGTTATGTAGGTAATATAGCTATATGACCACATAGCTATATTATTGAAGGATTGATTTTGTTCCTAAAATTTTAATAAAAAATCATTGATTAATACCCAAAGCCTTTCAATAATCGTTCATCATCCCGCCAATTGTCCTTGTATTTCACATGCATTTCGAGAAAGACTTTTGACTCCAGGAAAGTTTCAATAGATTTTCGAGCTTCAGTTCCTAACTTTTTGATAGCAGTTCCACCTTTACCGATGATGATTGCTTTTTGAGTTTTTCGAGCAACGTAGATGAGTGCACTGATTTTGACAAGGTCTTCGCCTTTGGTCGTTTTTTCTTCTTTGAAAGATTCAATGACCACTTCACAAGAATAGGGAACTTCTTGTTTGTATTGTAAAAGGATTTTTTCTCGGATGATTTCACTGACAAAGAAACGCTCCGGCTTATCGGTCAATTGATCTTTTGGATAATAGACTGGGCCTTCAGGAGTGTTTTCTAATATTAATTTGAAAAGCGTTTCTGTATTCGTTTTTTTCAAAGCGGAGATTGGAATCGTCTCTGTAAAGATGACTCGTTTGTTCCAAACTTGAATGAGCTCTGCAATTTTTTCAGGTTCTGTTTTATCGGTTTTGTTGATGACCAAGAAGAGTGGAACTTTGATGTTATTCAATTTGAAAATAACTGGATCATCATCTTCATAAATTTCCCCTGCCTCCGTTACAAAAAGCATGACATCGGCATCTTTAAAAGTTGTATTTACAAAACGATTCATCGCTTCGTGCATTTTATAAGATGGATCTTGAATAATACCTGGGGTATCTGAAAAAACAATTTGGTAATCTTCATCGCTGACGATTCCAATGATACGATGACGAGTGGTTTGAGGTTTGTTAGTGATGATAGACATACGCTCTCCGACGAGTGCATTCATCAACGTTGATTTACCAACATTCGGACGACCAATAATATTTACAAAACCTGATTTATGTGCCATAGTTTTATTAATCCATGAATGTAGAAATGTATGAATGCGTGAATGACTTCTATCCTTGACGCTGTCAATTTTTCTTGTTTAAAAATAAATTTCTTTTCTTGAGCCTTCTATCAATGCCTCTAATGCTTTAAAAAACAGTTTTGGGCGATGTGGCCGCCAATTGACTTCCTTAAAATTATCGCCAAAATTGG
>CAKZTD010000274.1 GCA_937921595.1 uncultured Saprospiraceae bacterium
TCTCAGGTTTTTCTTTGTTTTTTAAAATAGGCTTCTTCATTTGTTTATGTGTTTTTTCAGCTTGCACTGCTCCTGTAGTTGAAGAAAAGATAACATCAAAATCTCCCAACTTTATCGTCATCTTTACAGACGATTTAGGATACGGTGATCTCGGTTGTTTCGGAAACCCAAATATCAAAACACCCAACCTCGACCAGATGGCTGCCGAAGGACAGAAGTGGACGGAGTTTTATGTAGCAGCTCCTGTGTGTACACCAAGTCGAGCAGGATTATTGACAGGGAGATATCCAATCCGAAGCGGGATGAGTTCCGCAAAAAGAGCCGTCTTTTTTCCAGATTCAAAAGGAGGATTACCTCAAAGTGAAATCACCATCGCTGAAGTTTTAAAACAAAAAGACTATGCAACAGCAGCAATCGGAAAGTGGCATTTAGGACATCTTCCAGAACACTTGCCAACGACACAAGGCTTTGATTATTATTATGGAATTCCATACTCAAATGATATGGATTATGTAGAAGGAACGCCAAGGTATCGATCATTAACAGACGACCCGAATCATCTTGCAAAAACAGAGCACTTCAATGTGCCACTCATCGAAAACCTCAAAGAAATTGAACGTCCAGTTAATCAAAATACGATCACTCGCCGATACACTGAAAAGGCTGTGGACTATATTAAAAACAACAAAGACCGTCCTTTCTTTTTATACCTTGCACACAACTTACCACATATCCCATTGTTCGCTCATCCCGATTATATTGGAAAAAGTAAGCAAGGTTTATATGGTGATGTGATTGAAGAAATTGACTGGAGTGTAGGGCAAGTTTTAAAAACAGTAAAGGATTTAAATTTAGAGAAAAACACCCTTGTCGTTTTCACCTCGGACAACGGTCCTTGGTTATTGATGAAAACACATGGCGGAACTTCCGGAGCATTACGAGCAGGCAAAGGAACTACTTTCGAAGGAGGACAAAGAGTCCCGACTATATTTTGGAATCCTGGTTTGGTAAAGCCTGGTGTCGTCAATGAAATGGGGTCCACGCTGGATTTAATCAATACGTTTGCTGCCATGTCCGGAACAAATTTGCCAAAGGATAAAAAATTAGACGGCTATGATTTGTCAACCTTGCTTTCTGGAAAAACTACGGTCAGTCCTAGGAAAGATTTTTATTATTGGACCAGAGGAGAATGTTATGCAGTTCGCTCCGGCCCCTGGAAGCTCCATGTCAATCAGACCCAGCCAATCGTTTATTGGGATCCCTTCAAATTGGAAAAACAAGAATTATATAATGTTGAGGCAGATATTTCTGAGAAGTATGATCGCTACGAATCAGAACCAGACATTGTCGCTAAACTTCAGGAAAAAATAAACGCTCATATTGCTACCACCAAGGATGCATTATCGGATAATCTAGAAGCTAGAATAGAAAAGTAAGGCTGGATTTTATTCCGCCTGTGAAAAAAACGAAAATCATGAATTCCAACACTCACACTTCAATCACTGTTCTACTGCTAATTGTAATAGCTTTTTCTTTTTCCTGCAAGCCAGAATATTCACCTCCTGCAAAGGAAAACGCTAAGCCCCTAAATATCCTTTGGCTAGTCGCCGAAGACCTCAGTCCATACATTCCATCCTTCGGAGATTCGACCGTTCAAACACCCAACCTAAGTCGCTTGGCTGCCGAAGGTATCCGTTATACCAATGTCTATTCTATCTCTGGAGTTTGCTCTCCAAGTAGAGCGGCGATAGCGACGGGGATGTATCCGTCGGGAGTAGGCGCACATCATATGCGAACGTTATTTCAGCAACCGGCGGCAAAAGAAATGGGCGTCATCAATTACGAATGCGTTCTTCCTCCAGAAGTGAAAATGGTCAGCCAGATCATGAGAGAGAATGGATACTACTGTACCAATAATTCCAAAAAAGATTATCAATTCCACCCAGGAAGAATGGCTTGGGACGAGTCAAGTATCTATGCACATTGGCGAAATCGACCAGAGGAAAAACCATTCTATTCTGTTTTTAATTTCAATGTTACGCATGAGTCCAATATGTGGAATATTGCATACAAACCTTATGATCTAAAAACCTTTCCACCAGAAAGAAATAATCCGGATTGGCGAAAAGAACTTAAAGGAAAAGAGAAGCCCTTTTTTGTTGAAGAAGATTTAAAAGTAAACATTCCGCCTTATTTGCCAGAGACAGATTTAGTAAAAAAAGATGTTAGGCGAATGTATTCCAATATCATAGAAATGGATAAACATGTTGGTCGTATTTTAAAACAATTAGAAGATGATGGCTTACTGGATCATACGATCATTGTCTGGTATACCGATCATGGAGGCCCTTTGCCAAGACAAAAAAGATTGCTTTATGATTCAGGTTTAAATGTTCCTATGATCATTCGATATCCAGACCAAAGGAAGGCTGGAGAAATCGATGATCAGTTAATTAGTTTTATTGATTTTGCACCAACATTATTATCGATGGCTTCTGTCAAGCCACCGGAATACATACAAGGAAAAGCTTTCGCAGGAGCGTACAAAGTTTCTTCAAAAAGAAAATACATTCATGCAGCAGCAGATCGGTTTGATGAAAAATACGATCGAATCCGAGCCGTTCGTGATCAGCGATTTAAATATTTAAAAAACTTCAACACAAACCAAGGTTATTATCTTCCATTGGCTTATCGAGAAAAGATGGCGACCATGCAGGAGTTGTTGCGATTACGAGAGGAAGGAAAACTAAATGAAATTCAAAAACTCTGGTTCCGAGACTCAAAACCAGAAGAGGAATTATTTGATACTCAAAATGATCCTCATGAATTGAATAATCTGGCAGCTGATCCAGCCTATGTTGAAAAACTGAAAGAACTAAAAAATGAATGCACTCGATGGATGAAAGAGATAGATGATAAAGGTCATATTCCTGAAGTTGAATTGATTAATCAATTTTGGCCAAATAAAATCCAACCAGTAACTGCAACTCCTGTCGTGAAAAAGAAGAAAGGAAAAATTGAAATCTCTTGTTCAACACCTGGCGCGACGGTAGGATATAAATTCCCCAGCGAAGAAGTAAAATGGATAGGTTGGAATATTTATAATCAGGCCATTGAACTTTCGGAAGATGAAAGTATAAAAGTTTTTGCTCATCGAATAGGCTATGCGCCAAGTGATACTTTGGAAATTCAGTATTAAAAAAATGAAAATAGAAACAGCAAGTTCTAAGGACTACGAAACCATCGCAGCAATTTATAACGAGCACATCCAACTCGGAAAAGCTACGATGGTAGAAAAGATTCATTCTGTTGAAGACATAGCATCATGGGTTCAACATTTTAATGAAAAAGAAAAACTCTTTGTCCTTAAAATAGAAGGAACGATCATTGGCTGGGGAATAATTAGAAGGTACAGTGAGCGAAATGGATATCGCTTTGCTGCCATAACATCAGTCTTTATAACTCAATCAGAAACGGGAAAAGGTTATGGCTCGCCATTCAAAAAATACATCATTGAGCAATGCCGAAAATTAGGATATCGACACCTCGTCGCAAAGATATTTGCAAGCAATAAAACCAGTATTCAGTATAATTTAAAACTAGGATATTCCATGGTTGGAATTCAAAAAGAGATTGGTTTTAAAAATGGCAAATGGCAAGATGTAGCCATTTTGCAAATGATTTTGAAATAAATTAAATTTCCTCGCTTGATTTTTTCCAAAAAAATAAAGCCCCGAATTTCATTGTTAACCTTCGGAAAAGTTTTGTTATGTTGTTTTTTTGTGAAAATTACCACTTTTAGGGTATGCCAAAATTAACTGGATGGCTTGATCCTTGTCTATTAATTATTGTTGATCCACTGTTTTTAATAAAATTAGGATCTAAAAATACCCCCTTCAATGTTATTGCTTCCTTTCCTACCTATGTATAGTAATTTTAAAACCTTTATAGCTTTTCAGTTATAAAGATTAAGAAGTATTTCGCAAAGAAACATTTATGAAAAATCACATTTTATTTTTTGGAAAAATACTGATTCCAGTTTTCCTGCTGTTCTCTAGCATCAATACGCTCAAAGCGATTACAGTTACCTTTAATAATAACAGCGGAGATAATCTCTGGAGTAATCCTGCAAATTGGAGTCCTGCTTCTATTCCTGGAAGTGGAGATGATGTTATCATAAGTTTAGGTAGTTTAATAATCGATGTTAAAATTGATGTGAAAAGTTTGACGATTAGTAATACTGCAGCGGTTAGTTTTACACATACGGGTATTGCTAAAATCGAAGACCTGACCATAAGCGGAGGAACATTGACCAGTACCACTAAAATTATGATTAGTAATGGATTGAGTTGGACGGGGACTTCTTCTTTAACGAGCTCAAGTTCCATTGAACTTTCAGTTTCCAGTACAAATGTCATTTCTGGTGGAGGGAATAGAAATTTATATGCACAGCTTGTTAACAAAGGAACACTCACGCATACTGGTGGAAGTTTAAGATTTCAAACAGGAGGTGCTATTGAAAATATTGGAATCTTTACAACTGATGGTGCAACTTTTTTTATAAATACAGGAGGAGGAGCATTTACGAATAAAGGAATTTTTAATAAAAATAATGCGCTCGATTTAAATATGTTTGTTGTCTTTGATCAAGCAGGAACGGGAATACTTAATGTCAACGAAGGAGCTTTTAAATACCTCTCTGGTGGAAGCAGTATAGAGAATTCTACAGTCAATATTGCTAGCGGAGGATCTGTAATCATAAGCTCAGGAATCTATACTTTCGGATCAGGAACAAGTATCGGCGGTACAGGCGGTTTTGAAATATCAGGAGGGACTACTACTATCGATGGAGCTTTTGCAATGAGTGGAGAAACGAAGATAATAGGAGGAACTGTTGATTTTAATAATACAAGTACAACCACTTTTTCGGATTTATCTTTTAGCGGAGGAACGATTGAGGGAGGCGGAAAATTATTAATTAATGATAATTTTAAATGGACTGGAACAGCGAATATGAAAAGTACAGACACGATTACTTTAGCCAGTACTGCGAATAGTTTATTTTTCACCAACGGCTCTAGGAATTTATATTCCGTGATGATCAATAATGGAACGCTTAATCATTCTGCGGGTAATTTAAGACTTTATCCAGGAGGAAGTTTTGACAATAATGGAACCTATAATTTAAGCGGACCATCAATTGTTTATGATAATGGTGGTGGAAGTTTTAATAATAATGGAGTTTTTGAACATCAAGCCTCTGGGACTATAAATTTTCAGCCAGATTTCAAAAACAACATCAATGGTATAATAACAGGAAAAGGAACAATGGCATTTACAAACCTGTCAAATTTAGGAACCTTTGCTGTTAACGATACCGACGGAACACTCAATATTACTGGATCTTATGTAAATGGAAATACCTTGGAGGTTAATTTTAATAACAGTGATCATGGTGATTTAAAAGTAAGTGGAAATATTTTGCTAAGTGGAACATTAGATGTTAATATTTCAGGAATGATATCTCCGGGAACTTATCCGATTATCTCGACCACTTCAGGTACTATTTCAGGTACATTTGATACCGAAAATATTCCCACTAATTTTTCTCTTGTCTATGGCGCAAGCGAAGTGAATTTACAAGTAAATTTACTTCCTGTAGAATTGACTAAGTTTTCGGCAAGTGTCCAAGTTAAAAATATAAAGCTAGATTGGCAGACTGCTTCGGAGGTAAATAGTAAGAATTTCATCGTTGAACATAGTCAGGATGGAATTAACTTTAGAGCCATTGGTGATGTCGCAGCTGCTGGGTCAAGTGAAACGATTAGAAACTACCAGTTCATTCACGAGACTCCAACGAATGGGACTAATTATTACAAACTTCGTCAACAAGATATAGATGGAAAATTTGAATATTCTGACCTTCGGGTTTTAAGTTTTTATAATTTCGATAATGAACTTTCTGTCTTTCCAAACCCAAGTCATGGCTCAGTGATCATCAAAAACAAAAGCGATAAAACATTAAAATTAAGTGTCATCGATTTGCATGGAAAGGTAGTCTATGTCAGAAACGAAGTTACTTCTGGGGCGATTTCTTTAGATTTAAGTCATCTTCCAAAAGGAATGTATACACTAGACTTTTCGAATTATGGATATTTTACTCATCAAGAGAAATTGATGATTTTAGAGTAAGTTTTTGAATCAAACTTGAACAGTAACAAAAAAAGACAAGCCCAATCAGCTTGTCTTTTTTTGTTATATACAACTCGAATGATCTTCTTCTTCCTTTTATAGCATTGTTCTAATGCTGTATCAAATACGTCTTTGGTAGTTTTGAGCACTACCGGTTCAAGTTTTTAGTTAATCTAATCCCAATACTTTTTTCTTTACTTTTAAAATAAAATAGAATCAAATTTTCTTTTTTTGCAACGCTCTTGTTTTTATGGCGTCTTTAGTATGATTTGATTAAGAAAGGTATTTTAACTAAATCAATAAATAAGCTTTGGAATTTAGAAAATGAATAAGACGATTCAACAACATTTGATTGATCAATGTCGGCAAAACAATCGGAAAGCACAGCTTGAAGTATATCAGCAATACTGTAAGGCGATGTTCCGGGTTGCCCATCGATTATTGGATAATGTGGAAGATGCGGAAGATGCCATGCAAGAGGCGTTCATTAGTGCCTTTCAAAAAATGAATCAATATGAAGGAGAGGTAACTTTTGGAGGATGGTTGAAAAAAATAGTGATTAACAAATCTTTTGACATTTTAAGGTCGAAGAAAAAAAGGCTTCAAATAAAAAAAGAACAGCAAGTAGAAGTTACGATTGATGAAGCTGATTGGGAAGTGGAGGAAACCATTTCTATAGAAGAGATAAAAAAAGCGATCCTTGATTTGCCGGATAAATACAGGCGAGTACTGATGCTGTATTTGATTGAGGGATACATTCACGAAGAGATTTCACAAATACTGGATATAACTATTGTTGCTTCCAGAACGCAATTGTTGCGAGGAAAGCAAAAATTAAAAATACGTTTAAAACGACAATATTATGGCTCAGGATCTTAGAGAATTATTTGAGCAAGAACGAAAACGAACGGGACCTGATATGTTGGATGGTCATGAAGATCGTTTTTTGGAAAAGTTAGAAAAACAACTTCCTCAAAGAAATAAACGAAGTGCAATGTTTGTCTGGCTCCGAGCATCAGCAGCCGTATTCTTATTGGCCTGTGTAGGATGGGGAGGTTTTTATGCTTGGAAAAATATGGCATTAGGTGATTCAAATAGCCCTGAGCTTGCAAGTGTTCTAGCGGAAGAAAACGATGAACCAAAAACGAATGTCAATAAACCGCCGCTTACTTTATCTGATATTTCTCCGGATTTGAAAAAGGTAGAAACCTATTTTATATCATCGATCAATGTGGAATTAGCGAGTCTGGAAATATCAGAAGATGAAAAAGAAATGGTTAATGCTTATCTCCTAAAAATACAAGACTTAGGAAAAGAATACGAGAATCTAAATAAAGAGCTCAATACGATTGGTGTCAATGATATGACGATTACTGCACTGATCGAAAATTTGAAAATACGTTTACAGTTGTTGCAACGACTTAAGAAAAATTTAAATCATTCAAAAAAAGAAACTCATGATAAAAATACATCGAGTAGTATATAGTCTCGTAGCGATCACTTGTTTTTTAATAACAACCGTGAATGCTCAAACAACTAAAACGCACACTGAAAAGTTTAATGTTGATGAAGAAGTAAATATCGACATCAACACAACACACACCAATATCAAATTCGAAACTTGGGACAGAAACGAAGTAGAGGTCACCTTTATATTAGAGACAGATGAAAAAATAGAAGAACGATTTAAGCAATGGGATTTTAAAGCTACTGGAAATAGTAACACGGTCACGATTGAATCAAATTCTAACTATGAGTTTGATATGACTAATTTTCAATTTGATTTCAATGTGGAAGATTTTGATTTTGACTTTGATATTGAAAACCTTGAAATGGATTTGGAAAATCTAAACCTTGATGTTTCTGACTTAAATCTAAACATAGATAATATGGTTTCCGATATAATGCTTGGAATGAATCTAGAAGATTTACCTACTTCTCCTTTTGGAGAAGATATAAACTTCAATGGAGATAAATACGAAAAAAATCCAGAAGCTTATTTGAAAAAAATGAATGCCAAACATGGTACTCAAGTGACCGAAAAGGAAGTCGACCAGTGGATGGAAGATATAGAAAAGTGGACAGAGAATATAGAAATAAAAATAGATGAATCCGAAATTTCCGAAAGGTCTAAAGAAATTGAGAAAAAGATGGAGAAGTGGCAAAAAGAAAATGAACCCAAGCTTAAGGAGATGACGAAAAAGATGGAAAAATGGCAGAAAGAAAATGAGCCTAAATTGAAGGAGATGACGAAAAAAATTGAGGCGCAAGCGAAGAAGATGGAGGAACAGATGGAAAAAATTGACTTTGAAAAGTTTGAAAACTTCAACCACTTTGATCAGAATAAATCTAATATCAAAAAAACGATCCACATCAAATTGCCAAAGAAAGCAAAACTCAATTTGAATGTTCGCTACGGTGAAGTGACCCTAGCTGAAAACCTACGAAACATTAATGCGGATTTGAATTACGCCACCCTATCTGCCAATACGATAAACGGAGCGGGGACAGAAATTTCGGCTTCTTACGCTCCGGTTTATGTTGACCATTGGAGGAATGGACAGTTAAAGTTGAATCATTGTAGAAACATTAAAATAGCAAAAGTGACCAAAATAGATATTAATGCGCAAGGTACCGATGTCATCATCGGTACTCTTTTAGATTCGGGGTTTATTCGCAGTGCTTATGGTGACTTAGAAATTCAAAAATTAGGAAAGGATTTGAAAAGTCTGAATCTGATAGTGGACTATGGTACGGCCAGATTATACTTGCCATCTAGTGCTTTGGATGTAAGTTACACCGGCAATCAACAAAGCGTTTTTTCCCTTTCTAAAAAATGTAAGATTATCAGTGATTCGAATGAAGGTAAACGTCGAGTCGTAAAAGCTTATAATCAAAAACAAAACAGCGGAAACCTATTGTCAATTCTTGCTAATTATGGAGAGTTAAGTATAAAATAAAGTCATCAATAAAAGTATACATTTCCTATCGATTCAAATTTCAATATTGGATCAAGTTGTAGTATTTTTCTTCCTTCCTTGTCTCAATTCAATTTTATACATTAGGTGTATTAATCGTTTTCTTTGTTCCTCGCCAAATAATCTTATATCTTGCGTTTTTTGTAATTTCTTAAAGGAATAGATTGTAAATAATTTAACCCAATCTATTTATCTACAGAAAACGAGAACCATAAAATGAGACAGCTTTCCCTATTAATTTTTGTATTGTGTATTATTGTTTCTTGTGAAAAAGAGAAGCATTCAGCATCACCTCTTTCCATTGATTTAAGTTCAGAACTTGTCACTCCAAATCACTACATCGTTACCAAAAATAATAAGCAGATCAATGTTGATGGAGTTGCCGACGAAACAAGTTGGGGTAGGGCTGAATTCTCAGATTTATTCATTGATATTGAAGGTGAAAAAAAGCCAAAGTTTGACACCAGAATAAAAATGCTTTGGGATGAAAAATACCTCTATGTTTATGCTGAAATGGAAGAGCCGCACATTTGGGGAGATATAGAAAAACGAGATGCGGTTATTTTTCACAACAATGATTTTGAAGTTTTTATAGCACCTTCGGGGACAACCAGAAATTATGCAGAAATCGAAATCAACGCCTTAGGAACCATTTGGGATCTAGTATTGGATAAACCTTATCGAGATGGAGGAAAAGCTAATAATCATTGGAACCTTAGTGAATTGAAATCAGCAATTCATATTGAAGGTTCTTTAAATGATCATACAGATGTTGATTCTTTTTGGACCATCGAAATGGCTATTCCAATGAATGCTTTGATTGAGTTAAAAAATAAACCTCGAAAGATTCCAAAAGAAGGCGAAGAATGGCGAATTAATTTTTCGAGAGTAGAGTGGGATCATGAAATAGTAAATGGAACTTACCAAAGAAAGAAAAAAGAGAATGGTAAATTAGAGCGAGAATACAACTGGGTTTGGAGTAACCAAAACGTGATCAATATGCACGAACCAGAAAAGTGGGGAGCCCTCCAATTTACTAATAAATTCTCTTCCGGAAATATTACTTTTGTTCAAGATGAAAACAGGCTGATTGAGCAAGTGGCTTTTGCTTTGTTCCGCCAAACTAAAGGTGGATCTTTAAAAACGTTATTAAAAAATGAACTAGGAAATACTCAAATTTTCAGTGTTAAGTATTCAGACAAAGATTCGCTAGTTGCTACTTTTTATAAAACTAATTTTGGATTTGAATATAAAATAAATATCCCGGAGTCTAAGGAAGCATTTTTAATTAATCAAGCAGGAGTATTAAAAAGAATAAAATGAAGTACGGACTAATTATTTGCAGTGTGTTATTTTTCTTTGGGTGCAAACAAGACGTTGCAGAAAACACATCAAGCAATCCTGTTGAAACAACAGAAACGTTTTCATTTGCAACATGGACAAGTGCGGGTAAAGAATTTAAAAAAGAAGTTTGGGAAGAGAAACTAGCGAATTATAAAAGCTTAGGAATAAGTGAAATTTTAGTTGGAGGAAACCCAGAGGTCCTGAAAGAAATCGTACCCTTAGCTAATGAAAATAACATTGAAGTCCATGCCTGGATGTGGACCTTGAATCGTCCCAATGATTCTATTTGTAAGCAGCACCCAGAATGGTATGCGGTCAATCGATTAGGTGAAAACTCATTAGAATCCAGAGCCTATGTTGATTACTATCAATGGTTAAGTCCATTTCATCCTGAAGCTCGGGAACACATAAAAAATAACGTAAGAAAACTAACAAAAATCGAAGGTCTTGCATCCATTCATTTGGATTATGTGAGGTATGTGGACGTGATCCTTGGTGCTGATTTGCAACCGAAATATGGCTTGACACAAGACCGTGAAATGCCAGAATATGATTATGGATATCATCCGATTGCTCGAGCAGGATTTAAAAATATATTTGATAAAGACCCAATAGATTTTGAACACCCTGAGTTGAGTACAGAGTGGCGTCAGTATAGATTAAATGCAGTTACCAGTTTGGTAAACGAATTGGTCGAAATCGCTCATGAAAGTAAGCATAAAATGACTGCAGCAGTTTTTCCTTTTCCAGAAATGTCTCGCCAAATGGTTCGGCAAGCTTGGAACGATTGGAACCTCGATGCAGCTTATCCGATGCTCTATCAAAATTTTTATCGAGAGAATATTAACTGGATAGGTTTTGCAACAGAGCAAGGGGTTCGTGATGTTGATTTTCCAATTTATGCTGGATTATATAGTCCTGCATTACAAAAAGCAGAGGACCTTGAAAAAGCGATTCGACTAGCAAAAGGAAAAGGAGCAAAAGGGATTTCAATTTTTACCGCAGATAATTTAAATGAAGATCAAAAAAAGGTATTCATTAAGTTGAAGGAAGAATTTTAAAATTTTTGCAGAAGGGTGAAAATACTTTTACAGTTTAAATTTAACCGGGACGTTCCAATTCATGGTCACCGGATTCCCTCTGGCCTTAGACGGTTTCCATTTCTGATTACAAGGCTTGTAATCGGTAAGTATTTCTTCTATAGCTAAAAGAGTTGCCTTTAGTGCTGCCTTACCTGTACGAGCCCCAATATCTCTAAGAATCTTTGCGCAATACGTCTGTTTGTCATTATCAAAGTGTACTTGGATCACAACAGTTCCTTCAATTTTATTATCTCGGGCTATTTTTGGATATTCTAAATGCTTATAAATATGGTTTAGTAATATTGTACCAAAACACTTTTGCTTTTTACTAGCATCTTTCAGATCCTTACAATCTGGGATATCTGGAGTTTCCGAGAGTTTTTGTGATATATAAGTGTAATTTGTAATGTTAGCGGCAGCTTTTCGTTTTTGCCTTGCAAGTTCAGGAGCTATCTTTTCTTTGAGTATTCTTGTTAGGTAACAATATTCCGCTTCGGTCGATTGATCACATTTCAAATTATTTATTACATCCCAATCGGACGGAGTTAATTTATAGGCTTTAAAGCTATCAACGGCTTTCTTAGACCTAGTATAGTATCTACCTAGGTTTGAAAATTTTTGCGTCGACTTAATTTTTGACAATTCATTGATGACCGCATTATACAATACAAACTTTTCTATATTCGTAGTGATTTTGTCGCCCTTAATCGCAGATATATATAATAACTTTCCTTTCATATAACGGACTTTATCCGATTTAGAATCTGTCAGCAATAGTCTACTAAATAAATCATAAGCTTCATGCTCTTTATTGGGTAATTTCATTAAGACATCCACTTTTTCTAATTGTGCATGTTGTCTGGATTTCTCTTTCTTTTCATGTAATAAATATTTATCAATGCTTACTACTTTTTTTTCTTGGTTGGTCAATCCAAGTATACTATCCATAGCAATAGAGATAGGGTCTGAGTATACCAGCTGATCGTTAATTTTTGAAAAAAATTGGACCTCTGTTTTAAGGTTATTCATTTTACCTCTAAAAGGGAAAGAATCGGAAATATAGGAATTTGAAGGAAGGAGCATTTTAATACTGTCGGGTTCGTGTACAATAGTCGGAAAATTCCTAAATCGATAATCCTCAATGAATAAACTTACTGTTTGCCAATCTCCAACAGTATTTTTTACCATTAGATTAAATGCCGAATTACCATTTCTATAAGTAGATAATAAAATGGAAGAATCGGTACTATTGATCATGTACATATGCAGGATTTGAGTCGTACTGTCATATTTCTGGATGATAAAAAGATCATCTCGTTCAAGGTATTGTTGGTTGCTGATCGGTTTTGTTTCAACGGTTCTTATCCTCTGACCAGATGAGATAGATGGAAGTAATATATAGGAAAGTAAAATGGCACTTAACCGGAATATCAATAGTCTCATACTGTTGTGTTTTTGTATGTAATAACTACAAGGCTTTAAGTAAAAGTATATGGGGCAATTTCTTTTATTATAGAAAAGTCAGGGTTCTAAAGGTGAATTTCGCCACAATCTGTTTTATTTAAAACGAAGTAATCTAAAATGGGATGCTAATCAATATTGATTATTCTTTCTTCCTCGGCTGTTCAAAAGAATATCCAATAAAGGCCATCCCGCCATTCCTCACTCCGCCCAATTATCCCAATTCAAGCTCCGATCCTAAATTGCGTCCAACCAATATTCAATCCTTAGCTCTATACTCAATAGTTTAGTTCCCCCATTTTCATCCAACTGGTCGACCCCACATAAGTATTAATCGAAAATAGAATCAATTAATCTTTGAATACTTTCTAAGGTATTAAATTGGGAATGAAACCAACTAAAACGACTGAATGAATATCTCGATACAAGGTCTCCATAAGAAATATCCTAACGGAAATCAGGCTTTGAAAGATGTCAATCTTGAAATCAAGGAAGGCATGTTTGGACTATTGGGACCCAATGGTGCAGGAAAATCAAGCTTGATTCGTATTCTGGTTAGTTTGATGAAACCAAGTAGCGGAAGAGTAATGGTTAATGGAAAAGATGCTGCAAAAAACAGAGCCTATGTTAGGAGCATGTTGGGTTACCTACCTCAAGATTTTAGTTTTTTTTCTAACCTTAAAACTTATGAATTTTTGGATTATGCTGCCCGATTGGCAGGAATGAGTAGTAGGCGAAAACGAAATCAAGCAGTAGATAAATTATTGGAAGATGTTGGTCTTTTTGATGTAAGAAGCCGCAAAGCTAGTAAACTTTCAGGTGGAATGAAGCGCCGTTTGGGGATTGCTCAGGCACTAATCAATGAACCCCAGATTATAATTGTTGATGAACCAACTACGGGTCTTGACCCAGAAGAACGGATTCGTTTTCGTAATCTTCTAGCCAGATTAGGTTCCCAAGATGTAAGCATCATTCTATCAACTCACATCGTTGCCGACATTTCCAGTATATGTGAGCATATGGCTCTTTTGAATAAAGGTCAGATCGCTTTTTCTGGTCCACCAGAAGAACTAATCAGACAAGCGCAAGGACATGTCTGGTCTATTTTTGCGACTGAAAAAGAATATTTAGAAGTAACTCAAAAATATGAAGTAGTGGCCACGGTGATGATGAAAGATGGTTGGAAAATTACGGTAGTAGCTGATGAAGTTATAGGGTATGAAGCGGAACCTGTTCAACCGAACTTGGAACATGCTTATGTTTATTTTGTAGAACACACTCTAAAAAACCAAGAAATATAAGTTGAAGCACTATTTGCTGAAGACTTGAAACCACAATAAAAAATGCCTTCAACTTTTTTGACCATAGCAAAATACGAAAGAAAAATCCTACTGCGTAGTTGGTTTTTTCGGATATTCTCAGGGCTGACTCTGTTTTTCATCTTTGTATTTAATA
Organism: uncultured Saprospiraceae bacterium; assembly: GCA_937921595.1. GTDB lineage: Bacteria > Bacteroidota > Bacteroidia > Chitinophagales > Saprospiraceae > JAHDHW01. The sequence continues at coordinate 14,513 of CAKZTD010000274.1, forward strand.
TGGGAGAAGTTTCTCAAGTTGGAGACCAAACTTGGATATATCGAGCCGTTCCTTCCAATATGCCATACCTTGCTATTTATCTTTTAAATATTGGACAGGCCATCATTGCTGTTTTTCTGTCTGCCGAATTTATCAAAAGAGATCGCAAGCAAGATACGACAGAGGTATTTTATGTTCGCTCCATGAGTAACGCGAGTTATGTCTTAGGAAAAGCATGGAGTATCCTATCCCTTTTTCTTTTGGTTAATATAGCTGCATTAGGATTAAGCCTAATATTTAATTCATTAGCAAAAGATACTTCTATCGACTGGCAGGCATTTCTGTATTATCCTGCTTTGATTTCTATTCCTACTTTGGTTTTTATCATAGGCTTGTCCTCTTTGATGATGAGCATTATTCGAAACCAAGCTTTGACTTTTGTGATACTAGTTGGTTACATTATTTCTAGTTTGATCTACCTGAAAAGTTCTCATAATTATCTCTTTGATTACATGGCTTTTCACCTGCCTATGTTTCATTCGCAGATTACAGGATTTGGAGATTGGGAAACCATTTGGACACTTCGAGGAATGTATACTTGTTTTGGTTTTGGATTTATATTTATATCAATTCTGTTATTAAAACGACTTCCTCAATCTCGGTTACAAAATCTAATGTCCTTCATATTCGCAATAGGATTTATGGGTGGTGGAATTTATTTGGGTAACCAACATTTGAATCGATATCATAAAAGTGTAGAACTCCCGGAACAGATGATCGCGCTGAATAATGAATATCTTTCTTATGCTCAAATTGATATCCAAGATCACGAAATTTTATTGACGCAAGCAGCAGACGGAATTAGTGTTGAATCAAAAATTATTGGTAATGCCAAAGTAGAAAGCAAGAAATTTGTTTTTAATTTAAATCCGGGTTTAAATGTAAGGGCTGTTCTATTTGAAGGGCAGCCAATCAAATTTGAACAGAAGCTGCAGCTGCTATTAGTCCAGTTTGATACGATCATTCCAGCGGGTACAAAAGTTAATCTGCAAGTCAATTACGCAGGTACCATAGATGAAGATGCGATGTTTATTGATGTAGATCATAAGCTTAAATCTAAAAGGCCAGATGATTATCTATTTGACATAGGAAGACAATCTGTATTTATACAATCCCAGTTTTTATTATTAACTCATGAAGCTCAATGGTATCTTCAAGCTGGAGTAGGATACAGTACGCTTAGTACTTCTTGGTTTCGAAAAGATTTTATTGATTACAAATTAACGGTTAAAACTTTGCCTGGTTTGATTCCTGTTTCTTCAGGTCAGATCAAGGAAATAGCTGAAGACACTTATTACTTTGAACGAGATTTTGCACTTCCTCAACTATCCTTATCTATTGGCAATTACAAAAAGAAAAGCCTACAAATTGATAGCCTTGAATTTTCTGTTTACCATATTGAAGGACATGATTATTTCCATGATGCCTTTCCTGATATTCGAGATACTTTACCTGCGATTATTTTAGAACGCTTACGCGACTATGAACGTAATATAGATTTGAAATATCCTTTCAAAGGATTTTCTATTGTAGAAGTTCCAGGCCATTTCAAATCCTATGATCGTACCTGGACATCCATTCATCAGAATAATCAAGCCGGACTGGTTTACTTCCCAGAGAAAGGTTTGTTTAGCAGAATCAATGATTTTAAAAGCTATGTTAAGCGTCAAAAAAGATGGGGTAGAAATAGAGACAAGACCCCGGAAGAACTTCAAACACTAGTACTCCATCAATTTATAGATCGATTTTTTCGCTTCAAGGATATGAGTACTAATTCCAATAGTCAAGGGACTGTAGTTGAAGAATCAATCAATCCTTACTACCAGTTTGTACAATTTTATGAAATGAGCAACAACCTTGATTCAGAGGATTGGCCCGTTCTAAACCGAGTGTTTGAATCTTATCTCAGAGGGTCAGAAAATGCAGGCCCCGAATGGGTTCGACGAAATAGTGGAAGTACCCAAAATGAATTGGCGAATATGGTTTTACAAGAAAAAACTTTTGCCGAAATTCTTAATCTAAAAGAAAATCAAGAACTAATTGACAACGTCATTGAATTGAAAGGAGAGACACTGTTCTCTATCATTCAAGCTAAAGCTGATACGGATCAGTTCCGCAATTTTATTGGTGAACTATTAGCAGAAACCCGTTTTCAAAATCTGCCTTTCGAGAATTTTAATGAAAGACTTCAAAATGAATTCGGAGTAGATTTATCAGACCAAATGGAAAAGTGGTTCAATGAAATTCAACTCTCCCGTTACCGAATTAGTACACCTGTTGCAGAAAAAGTATTAGCAGGAAATAAAGAAATGATTCGGGTCAGTTTTAAAGTTACTAATGATGGATCTGCAGAAGGAGTAATAAAAGTTACTTTACATCCAGACGAAAATAAAGACAATGAAAAATTACTTTATCTAGAACCAGGGCAAACTAAAGAAGCTTCTTATTTAACGGTAACAGAGCCAACTGGTATTCATTTCAACACACTAAGTTCAGGGAATCTACCCAACCAAATTGAATATAATTTCGAACAGATTGGTAAGAGTTCTATTAAAAATGCGAAAGAAGGAGAATCGATTATTGAGGAGCCACTGGTATTGGCTAATAAAGGAGAGATCATTGTAGACAATGAAAGTCCGGATTTTGAATTTTCTCACTTTGAAGAAGTTAGTCGCTTACGCAAATGGTTGAAACCCAAAGAAGGAGACGGGTTTAAATATAAAGGAACTCGCGTTTGGCGTCCTCCATTAAATTGGACGGCCACGACGAGCGATGAATTCTTTGGAGAATTTATTCGTTCCGCATTTTACATAAAATCAGGTGATGGATCCAAGAAGGTCAAATGGAAAATTCCAATTGCTGATCCTGGTCGATACGAGGTGTACTACCATGTTTATAAAGATGATTCCTTCAGGTGGGATCGGAACCTAAAAGGAAACTATCAGTTTTCTATACCACATCAGAACGGAACGGATCACCCCTCGATAGAATTGAGCCATCAAAGTCCGGCAGGATGGACGGCTTTAGGAGATTATTCTTTTTCATCTGATACAGTTACTATTTCTTTGAGCAATGAAACAAAACTAAGAGCCATTTTTGCTGATGCGATTAAATTGGTGAAAATGGATTGATGCAAATAAGTAGTGGGACAGAAATAATGATAGATAATTAATTTAAGATTAAGAACAATAATCAAATGCGTCAAGAATATAGAGATGTAGATATGTGGTCATATAGCTATACAACAGACTTAACCACATAAATATAATCCGGAACTAAAATAAAATTTTTGGTAAGAATCAATTGTTAAATTTAATTCTGGAGCCAAAAGTTAGGAGAACAGCCTTTTACTTTTGAATTGATTTTTATGTTAAGAAAAGTATACAGCCTTGATTTTTTTGTTTCTTTTCGTCTCAAGACAAAAAGAAAATAGGAAAATATTATTACTGGAAATTACGCAAGAGATTTTGGACGGACTTAAAAGATTTATTGAGCCAGTTATTTTGGCTTACTATTTAAATAAAAATTTACGATTATGAATAGACTCCCAGTGCTCAGCTTTTTACGCCTTCCCTCCTTCGGGCTGATTGGGTTATGCTTCTTTTTCAATTTTTCTGTACTTGCACAAACACCAATCTCCTTGCAAGGTGCTTTGGATATTGCGGAATTAGGAAGTCCTTCTATCCAGCGTTCTTTACTAAATATAGAACAATATCAACACAGCTTGAGAGCCGAAAGGGCATCCTTAAAATCTCGGTTTTCACTGACGCTTGATCCTTTTAGTTTTAGTAATAGCAGACAATTTGACGACCAGTTTTCACAATGGTTTACAAACGAAAGGCTTAGCTCTTCAGGGACTTTTCAAGTAGAGCAACCTATTTTAAAAACAGATGGTTCCATTGGCCTGTTCAATACCTTTGGTTGGAGAAATAATAAAACGGAGATTGCAAATTTAGGTGAAAACTCTAATAAAGCATTTTCCAATAATGTATACATCGTAATCAATCAACCACTGTTTACTTACAACCGTCGGCAGATGGCTTTGGATGAACTAGAGCTCAATTATGAAAACGCAAATTTGAATTATGCAATCCAGCGATTGACTTTGGAAAAAACAATTACCAGTCAATTTTTTGATGTTTACTTGGCTCAATTGAATTTGGATATCTCCCGTGAAGAATTGGAAAACACTTCGAAAAATTTTGAAATAGTCAAAATGAAAGTCGAAGCGAGTTTAATTGCTAGAGAAGAATTATACCAAGCGGAATTAAACTTTGCCAATGCCCAGTTATCGGTTCAAGACAATGAACTAGGGCTAGCAAATGCAGAAGAATTATTCAAAAGAGAGATCGGGATGAACCTCGATGAAGATATTCAGTTGATCACAGCTTTGGATGCCACGCAAGTTGTTGTTGATTTAGAAAAAGCAATTGAATATGCATTGAAATCTAGATTAGAACTTAGACAGCGCCAAATCAATATTGATAAATCTCTTTTCGAAATGGAAAGAACAAAATCCATGAATGAATTTAGAGCCGATCTTCAATTGACATTGGGGATCTTCGGAGATAATGAAGATTTTGGTAAAGTGTACGATTCTCCAACGAGTAATCCTAGTGTTGGGCTTACGCTCAATATTCCTATTTGGGATTGGGGCGAACGTAAAGCACGAATTCAATCACAAGAGGTTTCTTTGAAGACTCAAAGACTGGAACTCAAAGAAGACGAAAAACAAATCAGAATGGATATTCGCCGTTCTTATCGAAGTGTCCAAACCCAGATGCCTCGAATCGAGATTGCAAGAAAGAATGTAGAAAATGCAAAACGAACCTACGAGATCAATAATGAAAGATATATCAATGGTGATTTATCAGGGATTGATTTGAATCAATTTCAAACTCAATTGTCTAGCAAGAAAATAGAACTAGCCCGGGCACTAATTAATTATAAAACTCAATTACTTGATCTCAAAATACTGACCTTATACGATTGGGAAACGCAAGAACCTGTTTCGCTGGCTTTGCCAAGAGAATAAGGGAGAGGAAGAATATTGATTATTCTTTTACGTGTAGATTTTTTCCAAGCACATATAAAAGATGCCTGAAATTTAAAAAACAAAAAACAAACCATAGTGAAAAAACATATTTACCTCATCGGATTTACCTTACTGGCTTTATTCGCTTGTGATCAGCCAGAAGAAGAAAGCCCCAGAATTGATATTGCGGCACCCGTATCCATTGATCAAATAAAAACCGATAAGCTTTCTCGCTACACCATTGCGACTGGAAATGCTATGGCAGACAAAGAGATGGAAATGAGTGCCAAGCTTGGGGGTGAATTTATTTTGAAAAATCATCCTCAATATAATCGCCCTTATAAACTAGGAGATCGTGTAAAAGCCGGACAAGCATTTATGGAAATAAAGGACAAAGAATATGTCAATGCCATTAGTCTTGAGTCCAAAAAAATGAATTTAGAGCTGGCAGAAAAGACTCTCCAAAAACAAAGGTCTGTATTTGAAAAAGGAGGGGTTACAGAGCGAGAGGTCAAAAATGCAGAGCTACAAGTTACCACAGCAAAAAATGATTTAGAAAATGCGGAAATCAGATTGGAGAAACTGAAAATGGATATTCCTATCTCCGGAGTGATCGTAGAATTTCCACATTACACACCAAATAGTATTATACAACAAGGCGCCCCACTAGGTAAAATCATGAATTATTCAAAAATGTACATTGATGTCAACTTACCTGAAAATACTATGAATGAAATTAAGATTGGACAAGGTGTACAGATCACTAATTACAGTGTGCCTGATGATACGCTTTCTGGGAAGATTACAGAAATTTCTCCAGCCATAGATATTAGTACCCGGACTTATTTAGCAAAGGTTCGATTCAATAATCCAAACTTATTGATTCGTCCGGGAATGTTTGTAAAGACCTTAATCAAGGTTAAACAAAAAAATGACATCATTATTATTCCCAAAGAAATTATCATCTCAGATCAACGAGGTAAACGGGTTTTTGTGGTAGAAGAGAACACCGCATTTGAACGCATCATTGAAACGGGAATTGAGAATGATGATATGATTGAGGTGCTAAGTGGCCTGAAAGAAAATGAACGATTAGTGGTAAAAGGTTTCGAAACTCTTCGCGATAAATCCAAAGTGAAAGTACTGAAATGAAGAAACTAACACAATTTGCGGTTGAGTATCCAGTAACCATCTTGATGGCTATTTTAGGTATTTGTATCCTAGGGTACATTTCTTATTCCCGCTTGGGAGTTGATCTGTTACCAGATTTAAATTCCCCTCGCCTTTTTGTTGAAATCCTCGCAGGGGAAAAAGCTCCAGAGGAAATAGAAAAACAATATGTAGAACAAATTGAAGCCTTAACTATGAGGCAGCAAGGAGTCACTCAAGTGTCTGCTTTGGTCCGTATTGGTTCGGCACAGTTGACCGTAGAATATACCTGGGAAAAAGATATGGACGAGGCTTTTCTCGATTTGCAAAAAGCCCTTAATGATTTTAATCAGGGAGGAGAGCTAGAACGAATTAGCGTAACGCAATACGATCCGAATAGCGCTCCAATTATGCTGATCGGAATTAGCCATCCAGAAATTAGTGATTTAAATGAACTCCGAAAGGTAGGTGAAAATTACCTCAGCAATGAATTGATTCGATTGGAAGGAGTGGCTCAAGTTTCTCTTTCTGGTGAACTCGAACAAGAAGTGGTGATCAAACCTATTCCTTATAAGATGGAAGCGTTCCAGATTACCATGGACGCTATAGCGCAAAAGATTCAAAGTTACAATCAAAATATCTCTGGAGGTACGGTTCAAGATTTAGGTTTAAATTATACTGTCAAAGGAATTGGAATGCTGGAAACGGAGGATGATTTCAATCAACTAATAGTTGGGTATAAAGAAGCACAAACTCCAACAGTTTCCGCAGCCGGAAATACCGCTGAAGCACAAAACGTCAGCAATACCAAAAAGGCTCCGATTTATTTAAAGGACGTTGCCGAAACAACATTCACAAATAAAGATCCCAAAAATATTGTCCGCATTAATGGTCGCCGTTGTATAGGCTTGTCTATCTATAAAGAAAATCGGTTCAATACGGTCAAAGCGGTAGAAGAAATAACGGAAGCACTAGATGGAATAACTGATGCCTTACCGGGCTATGATTTTGAAATAATATCCAACCAAGGGACCTTTATAAAAAATGCAGTAGACGAAGTTAGTGAAACCGCATTGATAGGAATTGGATTAGCAGTTGTAGTATTGTTTTTCTTTTTACATAGATTTGGAACTACTATAATTATCAGTATTGCCATTCCGATTTCGATCGTTGCGACCTTTACCTTGATGTATTTTAATGGACTAACCATTAATATTATGACCTTAGGTGGACTGGCTTTAGGAGCTGGAATGTTAGTGGACAATGCGATAGTTGTGCTCGAAAATATTTTTAGAAATCATGAATCTGGACTCGATGTCAAAACAGCAGCCATAAACGGAACCGCTGAAGTTGGAGGAGCAATCACGGCTTCTACTTTGACGACCATCATCGTTTTTTTACCAGTGATTTATTTGCAAGATGCCGCAGGAGAATTATTTAAAGATCAAGCCTGGACCGTAGCGTTCTCTTTATTATCCTCTTTGTTCGTTGCCATTTTTGTGATACCAATGTTGTATTACCGCTTTTATCGAAAACGGACTTTACCAGCAAAAGCGAAATCTATTCAATTGACAGGATATGGTCGATTTCTTAAAGGCTTATTGAAATTTCGATGGATCATTGTTTTATTAGCGGCTTTATTAATTGCTGGTGCGGCAAGTATTTATCCTTCTATTGGAACGGAATTTATGCCTAGCGCGACTACAAAGAAATTTAAAATGGACGTGCAAATGCCGGAAGGAACTGTTCTAGAAAGAACGGCGGCAACGGTAAATAATGTAGAAGAAATTATTCAAGAAGGCTTAGGAAAGGATCTAAAATTTATATATAGTCATATTGGCCCTAAAACAGATCCAGGCGGCGGACAGACGGCCGTTTTTCAAGGAGAGCATACGGCGACTGTTGAAATTGCTCTGGTCGATAGTACTCGTTTGGGAACGCATAAAGTTATAGCTGCATTAGATGAAGCGCTTAGTGGAATACCTGGGGTCAAGTTTTCTTTTTCACCAGAAGCGTCTTCTCTTAATAGTATTCTTCGGGTAGAAGAAGCGCCACTTATGGTCGAAGTTAAAGGAGATGATTTGAAAATCATCGAGACTTTGACCCAAGCTGCGCGCGATAAAATGTCCACGATTCCAGACTTATTAAATCTTCGTACTTCTATCGAACAAGGAGCTCCTGAAGTTGAAATATTATTTGACCGATTTAAACTAGGACTTTATAATCTGGATATGAACAATGTGGTTTCTCAAATTCAAGATCAACTAAAAGGGAAAAATGTAGGACGCTTAGAACAAGCTGGCGAGATGATCGATATCGAACTCCAATTACCAGAACAAGGGATCAAAGCATTTGAAAGTATGACGATTAAAGGAGGAGAAAAACTATATCGACTCAATGAAATTGCTACTTTAAAAATTTCATCAGCTGCCCGCGAAATTCATCGTCGCAACCAAAACAGAATTGGGAAAGTTTATGCTCAAACAGATGCCGAAATTCCATTAGAATTTCTGGCCCAAAAAATAAGAGATCAATTAAAGGAAATAGAGCTTCCGCTAAATTATAGTATTACTGTAGTCGGCGACGAAACTCGACGACAAGATTCTTTAAAGAGTTTGACTTTCTCCTTGTTCCTTTCGATCATTTTGGTATACATGGTTATGGCTTCACAATTTGAATCCTTAATACATCCATTTACTATTTTGTTGACGATTCCTTTAGCGGTTGTCGGTACGATTGCCACTTTTTATTGGTTACAAACGCCGCTCAACATTATGGCGATTATCGGAATAATCATGCTGGTTGGTATTGCGGTCAATGATGCG
>CAKZTD010000275.1 GCA_937921595.1 uncultured Saprospiraceae bacterium
ACAAGAATGAGGATAAGTATGAAGCATGATGGTCCACTTTTGGATCCCTGTGAAAATGAATTTGGAGGTGAAATTGAAGAGTACTGTATTAATATTGTTGAAGAAAATGATGATCTATGCTCGGTCACTGAACTGACCTCATTCCTCCCTATTGATTTTTCGAATATAGCACTTTCTCTAGCTCCAGTACCTGATGCTATTTCTTATAAAATAAGATATCGACCTCTTGATAGTTTAGATTTACCTTGGCAATTTATCTCAAGCACAAACACTTATATTATGCTGAGTGAATTAGATTCTTGCCTGAAATATGATTTACAAATCCAAAGCATTTGCGATTTGGGTTTAAGTAATTTTAGTGAATCTTATATTGTGTCAACTTGTGGACTGGTTTCTACATTAGAACAAGAGGAAGAACAAAAACTGTCTATCTATCCTAATCCTTTTTCAAATAAAACAAATCTAAACTTAGATCTTGCAAGTCCAGCTACTATAAAAGTTATGATCTATTCAAGCATTGGAAAAATGGTAGGAATTCATGAATTTGAAGCAATGAGTGGTGAGAATGTTTTTGATCTTAAATTAGATCATGCAGCAAGCGGTATTTACTTTTTTAGTGTGTTTAAAAACGAAACACCGCTTGCTACAGAACGCGTTTTATATCAAGCTCCTTGATAAGCTGGAAGCTGGAAAAAGAAAGTAGATCCTTGGTTTGGTTTACTACTTACCTGAATGGTAGCATTATGAATTTCTAAAATCTTTTTAACAATAGACAAGCCTAATCCTGCACCAGTAGATTTAGAAGAACCATTATTTGCTTTAAAATATCTTTCAAAAATATGAGTTTGTTCTTCTTCGGAAATTCCTGGTCCTGTATCAGTAATCCTTAATTCTACTCCATTTTTCTCTTCTACTAATTTTAACGTAATCGATCCTTCATCTGGTGTAAACTTCAATGCATTGTCCATCAGGTTTTGAATAACACGCTCGACTAAAGACACGTCAGCAAAAACCATAGGAAGATTTGGAGAACGATCAAACACTAAGTTAATCCCTCTTTGCTCTGCTAGGATTTTATATTTGCCTAAAGCATCTTGCACCAATTCAGACATAAAGAACGGCTCTTTCTGAGGTTGGATTTGCTTAGCTTCTAATTTTGAATATTCAAAAAGTTGAGTAATTAATTTAGATAATTTTTCAGAACTACTCAGTACAGTCCCTAGATATTTCTTACGATCTTCAGGGCTTAAGGTAGCGTCTTTCATTAACATCGTCTCAACATATCCCTGCATGATGGCCAAAGGAGTTCTTAAGTCATGAGAAACATTAGCAACCAATTCTCTACGCAAACGCTCTACTGATTTAATCTCTTCAATATTTTCATTGATGGTATCTGCCATGTCGTTGAAGGTATTGGCCAAAGGAGCTAAATCCCCTTTGTCATCATCTCCGATTCTTGCTTCATAATCTCCTTCTTTAAAACGAATTACGGTACTAGTGATTGATCTTAGGCTTTTTGTTAAATACCAAATGGCAAATATTCCAATCAATAATGCTCCGATGAGTGCAACAAAAAACATATTGGCACCAAGGCGAAGCATATAACTCCCGAACAAACTAGAAGTAACAGCAGCTTGTTCATCACTTGCTAAAATGATGTACATGTAGCCTTCTAATTTTCCATCTTTTTCGACTCGAGATGCAGAAAAAACATTTAGTTTTCCTGGATGCCTAGGATCATCACCCTGTATAAAACACTTTCCTTCTTGCTCCAGAAAATGATGGACTGGTCCTAGGTCTACTCTTTCCAATATCACCGGATTAAATGGAGAAACATATTCCAGGATTTCTCCGGTTGTATCCAACAAGTAAACCTCAACACTAGGGTTCATCACCATGGTAGAATGCATGATATCTTTTACTGCAAGTGTATTCACTACACCATCTTTAAAAGGATAAGCCTCTTTTACTGTACTAGCTGCAATCCCACCATAAAGCTTCTGATTTACCTCTTTCAAATAACGGTTGGCTACATATCCTGAGATCGCAACGTACATCAAACCTAAGGCAACTAAAACTCCCAAAAAGGCTAATGATATTTTTATAAAAAGTTTGTTTGAATATCCCATACTTATTTATTTAGGAACATGGATTTTTAATTTGAAGTAATTATTTAAGGGGGGTGGGGAATTTAAATATCTTCAGTAAATCGATAACCAACACCCCAAGAAGTCAAAATGTATTTAGGGTCATTAATATCAAATTCGATTTTACCTCTCAGTCGATTTATATGTGAATTAACCGTATGTTCATAGCCTTCAAAGTCATAACCCCAAACCAAATTTAAAATTCGTTGTCTGCTAAAACTTTTACCTGGATTGGAAGCCAGTAAAGTGAGCAATTCAAATTCTTTTGGTGAGAGCTCTACCCGATTCTCTTCAATCGTCACTTTCCGCTTATCAATATCAATATGTAATTTATCGTATTTCAAAACAGGGTCTTTAGTCTCGCCCATACTGTCTTGCAACATCTTGGTTCGACGGAAAATCGCCTTAACTCTAGCTATAAACTCTCGAACACTAAATGGTTTTGTCAAATAATCATCGGCACCTGTTTCAAGACCGAGAACCTTATCGATCTCTTCCGATTTTGCAGTAAGCATCAAAATTGGAGTCGTATTTTTATTTGCACGAATCTGACGACAAACTTCCATCCCTTCCATTTTAGGAAGCATCACATCAAGAATGATTAAATCGTATTGGTGGGTAGTAGCTAAAGACAATCCTAATTCACCATCATGAGCTCTGCTTATTGTACAATCCAGATCTTTTAAATGAATTTCCAAGAGGTCTACAATATTAATATCGTCCTCTATGACCAAAACTTTTTTCATATTGTGTGGTTTGTTAATTTACTTTTCGATTGATGTCCAAATTTAGCCATTAAGTATCACAAAGTTATCACGGTTCTATAATACTTCTTGGTAGTCAAATTTTCTTGCTGCTAATTTAAAGCTAATTTCAGCACTCCACAAAAGTGAAATGTCTTGGTCAAGACGGTTTTCTAATTAGAGAAAAAATATTTAATTCGGATTTTATTCACCTAATCCTCTGAATTACAATGTCTTGTTTTAATGTAAAAAACAAACGGGTTCCGTTGTGATACTTATGTGATTTCTCTGTGAGGATGTTGTAATAGACTGGCTGTAATTTTGCGCTATAAGTTTTTCAAAAAGTACTAAACTATTTAATTTTATAAACCAGAAAAGTTGGGCTAACCAACTACTTTAAAAAATGTATTATTTATGTTTAAATTAAAAAACCTTTTATTTTTCGTTTCTGTTTTTAGTGTCGGATTTTTGAGCTCTTGTGGTGATGATGATAATGCACCGGAAGACAAAACACTGAATATTAATATCTCTGGGCTTGAAGATCTTGGAGCTGACTATATGTATGAAGGATGGTTAATCGTTGATGGATCACCAATATCTACTGGTTTGTTTTCTGTAGACGCAAATGGAGCACTTTCTAAAACTGCTTTTGATGTTGCGGGAGATGATTTAGATGCTGCTACAAAATTTGTTGTTTCGATCGAGCCTACACAAGATAGTGACCCTGCACCAAGTGCTGTAAAGATTCTTGGTGGAGATTTCAGTGGTAACACTAGTACACTTTCTATTGGAGATGGTGCTGCTTTGGGTAATGATTTGACAACAGCAGCTGGTGCTTATATCTTAGCTACTCCAACAAATGGAGATGGTGACGCTGCTGACGAAAGAAGTGGTGTTTGGTTTTTAGATCCAACTGCTGGTCCTGGACCTGGACTTACACTTCCTACCCTTCCTGATGGATGGGCATATGAAGGTTGGGCAGTTGTAGGAGGAACACCAGTTTCTACTGGTACTTTTACATCAGTATCTGGAGTTGACAATGCTGCTATTCACAGTGGAATGGATTCAGGTCCTGCTTACCCAGGAGAAGATTTCTTACTGAATGCTCCAACAGGTGTAACATTTCCTGTTGATTTGAGAGAAGCTGCAATTGTAATTTCAATTGAGCCTCAGCCAGACAACAGTGCTGCACCTTTCTTATTGAAACCATTGGTTGGTGGTGTCCCTGCGGATGCAGAAGATCACACATTATATAGTATGGACAATAATGCTGGAGGTACAAATCCTACAGGAACAGTAACTAGATAATGCTATAAAAAATTAACCCCTGTTTGATTGATTTCAAACAGGGACTAATCCGATTTTAATTGCGGTTAAACAGTTTGGTTTTATTTAAATAACCAAGGTGTTTGACCGCTTTTTTATTTTTATCGTTACCACCTTAATAAACACTAACCAAGGAAATGTGAAAAAACAAGTCTGCCCGTTGAGGAATTCCTGGAGGTCTTCCCGCGATTCCATAAGCTAGTTGATAAGGAACGAAGAAGGTAGCTTCACCGCCTTCTTTCATTAATGGTATACCTTCATCCCATCCTGCAATAACTTGCTTTCTTCCTATCCGTGTAGGAAATGGTTTTGCTGATTGATAAGTACCATCGAATAAGGTACCATCTTCCAAAACACCAGTATAATGCACTTTTACGAATCCACCATCCTTAACTTCTTTCCCAGTTCCTTTTTTATGCATCACATATTTTAATCCACTTTCGGTAGTAACAATTTTATCGTCTAATTTTCCAGCTTTATAATCTTTGATAAACGTACGTAAAGAATCAGTTGTCGAGACATGCCTTGCTTTAGTTGCATTGATCTCAGCGTCGATGACTTCCTTCGGTTTTATCGAAAGCAATTTTAAATGATAAGTAAAAAAATCTTTGTTGGTAATATTCTTAGGTAATTTCTCAGCAGGAAAGGTATCCAAAGATTGATAAACCGTTAAGCTATCCCCTGGAGACATTAAAAATAAAACATCATAAGTTGGATGTGGTGGTTTAGGAACAGAATCTCTTGGTATTAAAATATCGGCTCTTGGCTCCAATAGCATATAAGTGGATTGCAAAAGTGTTGTATCATTTTTAAAAACCAGTTTGTGGTATTTGAGTTGATCACCAACATTGGGTTTAGTTGTATTATTGCTTACGTGATGTATGTAGTCATAACCTGAACAGGAAATTCCTTTTGTGCCACTTGCATTTTGAGGAACGGGGCAATCGTTACTAGCTAAACTAACTGATGTATTTGTTGTACTTTTTTTAGAGTCAGGATCACATGAAATAAAAGCTATAGCAGCCAATAGGCAAAAAGCAAAGGTAAATTTATTCATCGTTGGGATTTTATTTTAAAAATAGAAGGAAGATATTTTTGAACATCTTCCTTCTAAAGCTTAATCAAACTAAGCTGAAATCATTTCTTTATATTGGGGAAGGATTTGTTTCAATTTATTGATGGTTCCATTCAATGTAGAATAAGAAGAACCTCCGGAAGCATTTTTATGACCACCACCTTTGAAATGCTTTTGAGCAATTTCTTGAACAGAAATATCGCCTTTAGATCGTAATGATAATTTTACAATCGTAGGTTGTTCAGT
>CAKZTD010000276.1 GCA_937921595.1 uncultured Saprospiraceae bacterium
ATTCTTTTTATAAAAAACAGGATTCATTGACGATTGGTCTCGCATACTTGACTACTTTAGTTTGGATACCTGTACTTTATTTTGTGGTGTATCGAATATTTGTAAAACGTATTGTAAAAGCTGCATGATGAACCAATTAATTTTATTATCCATCATCGATTTTAAATTGATATTCAGAGATCCATCGCTTCGGATATTTTTGGTCATGCCTTTTTTGATCTTTGCAATCGTGCTTTGGCTAATGCCGATGCTGGCAGAGCAATACGAAGGAGTGGATGAATTTATTCCGATTGTCCTAATGGGAGCGACGATGCAAACGAGCACCATGTTTGGTTTTATTTACAGCATGGTAATGATCCATGAAAAAGATATTGAGGTAGCGAAAGTATATGGCGTGATGCCAGTTTCGAAAATAGGATATGTAGCATCGAGATTATTTGTTCCTTTTTTGATTGCAACACTGATGACCTTAGTTCTTTTGATCTGGCAACCCTTTTACGAAATTCCGATATTACCAATGATTTTATTGGCCATCCTTTGTGGATTAATGACTCAGGTTTTGAGTTTACTAGTGACCGTACTTTCAAAAAACAAGATGGAAGGCATGACTTGGTTTAAATTGGTAAACCTAATTACCTCCATTCCTTTACTTGCATTTTTTGTTTCAAAATACAACTTTGCTTTTGGAATCATCCCAACACATTGGGCTTTCCAAGGATTGGATAACATGATCGAAGGAGAGCCTTATTGGATGACGCTATCCATTGGTTTTGTCTTTGTTTTTTTATTAATATTCTTTTTGCTAAAACGATTTGCAAAAACTCATTTTGCGTAAAGCTTGATAAAAATCATCTTTTTTAAAAGCGAGTTTGTTTAATTTAGGAAAACCTTTTTATCCTAATAAAATACTCACATTAAACACAAGACTGTCGGTCATAATCAATGTTCAGAATTAGAATGATTGATTATCGTTCATATGAATCAACAAGATTGATGTGAGCGAAGAATATTTAAAAACTCCAAAAGCAAAAGATGAAACTAACAAATACTATAAAGCTAAAAGAGCAAATTACTAAGATATTTTGGATAACTGTAGCCTGGGAAATTATTGGATCTTTTATATTTTTTATCGGCTATACTACCGTCTTAGATCTTGACTGTGACTTAGGAGGAATTCATCCAATAGTTTTTTTTAAAAGTACTTTGTTTTCAGGGTTTTTAGCAGGAGTGATAGGAGGAAGTTGTATTGTGTTTGCTTGGGAGAAATGGCTGAGGAGTAAGAATTATGGAACCGCTTTGGCTCATATGTTTTTGTCATATATCCTTGTTTATGTGGTCGTTGCGATACCTGCTGAGGTTTTTTTCAAAGCCAAAGCCTTGGAGTTTCTCTCTTTGATTTAGGTCTTTTAAAAACAACAGTAGTTAATTTTTTTCAAATCGCCGAACTCCAAAGTTTTATAACCTGGTTGATGATTGTAATGGGAACATTGATCGCCTTACAGGTAGGAGACAAATATGGACCTGGTGTTTTTCCATCTTTTTTAATGGGGAAGTATTTTCAACCGAGAAGAGAAGAACGAATTTTTATGTTTCTGGATTTAAGATCATCGACTACGATTGCGGAACGATTGGGCGAGGTGAAGTATTTTAATTTTATAAAAGAAGTTTTTAAAGATGTAACACCTGCGATACTTTATTCAAAAGGAGAAATTTATCAATATGTTGGAGATGAAATCGTGGTGAGTTGGAAGATGAATAATGGGGTGGAAAATGCAAATTGTGTGAATTGTTTTTTTGAAGTTCAATCTGCTCTTCTTGAACGAAACGATTATTATCAAAAGACATACGATGGGATGAAACCGGAATTTAAAGCTGGGTTGCATTATGGTCATGTGATGGCTGGAGAGGTTGGAATTGTCAAGCGAGACATTGCGTTTTCTGGAGATGTGCTGAATACAACCGCTAGAATTCAATCGAAGTGTAATGAGCTTGGAGTCAATATTTTAATGTCAAAATATTTATTAGACAAATTGGCTTTGAAGCCAAATACTTTTTTCCCAAAGACAATAGGAAATATGTTATTAAGAGGTAAGAAAGAAGAAGTGATCCTTTGTACTTTATAATTTTTTAAAACATCAATAATGAATAACACAGAAAACCCAAAAGCGGAAGCTGTTATCAATACGAATCAGCTCCGTCATTTGAAATTTGAACAAGTAGAAAGAGAGCATATTGTCACGCTGGTTGATAATGGAGGATATGAAATTTTAAAAGGATATGGAGAGACGATTCTGGATGCTGTAAATGATTTGCATAGTAATTTGATTTGAAAAACAAATATGAAATTATTTCGAAAAATTCGAGAGCAGGTGCTTTTTAAAAGTAAAACAAAAAAATATTTCCTTTATGCTGGCGGGGAAATTCTTCTGGTCGTCATCGGTATTTTGATTGCCCTCCAAATTAATAATTGGAATCAAAATGAAAATAACAGAGAAACGGAAAAGCGATTTTATCAAAATGTGAAAAGTGAACTTAAGGATGATTATAATTCTTTAATAGGAAATATAGCTTATAGCCAGCGATATAAACGTCAATATCAATATGCAGTAGAAATTATTGAAACAAAAGATTTTTCAAAAATAGATACCTTAGGAATCATTGCGGTTAATCTGATGAAAAATTCTGATTTTGATCGCCAAAATACCATCTATGAAAGCATGGTCAACAGTGGGCAAATCAAGTTTGTTAATAACCAAGAAATTATTCAAAGGCTTCATAATCTAGAAGAAACTTATATCTATATAAATCGACTTGAAAATATTCAAATGGATGCAGTGGTCAATTTTGTTGTACCTGAAGTCGTTCGATATGTTAATATTAAAAAAGCTAGGATTGAAAATGTCGATCAACTATATGGGTATCAATTTCAAAATAATTTTATGGTGATGATCTCTGTGAGTGACGAGAAGGAAGAAGTTTATGAGAAAGCAATAAAAGAGATCGATCTAATTCTTGAATTAATTGATAAAGAGATTTTAATCTAAAACGAACACTGAATTTGGAAAGCCAATTAGAAAGAATTACTTTCGATTACCCTCTTTGGGATTTGGATAATTGAAAATAAATAGATGAACAAAGATCAGCATTCAGAGAATCAAACCCAAGTATTAATGTCTAGTCAGGACTTCATCGCTGACATGGATTTCTTTACAAAAATTGGATTTCGACTAGAGCAAATATTTCCAGCTGACGATCCTACCGTAGCTGTAATGTCAGGTCATGGAATTTATATTCGGATTGATAAAACGGCTGAATGCCCTCCGCCCATACTTTTTCTAATGACCAATGAAGTGGATCAAATTGTTGAAGGTCGAAAAGAAATCACTGCTCCTAATGGCACTCAAATTAAAATCCAAGAAAAGGATCATCATCTCGAAATTCCAAAAACGCATCATAAATTCGAAGTCCGAAAATTACAAGACGGAGACCCTTGGGTGATCGGAAGAGCTGGGATGTTATACCGGGATTTGATTCCAGATCGTCTCGGAGGAAGCATCATCGCTTCACACATTCGCATTCCGAACGGCGGGCCAGTCCCGGATATGGTGCACTACCATACCATTGGATTTCAATTAATATTTTGTTATAAAGGCTGGGTCAAATTGGTCTACGAAGATCAAGGACCTCCGTTTATTTTGAAAGCTGGGGATTGTGTAACGCAGCCACCAGAAATCAGGCATCGGGTTTTAGAATCTTCGGATAATTTGGAAGTTATCGAAATTGGCGTTCCCGCAGAGCACATCACGACGATTGATCATGATTTGAAATTACCAACAGCGAAGTACCTGCCGAATCGAGAATTTCAAGGACAGATATTTTGCCATCATCTTTTAGAAAATGCAATTTGGAAACCTTGGAAAGTGACAGGTTTTGAATATAGAGAAACAGGGATTAAAAAAGCAACGCAAGGGGTCGCTTCCGTGCAGGTGATTCGAAATCAAAACGAGCACTCAAGTTCAGAACGTCTTCAACATGATGCAAATATTTATTTTACTTTTGTCATGGAAGGCGCTGTTGATTTGGATGCGAAAGGTCAAGAACCAAAACGTTTAAATAGAGGAGATGCTTTTGTTATTCCTCCAGGATTAGATTATCATTTGAATAATTCGACAGAGGATTTAGAACTATTAGAGGTAAGCATTTTTCAAAAATAAAGGCAGGCCACAATTTAGCTTTATCAATTTGAGTATGGATTTTAAAAAGATTTCTCAAGTCAGACTTTCTAGTCAACAGATCAGTAATCCGGAATTTAAAACACCTCAAGATTTACTTTCTTGGATGGGAGCAATGCAAGCCCAAGATTTCAAAATGGCCAAACTAGCCATTGCTGCTCGTTTAGGAAATCCGAATAGAGAATTGATTGACTCTGCTATCGATAAAGGAGAAATAATCCGAACCCATATTCTCAGACCAACTTGGCACTTTGTTGCAGCAGATGATATTTACTGGATGCTCGAATTAACAGCTCCAAGATTAATGGCTAATTTAAATTCAAGACATAAAGAATTAAAAATCTCAGAAGATCTTTTA
>CAKZTD010000277.1 GCA_937921595.1 uncultured Saprospiraceae bacterium
ATTATTCATTAAAGGGGATTTCAGCTTTTTAGTATAAAATCAGTTTTTTAGTTCTTCAAAATCTTTCTCACCGCTTTTACTCCATTCCGACTATTGATCTCCAGCCAGTAAACTCCGGAAGCTAAATGACTTCCATAAATCTCATTGGTGCTTTCTGTCTCCATGATCACTTGACCCAAAGTGTTATATAATCGGATCGTTTTTATTTCGAAATCTGTTTCGATTTGAAAACGATCATCAAAAGGATTCGGAGAAATTTTTACATTCTTAGAAAAATAATTTTCCTCAACAGGGGTTGTTTCACAGATCACTGCTGAAAGATATTCCCACATATCGTTATGGAAAACATTTCCAATCAAGTCATCATCTGGAGCGCCTCCCATACGAACAACGGTAATGTTTTGACTAGGAAGAATATCGAGAAATTGAGCATTTTTTCCCATCGCGGAATACAAGTCATCTGGTGCATTTGGTGTTATTGATCCAGGAAATTCAAATTGAACACTCGGAAGCATAAAACTATCATAACCGCTTAACCACCATAAGTAACCATAAGATTGGTTGAAGTCTTGAGAAGGTGTAATCAATTCATTATAATAATCCATATCTCCAAGAACCACCGTATTGTCCCACATCCCCTGATTGAGCATCAACGATCCCATTCTTGCCATACTGCGGGGAGTGCTAAAGAAAACTTCGTTATAATCTATTGGAACAAACAGTCCGTTCATACCTGTTTTGACTTTTAAATTTTGATTGACATAGGAATTAATGTTTTGGCCAGAGGCCGCTTCAATAACACCGGTCAATAAAGTATAAGGAGGATTGTGATATGCCCATCTCGTTCCAGCATCAGCAAGGTAAGTTAGACATTCTTGGTCGGTACAAAAAGGATCAGCGCCTGCATCGTTCAATCCAGAAGTCATCGTAAGTTGATGTCGGATGGTCACTAAATCTTCTTGTTCGGAAGTCATTGCGGTCCAACCTACGCCCAAATAATCAGAAGTTTTATCATCCAAAGAAAGTAAGCCATTCTCCTGAGCAATTCCAACCATCAATGCCGTGATTGTTTTGCCTGCGGAGTTCCACTGATGATTCGTATTCATGTCCATGTCTTGGAAATATTCTTCAATCACAATTTTTCCATCTTTTAAAATCAAAAAAGCTTTGGTATCATTGGATTCAAGAAAAGAGAGGAGGTTGTCTAATTCATCGACACACCAACCGAGTTCTTCAATATTGAGCGTTTCCCAGTCATCACCTTGTAGTGGAGGGAAGTAATCAATCTGAGCAGATAAGTTTAGAATAAAGAAAAAGAAAACAGAGAGTAAGAATGATTTCATATTAATGGTTTTCTTTTTAAGACTATTTAAATGGTGGAAAGTTTATTCTTTGAACAACTACTAGGCTAAAATACCAAAAAATGATCCGTAATTTTCTATATTTAAAATATTATTGAATTGAAAAAATAATTTATTGTGCCAAAAGAAATGATTGCTGTTATAATATTGATGGTGGCTTTCTTATCTGCTGCTGGAGTTTTTGGACTCATATTTTATGCTATGCGAAAGCAGGCAGATGATAATTATAGTTCCCAGACTCATCTGACTGATAAGGAATTGTTTTTGTTGATTCAGGAGCAGCCAGATGGCATTATGACTTCTGAACGATTAGCTCAGACCTCTGGCTTAACGCTCAAACAAGCAAAATCCAGATTGTCTTATCTATCTCGAAATGGGCTATTCAATTTGCATCAGGGAGGCTTTTTGAAAAGTCATTATTCGCTCAAAGAAAAAGTGGATGATGGTCCATCTCCAAAGATTTCAGATGAGCCATTCCTTACTGTCGAAGATATTCTTTTATTATTTAAACACCATGATTACAAACTTACTTATCAAAAGATTTGTATGAGTACAGGTTTGCCAGTCTCAGTGATCAAAGAGGAGTTGGAATATTTTAAAAAGCAAAAAATAATTTCTAGTGTTTATAGTACTGCAATCACTCCAGGTGTTCAGCCAACTAGGCTTTTCTTATTAGAAGAACCATACCGAAGTAGCACCGATAAATTTCTCGAACGAGAACAAGAGATGAATCTCGAATTGAAAAAAATCTATTTGAAAGAAACGAGAGAAAGCTAAAGAATAAATTAACAGAAGAAGAAGTTAGCAATGACTTCAGTTCATTGCTAACTTGTTGATTTAAAATTTTATTAACTTGTATTCGTGGAGCTTTCGGGATTCGAACCCGAGTCCAGTCAATACCCACTCGCCTCTCCGCGAGAAATCAGGACTTAGTCACGTAGTCCGTTCATGCCTGATCTATTAGTATCCCTGTCAATTCCAGTAAGCCCCAATATGTTAGAGGTGAAGGGTGAGGAGTGAGAAGGGGAGATTTTGATCAGCCCTCACTTCTCACCCCTTAGCCCTGTTTTTCTCACCTCTGTTCCAAACTGCCAGGCTGTACGTTTTTTATTCGTCCGAGAATTGCGCAATGTTGCGGATTCTTCATGACGCTTTTATTGAAGGGCTTCTTTCAAAGCCTCCTGGTCAGATGGATACATTAGTGTTGTATTTTATAGTTGAATACCTAGCTCTTGAATCTGTTCGTAATACCATCTTGCGACAGAATAACGAACCAGATAAGCGTCTTCAGATTTTTCAACAATCACATGCGTGATGTATTCATTGATCCGAAGTTGTTTCGCTCGAGCACTGGCATCTCCTTTATTATTGCAAGATTCTTTTTTCTTGATCCAATAATTTTTGACACGTTTAGATTTCATTTTTTCTGATTTTTGATCATTAGAAAATTATCTATAAGAAGTTCATCTTATAGTCTTTTTAAATGCTCAGCTCTAAAGCTGAAAATCAAGAAAAATCTAACACTTGTCCCAAGTAGAAATCGCAATGATTTTTACGGGACAGGTCTGTACTTTTTTTTAATGTTTTAAAATTCATGACTGTTTTGTTTTCGCCTCCTGAGATGAGACTATATCAGTCACTATCTGTGGTAGGCGATGGATTTTGATTTTAATACCATCATATAAATTTTTGATTTTAATTTACACAACATAAACCTATCCCTAACTTAGAAAGTTCCCGAGTAGCTGATTATTTTTATTTTATTAAAAATGGAACTTAAAAGATAGTCATCAGAGTTGTATGTCTCGAAACTATGAAAGCTGAAAATCTCTCCGGAAGATTTTTTAAAATATTGTGCGTAAGTACAAAAGAAGGTAAATACTAATTCGATCAATCGTAAGTAAGCGTTTCTGTATAGCGCCGCAGTGTAACGCATCTCTGATGTGAGTACATACTGATTGCCGTTTTAGATTTGTCACCATTAATCAGTGGGTCGCAGGTTCGATTCCTGCTTAGACCTTAAGGTCTAATAGCTCAGATGGTAGAGCAACTGGCTCAAGTGTTTGTAGGTTCGAATCCTACCATCAATTCATTTGATGTAGCTAAATTGGTTATAGCAACTGCCTTTTACGCAGTCTTCTAGACTCATAATCTGGAACGCCAGAGTAGGACTACTCTTTAAAAAGGTCCGCCTTTTGAAATTCAGAACAAGGTCCTTGAAAGAGATTTTTTCTTTTTCAAAATCGGCGTAAAATTTTGTACGATTTAGGATACCGTTGGAAGCTTTTCTTTTGCTTTTGGATGGCGAAATTTGGTCTAAGCTTTTTTAGTTTTTTTAAAATTAAAAAAGAAGATCTCAGGAAAAACAAAAAACCAAAAGAAAAAAATCTTACTCAATAGATCGTCCGTTTTATATCGATGATCTTGTTTTGGATTTCACTCTTTAAAGTTTAGCATGAGTGCAACGAGTGGGTAACTTGGAAGTAATAAATAACAGCAAGTTTTTAACTTGCCACACAAGGAAGAAAACATTAAATCAATAAATAAAACCATCATGCAACGACTTAAAGTAAACGCTTACGAAGTAGCGTTAGTCTACAAAATGGGAGCGCTTGACCGAGTTCTTACTCAAGGAAAGTATTGGATCGGTTGGGGCAAGGAAGTAGAAGTTTATAGTACCACTTTACCTTTTATGCCAAAAGGGAATATTGATATTCTATTAAAAGAAGATCAATTAAAAGGTCTTCTTGATGTGATTGAGATAAAAGACAATGAATTAGGCTTTCAATATAAAAATAGAAATTTCTATGCAGTACTTGGCCCAGGCCAATATGTTTATTGGAAAGAATGCAATGAATTCGTTTTCGATATTTATGATTTGAATGATAATGAGGTGCCAGCTAAAATTCAAAGAAAAATTTTGCATCACCGTCAAGTATTACCATATCTAAAAGTACAAGTCGTAGAATCTTATGAAAAAGGATTACTCTTTGTCGATGGGAAGTTTGATAAACCAATCGGACCAGGTGTTTACTACTTTTGGAAAAATGATAAAGCAATCGCTGTTCTAAAAACTGACCTTCGTAAGCAAATGCTAGAAGTCAGTGGTCAAGAATTATTGACAAAAGACAAAGCAGCTATTCGCTTGAATTTCTATGCGAATTACCAGATCACAGATTTGGAAAAAGCGATTGTAGAAACCAAAGATTTTGCGAAACAATTGTATATCCAATTGCAGTTGGCACTTCGTGCTTACGTAGGAACTCAGACACTAGATATGTTGCTTGCTAACAAGGAAGCGATTGCTCCATTTGTTATCGATCAGGTGAAAACTAAAGCGGAAGCAATGGGTGTGGTTTTACATAGCGCAGGTATCCGAGACATCATCTTGCCTGGTGAAGTAAAAGAAATTATGAACCAGGTTTTGGTCGCTGAGAAAAAAGCACAAGCCAATGTTATCATGCGTCGAGAAGAAACTGCTTCTACTCGTAGCTTGCTGAATACTGCTAAGTTAATGGAAGACAACGATATGTTGTACCGTCTCAAAGAGATGGAGTTTATCGGGAGTATCGCCGAAAATATCGAGACGATTAGTCTGAATAATGGAGGTGGTGTGATTGATGAATTGAAGGGGTTTTTTGGAGCGCAAAAAAGATGATAATATCTTTTGTAAATGAAAATCGTCATCCCGAAATATTTCTTACCTAGTATAGGTTTGAAATTCGAGATGACGATTTCTTTGTTCTCAGAGGACTAAGCTATACACAAAAGACTATTCTTGGATAATAAACATTTTAGCTTTGCGCTGTCCCTGAATCTTTATGGTATAACTTCCTGATGGGAAATCCGAAATATTTATTTGAAATGCATTAACTACATTAGATTCTATATCAAGTGTCAATGTTTTAAGTACTCGACCCAGGATATCTGTAATTTCTATTTTAGCTTCTTCTTCTGAAGAAAATAGATTAATGTTTAATACCCCTTTCTGCTTTTCTATAGGATTTGGATAAATAGCGATATTATATTTATCACAATCTATTATGAAATATAATACTTTAGAATACTCATAGCTGCCATCTAGATCAATCATTTTCAATCTATAATAATTTATTTCTAAAGCAGTATCATCAGTAAATTTATAGTACAAGGCACTCTGGCTAGATTCAACGGCATCTATTGAAGCTATTTTACTATATGAATTGCCATCATGGCTTCGTTCGATTTCATAGTGACTAAAGTTACTTGATGAACCAGAAGCCCATTTTAAATCTACTATACATCCATCTATGGAGCCTTCAAAAGATAGTAGTTCAATAGGTAAAACTATTGATTGCTGGTAATCTTCTACTTCTCCATTGGTTTTGCCTCCAATAGAATCTGCTTCAATAAATGGATCATCATCTCCTCTTAGTCGTATGTTTACTTCACTACCAACGGAGCTAGGAGCAGTTATCGATACCACGGCTGTGTCAAGTCCGTTTGTCGCTTGCGAACCAGAATAAAAATCTTCATAGATACCGTTATTATCCCAGTCAATCCAAAGCCCATAGAAGACTACATCGGGACTAGTAGAGTTGACGGCTATATCAATATCATAGGTGGCATCCGGAACGGCTAATAATGGGAAGTTACCAGGGTCTGAGCCAAAAGTAATTGCATCGTCATTACTGTCACCGCTTGCTGATGCACTAAATGATTGTGATGTTTCAAAATCAGTATAGCTACCTAACCAAACATCTGAACTTCCATCTAAAATATCATCATCATTATTATCAGTCAATGATCTATGCCATGCTGCTGAATAGTTAATTGGTGCATCACCATAATCTCGTTTTACGTCAAGTACACTTATTACTAAAGTTGCATCATCACATGCCATTGTAGGTGATGCATTATCACAAGCTGTATATGGGACGACAACATTTCCTGCAAAAGCAGTTGCTGGTTCAAAGGTATAAGTACCATTAGAGTTGAGTGTTAATGAACCAGCATTCGCAACATAGGTTCCCATGTCATTGATTCCCCCAACTGTGGTTGAAGAACCAATGGTGCCCGCACTATCTCCGTCGCCATCACCATCTGTATCAACTAGAAAAGAATTAATGCTCTGAGTGTCAGATACATCATTATCAAAATCGTTTTCGGATACATCTCCTGTAGCAGTAACTTCCGCATCCGTTATAACTGCATCGTCATTTGCAAAGGTTGTATTCTCAATGTCAGGGATTACTTTTATCGTAAGATTTGAGTTATCGCAAATAGCTGGTAATCCACTGTCGCAAATGGTGTAAGGTTTAGTCACTATACCGGTAAATCCTAAGCTCGGTGTAAAAGTATAGGTCCCGTTTGCATTTAAAGTCAAGCTCCCTGCGACCGTGACCGTATTACCATCTTCATCAATACCTGAAACATTTTCGTTACTAAGAGTAGTCGTAACGGCAGGATTTAACTGGTCAGGATCTAGGTCATTACTGATGACATTTCCTGTTCCTACTTGGTCTTGTTCCACAGTATTCAAATCAGGATTGGCAATGATTAGTGAGTTTTCGGGATCTACAGAAGGAAAGACTTCTAAGTATACTGTAGTCGTATCGCAAGCTACAATATAACCATCATCACAAGCGATATAATCAAAGGTAGTTTCTCCTGAGAAATTATTAGCAGGAGTGAATGTATAAGTACCATCGTTATTAAAACTCACTGTTCCTTCGGCCACATTCATTCCTCCGTTTGTTCCATCAAGGGCATATGTTTGTGTATCTCCTTCTTTATCTGAATCATTGGTTGTGACATCTCCTGATACAGGAGTTTCGAAAGGTGTGTTATTAAAATCACCGATTGCATCCGTAGTATTCTCACAAACCAAGCTTATTTGAGTATCGTCTTGAGCGGTACCGATTGCTTGTCCCGAGGAAGTTGCTATCGTAGGTATACCATTACTTTCAACACCACCGGTTAGCGTATCATTTTGAATGTTAGAAAGAGTAAACCCACCGTCACCTTCTAGAGCATCAGCACAACCATCATCATCACTATCCGTATCAAATTGATTAGCAAAACCATCTCCATCAGTATTACAATATGTATACTCATAAACCTCAAATTCATAGATGTTAATTGCATCTCCTCCTGTATTAGTCCCTGATTTTTGAATTCGTATATAGCGACCATTTATCCCTACAGGAATTCTTAAGGTAATGACCCCGTCTGTATCCCCAATTTGATAAGTATATGCAGAATTACCTATTGCATCTTGCAAATCTGTATTAACTGGAAATGCGTTATCTGATACCATTACATAAACATTGCTTAAACGATTGGAGCAACATGCTGTTCGATTCCATATAACAATTTCATCAATTTTTAAGGAGGCACTTAAATCTATTTCCCACCAGTCATTAGAAGTTGCACCTTGCGTATGTGCTTCTGAAGGACCAGTGTTTCCGTCATTAGCCTTATCTGCTGTTAATGTGCCATTATAATTACTATTTTGGCTTGCTGTTCCGGTAAGGGCATGATTAGTAGAACATTCATCAATATCCAAGATACCATCATTGTCATCATCTAAGTCACATACATTATCTATACCATCACCATCACTGTCTATACCACTCGCATTGGGACAATCACAAGATTGCGTATTGACATCTTGTGCGTTTCCTACAGCTTGCCCAGAACCTCCAGCAATATTAGGGACACCATTTGTGTCAACTCCACCCGTGAGGGTGTCATTTAAAATATTCCCGTTTTTGATTGAAAACCCACCTGCCCCTTCTTCAGCATCAAGACATCCGTCATTATCAGAGTCTGAATCAAGATGATCTGCAATTCCATCATTGTCCGTATCAATTGAAACACAGGAAACATTACATCCTGTCCCTTCTATCAAACTTGAGAAACCATATATAGAACCTAAACTTGGAATAGAATTCGTAACGAGCGTTCGTTCCAGACTCCCAGATGTTACATCATTCAAGTAATATATATTATCATTTGCACCAAATACAATTTGACAACTTTCACTGAGGGTCGCTCCCCAGGCTGTAACATTCAAGGTTCCTAAATCAATGTGACTCACATAATCAAAATTACTATCAACAATAACCTCTAGAACATGTTGGTCTCCTCCACTAGTTGCAAAATAGTATATCTTTTCATCTACCATAACGAAATCACCAGATGAGGTAAACCCTGATATTGTAGCCCAGGCAGTAGTACTGAATGGAGAAACAGTAACTCGATAAATAGTTTCTACAGCATCATATCCTACGAGAGCGGTACCATCGGGTAAAAAAGTTAAAGAATTTGGAGAGTGACCATTTATAGGTAGATTGCCAATTACTGTTTCTGTACAGGTACTTGGATCCACTTTTATTAACTGAGGAAGACTTGCGTCAAATTTGACTAAGTAAACCTGGCTATCTATTGCAATACCAATGTCACCTCCAATGAAAGAAAGACTGCCACAAAGTATATTTGTCGTATTATTATCTAAATCATAGGTTCCCAATTCATTTGAATCTGTATTTACATATGCAGTTCCTAAGTTTGAACTAGGGCATATATATCCTTCTGCAGTATCAAGAATTCCATCATTATCATCATCTAAATCGCAAGTGTCATCGATGCCATCACCATCATTATCTAATCCTGTAGCATATCGACAAGGACATGTTTGAGTAGAAGCATTCTGTGAGTCTCCTATTGTTTGGCCATTACTTCCTGCAACAGTTGGAATACCATCTGATCGTACACCTCCAGTTAAAGTATCGTTGAGAATATTTCCGTCAAATATAGTAAAGATACCTCCGCCTTCTTCAGCATCTGTACAGCCATCATCATCTGAATCTAGATCATATATATTTGGAGTACCATCGCTATCAAAATCTTCGGAAAGACACGAAGTTGATGCTACATACTCAATAGAGTTATCTGTTGAAAAAGAAAATGCTGCGCCTCCGGTAATTTCTCCATAAGAGAGTTCAAATTCGTACCAACCAGCAGAGAGTGTGATGCTTCCGGATTGGGTCTGAGTAGGATGAGCTCCTGGATTATCCACTACTAATTTGCCGTCGATAACAAAGAAAGACCAGTCATCAGAAGAGGTGCTAAAAGTATAGGTTCCCGAAGTCGGGACAAACATTTCACCAGACCAAACAGTTATTGTTCCGTCATCTTCTATATTGTCTCCTGTTGCAAAAGTCCCGATAGTTTCATTGCTAGTATTATCCGCAACTGGTAAACTCGAAACATAAGTTATATAATCTGTGTAACTATAAGTACCTACTATATCTCCAGTATATCTTGTGTAGTTAGGTGTCGAACAACTAATTTCATCAAAATCAAGAATTCCATCATTATCATCATCCAAATCATAAAGATCAACGATACCATCTGCATCCTTATCTTCTAATTTTCTTAAAGATATATCATCTATTCTAAAATCATTGCCATTGCAGGTTGATACCAAATTAGTTAATTCTACATCAACATTACCAGAAGTAGAACCAGAAGACCAGGTAGCTGATACTTTTTGCCAAACATCTGTTCCGCCCGAACCAGGCATTTGTCTAGTGAGTGTTAATCCACTAGTCAGAGAATCATTATTAATCTCAAGGTTGATATTCGGCGTATTTTCAATGACCATGATCCATGCTGAAAATTGGTAAGTAGCATTAGCTTCAACACTGACTGATTGCCTATAAAAAGTAGCTCCAGGTGTATCATTTGGATCAACATATACTGAAAATCCTGTACCACTTGTATGGTCAGGAAGAGAGGTCGCTTCACATGCGTTAGCGGATGTATTACAAGTAATAGTAGGAAGAACATTGTCTCCTGTACCGTAGCTATCTGTTATTAATGTTGTCCCTGTTGGGGTTCCTCCATTGTAAAAGTAATAAGTATTACATCCTCCATTAAAAGAGGCACATGGACTTATCGCTACCCATCCCTGAGCACTACATCCTCCACTCGTTGGAGCGAAGTTATTTCTACCTCGATTTAAGTCAGAAGTCCAATTGGCATAAGCATCTTCAAAGTCTCCATTTACAATAAGTTCAGGACCGTAGATCGGTTGGGCTTGAAGGTCTTTTTTACTGAAGAAAAATAACAAGAATAGTAAAGGGTAGGTTATATTTATTGCTTTTTTACAATAAGTATAAAGTCTTAATACTGGTTTTAGCATTATTAATAGTAGTTAGTTGTGTTTAGAAAGAAGGGCGGATATAAAGGGTAAGCAGAAAAAATGCCATTTTAACAATAGGGAGTCAGTTTAAGGGAGCAGATAAGAAAATCGGGTAAAAATGCATTGATTGACTTATTGTCAGAATGCTACATGATGGATACTCATCTATGGTGTAAATTTAATTTCGAAAAGGATAAGAAATGCTTCAGAAGCATCAAATTAAGTATTAATTCTTGCACTTGGAAAGTGTTGTTTTTTAGTCTTTGTTAATTTGAAGAGGTTGACTGTCAACGTTTTGTGTTTTCGTTTATAGGGATTGATATTCGTAAAAATATCTTTTGAAATAAAGGGGTTTCGAAATCCCTCAATTGAGAGTAATGAAATTTAGAAAGGGATATATCTCGCCTGTGCAACAGTATAGTAACGTAGTTCTGAAAATATTCTTTTTTAATTGGTTTACCACTAAATTAATTATCGATTTAAAATTTTTGGAAATGAAATCTAAGGCATTTTCCGCTCTTTAGTCAATAAGGTCTTGGTAATTTCAGCACATCTATTTTTAATGAAACCGATAAAGATGAAATGCCTTTTCTATTGACTTCAACTGATAATGTCAATAAAGAAGGCATCTCTGATGAAATGGAATCTGTGATCTCTGCGAATAATTGAAGGTTGAAAAAAGAATTAATCGTTCTTGTCTTACTCCTGGAATTTCAATATTTATTTGATGAAATACTCCACAATCGGAGCTTCCCAAAGAACAGGAGGTTCCAATTTTTTTATCATCTTTTCTATTGCTGAAACTGGAATTGAAAAATCCCTATCCCGGTTTTGATGCATCAGTTTTTTGATTGGAACTTCCAGATAAATGATCTTTGTTTTTGCACCATAAGTCTGAAAAAGATCAATCAATTGTGATCGCATATTTTGAGTGATGTTCGTCGCATTCCAGATAAAAGGTTGCCGTTTTCGTAAGTATTCTTTGGCTGTTTCTTTTGCCAATTGAATCATTTGGCCATTGCCCTTTTTATCTTTGTACGTCACTTTATGTTTTCGCCTGAGATCATCAATCGATACGACTGGCCAATTCCGGTAATTCTTTTTTATAAAAAAATCCTTTCCGCTTCCTGGAAGACCAGACATCATGATGACCTCGAAGCTATCCTTTTCGAAAGGCACATAATCAGGAGATCCATTTTCTTTTGCAAAATAATCATACCTCCCAAAGTCAGAACCAAAAGCTTTTGCTTTTCCAAAACAATCATACTCCAGACAATACTCTTTGAACAATTCCAGCTGATAAAACATCCGTTCATGATCCGGACAGATTCGCCCAATGAGATCTGCTTTCGCTAAAAGATATAACAAAGCCGTATCGACTTCCAAGCTCAATTGAAAAAGCGTTTTCAAAGGATTCGGTTTTTCGAAAATCCAAAAAGGGATCATGTGAAATTGAACCAACTTTGCAATTTGCTCTTTGATTTCAAAAGGTGTATCAAAGTTTTTATAAAGCAAAGCTCTAGAAGTATAAGCTCCTTTTTTAGCATGACCTTTTGAAGTAATTCGACCATCTTTTTCTAAAACAGTAGTCGACCGTTTTTCAACATCATGCATCAAAGTTGAAGCAAAAAGAATCTCCTGATTTTGTTCCGTTTGACTTTGATATTCTTCTAGGTTAAGCATAGCTTCCATCACCATCTGAGTGTGAACAGCAACATCGCCTTCTTGATGAAATATTTTATCCTGAGGAATACCTTCCATATCCTGGATCCAATCAAATTGATTTCTAATGAAATCCCAATCTTTATTTTCTATTAATCGCCACATGGTTTTTCATAAATTAATGGAGCACGTTTCCAATTACGTGTCCAATGCTCATCAGTTTTTACATGATTCTTTCGGACATATTTAAAAACGTTTTGCTTAAAATCTAAGACCGGATAAGCATTTGTATTTCTACTAACAATCCCTTCCATGGTACAAGGCACTTGGCTATGTACATCTTGTGATTTAAAAGCACTCTCCTGTGAAACAATATCTAGGGCCTCTGTTTCGAAATTCGTTTGATGATCAGGTTGAAGAATCGCTATTTCCGGAACGACTTGAAAGTCTAAAAGTCCAGCATAGAATTTTACTTCTTCCCAAGATAACCAAGTATCCAAATATCGAACTGCAAAAACGTAAAAATGTGTTTCGATGTTCAGATATTCGATAGAGTGAATTGCGTACAGATTTTCCCCGAAGATTTCTAAATCGCCAAGATCATTTTTGATAACTTCCCAACGCTCTTTGAGGTAATTCGCCCAAGGGTGTCGAGTCGGAGCAGCATGTGATCTGGCAAATACTCCGTATTGATTGAGGCAGGTGTTTTCACCATCCAACTTCTCAGTGTGTACTAATGTTTCGATCTTGGACAGGTCATCCCAATAGGCATGATTGATCCTGTCATCACTCGTCGTACCCGGAGAAAATGGATAATGAAAAGTCCGCCCGTATTTACGTGACTGACTCATGATCATTAATTTAAAACTTAGAAATATTTTTTAGAAAGGAGTCAAGTGTACAAGCGATCAAGAAGACGGGGCTACTTGACAAATGAACATTTTGCTACTTGACTATTTGAGATTTGGTATTACATGACTTTTGGTTTTCCATGTTTGGAATGATTAGATAACTACGGAAAGTTTCAAAAAGTTCCGGAGGGATTTTATTATTAATTATTTACTTGCTCAAGGATATCTTTTGCTAAAGGACTAAATCTTTTAC
Source organism: uncultured Saprospiraceae bacterium (assembly GCA_937921595.1). Classification (GTDB taxonomy): domain Bacteria; phylum Bacteroidota; class Bacteroidia; order Chitinophagales; family Saprospiraceae; genus JAHDHW01. The sequence continues at coordinate 13,318 of CAKZTD010000277.1, forward strand.
CAGCTTTTTGGATTACGTTTAATTTTTCGATACCGTTTGTCGTATTCAATTCTAGTGATGCTAGCGCTTGGTAAAAAGCAGCTTCCTCTTTATCTCGGTTTGAAACTTCATTTGATGATAGGAGTGAATTAAATGTTTCGATCGCTTTTTCAAAATTTTTATTCAGTAAAAAAGCATGTCCCAAATTCATTTTTGCTCGTAGCGATTCATTCGTATTATTGGAAGTGAAATCAGAGAAGTACTTTATCGCTACGGTAGCATTCGTTTGATCTCTAGACTGTAGAATGTTTATTGCTTGATTATCAAAAACTGGGGCCTCCTCTCCAGAAGCACGAATTGAGGAAATAGAATATACAGGATTTTCTTTATCATAAGCATAAGCCGTTAGATTTTGATCGAAGTTAAAAGGGTTTTGAAAAAGGAAAAATCCTATCAGTAAAGCAACACTTGCGGCAGCGGCCCACATTGCCCAATTTCTCTTTTTAGATCGAACGGGTTGGAGCTTCTTAGTGATTGCTTCAGTATTATTTTGTTCCTTGTTATTCTTTAATCCTACTGCTTTTTCTCTTAAGCTATCTTCTTCCAATTGGTCAATGGTCTCCATTTCAAATCGTTGGAGTTCCAAAAGACTCGCTAGTTCTGGGTTTTCGGCAACTTTCTGTTCGAAGTTTTTTTGATCTTCTGCAGAAAGTTTATTTAAAAGATAGTCTTGAATTTTATTAAAGTCTTCCATGATTTCTTTTTATGACAGCCATGATTTCTTCATCTCCTTCTATTAGCGTACGAAGTTTTTTATAACATCGTGATAAATTATTTTTCACACTTTGTACGGCGATGTTTTTTAATTGTGCAATTTCTTTGATGCTGAACGATTTGCCGTATTTTTCTCTAAAAGCTTCTCTACATCCTTTAGACAATTGGCGATAAATCTTCCTTTTTAATTGTGCCTGATATCTATCTTCTTCTAATTCAACTATCTGTGATTCGGGACTTTGTTCCTCCGAAGTATGATTAGTCAGACTTGTTAGATATAGATCAGATTTTTCTTTTTCCTTTTTTACTTTACCAAGATAGCTAAGACATTGAAACGTACAGATACTAACAATATAAGTTGATATCTTACTGTCTCCTTTAAACTTATTGTACTTAACGTTTTTAATAAAAGCCAATAAGCTATCCAGGAAAATATCTTCTGCTTTGACTTCATCTTTGATCATATAGATGATTTTAGAAAAAGCCATATTCTTGATTTCTGTATTGAGATATAAATACTCGAAAGCTAATTCTCTACGTTCAGTCGAGTCTTGAATCATCGCCACTATTTGTTCATCTGTATATGTCGCCATACCTTAGTCTCTGTTTTTCATTTGGAAGTACTCATGTTTGTACATTTTTTTTGAAAATAGATCAAATTTTTAACATTATAAAATTTATCTAAATAAAAACAATATATTCGCTCTTACCAACCAAGACAAATAAATCACACGTATTCATTTTTTAAATTCTTAATCTAACCGAATGAGAAAACTCACATTTTTTTGTCTGCTTGTATTGCTATGCTCTTTCCTCTTTTCATTTCAGAATAGTCAGACAGCCTCAACACAAGAGTCAGAAAACGAAACGTCTGATAGTTTGGATTTGGAATTGACGGGTACGACTGGGGATACGGCGATAGCTATGAGGTATATAAATACGGCAGATTCTTTATTAGAAAAAGGGAAGTATAAAGAAGCTTTAGCGTTTTCCAAAAAAGGAGAACAAGTTTATAAGAAATCTATGGGAGAGGAGTCTTTGGGTTTGGCTTTAGCATTCCATCAGATTGGAGTATGCTATGAAAAATTATCTGTATTAGATTCAGTGGAGTATTACTATCAGCAATCCTATGATATTAGGACGAAGTTACTTGGAATGGACCACCCATCTGTAGGTGATATACATCATGATTATGGCGTTTTTTATAAGAACAAAGGAGAGATAGAGAAGTCTTATGAAAATTTGATGAAGGCTTTGGAGATTCAACAAAAAAATGAAATTGACTCAGTCAAACTATCTAATCTTTTTAATGATCTTGGAAGTACATTAATGTCAAAAAAAGAATTTGCTGATGCTTCCATGTATTTTAATAAGAGCTTAGATATAAGGTTGCAATATTTTGGTAGTACCAACGAGATGACTGGTCAATCCTATAATAACATCGGTGTTGTTTACTACTATCGGGGATTGTATAAAAAAGCTTATCTGAATTTTAAAAAAGCTTTGGATGCTAAAGTTGCGAAGCTAGGAAGTGAGAATCCTCAAATCATGGGAAGCTTAATAAATTTAGGATCCATTCTTGCTCTTCAAGAAGATTTTGAAAGGGCAAATGATTATTTTCAAAAAGCACTTTCTATAGCTCAAAACTCTCTTGGGGAAAACCATCAACTGACTATTAAGCTTAAATCAAATATTGCAGCTGCATTTCTGGATAGTAAAGAGTATGACAAATCTATTGAGTATGGTGAGGCTAGCTTAAACGCATTAATTAAAAAAAATGGAAAAGATCATCCTGATCTGATAAATACATACAGGAATCTAGGAAGCGGTTATTCAGGTATTGAAGATTATGATCAAGCTATCGCTTATTTTAATGAAGGTATTAGAGTATCAGAATTAAATCATGGAAAGAATAATGTAGGTTTGGTGACTACATATGCTGGCTTAGCTACAGTTTATGAGCAAAAAGATAAAATTGATAAAGCCATTAAATTATATGATAAAGTTATTGATTTACAAAGAGAAAATTTCGGAGATAAAAATTCTCCAATAGCCATCCATCGTTATAATCAAGCAAATTTGTATTTTCTAGAAGGGGAGTTAGAGCAGGCTTTAAAATTCAACGAGCTAGCGCAAAAGAGTCTAAATTATAGTAATGACAAAAAATTAGATGAAGTTTTATCTTTAAATTATTTGAGTCTAATCTTAAATCAGCAGAGTGAAATTTTAATAAAAAAACACGAGCTTACAGGTTCTACAGAATACTTAGTGCAAGCATCTGAAATAAATCAAAAAGCAATTCAAGTATTAGATCAAATTAAGAAAAACTATGTCGATCCTTCTTCTAAGTCAGATATCATCTCGTCAAGGTATTCAATATTTGAAAATGGAATATCCATTAATTCGATGCTTGCGGATCATTTAGAAGCACCAAGATATAAGAAAACTGCTTTTTCAGTATTTGAAAAAAGTAAGGCAATAGTGTTAACAGAAGCGGTTAATGATGTTCGCGATCATTTAAGTATCTCACAGGATCTATTGGATAAAGAGCATGATCTGAAATATAGAATCGCTCAAAATGAGAAAGAAAGATTCGAGAAACAAGTTGGTATAGATGAATTATATAAAAAAGATTCTATTTCCACTTTTTATTCAAATTTGATATTTGATGATAAGAAAACCTTGGACTCTCTTCAAACAATATATGAAGTTAAGTACCCGAAATATTTTCAAACAACTTATATTGATTCTGAAATAACAATTGACGAAATCCAAAATAACCTTATTCAAACCAACGAAGCCCTCGTCGAATATTTCGTCGGCGATAGTACCATCTTTACTTTCGTAATTACCAAAGAAAATTATAAGGTCTTTGAAACCAAAATTGATTTTCCGCTACTTAATCTTGTCAAAGAAATGCGCTCTGGGATTTATCAACCTTTCCTGGATAAAAGGATAAATCAAGTTGAAAAAGAAAATTTAAACAAGGAATATACTACAGCCGCTTTTCAACTCTATCAAAAAATAATTCAACCTGCCGAGGAAGTTTTGGAAGGAACATCCAAACTAATCATCATCCCCGACGGCGTACTAGGCTACATCCCATTCGACGCATTGTTAACAAGTCCTGTTGAGGATGTTGATAACTATCGAAACTATCCCTATCTCTTAAAAAAGTACCAAACTAGCATCGCGTATTCCGCAACCTTACTCAAGGAAATGAAAGATAAAAAACATAAAAAAAATCCTTCAAAAAACTTCCTTGCAGTCGCTCCTTTATTCAAATCCAATGACAGAGATACCTTAATGCTTGCTTCACGATCCATAGATGTTTCAGAAAACCGGAATCGTCTCGGAGCATTAAATTATAACATTCCAGAAGCGAAAGGCATTCAAGAACAAATTGGTGGAGATCTATTAATTGATACCGAGGCAACCGAAGAAGCATTTACAAATATTGCTGGAGATTATAGAATATTGCACCTTTCTACTCATGGCAAAGCCAATGATAAAGTAGGTGATTATTCTTTCCTCGCTTTTTATGAATTAGAGGATAGTTTAGAAAATGAATGGCTGTATAATCGAGAATTATATGAACTAGAACTCAATGCCGATATGGTGGTCTTAAGTGCTTGTGAAACAGGAATTGGTGAGCTGCAAAGAGGCGAAGGAATCATCTCTTTAGCAAGAGGTTTTTCTTATGCTGGAGCAAAAAGTATTGTGACTTCTTTATGGAGTGTCAATGATCAACAAACGCCAGAATTAATGAATGGGTTTTACGATTATTTGAAACAAGGAAACGACAAAGACGAAGCCTTGAGAAATGCAAAATTAGATTATTTACAAAACAGTTCAAATCCGGAACCTTTCTTTTGGGCTGCATTTATTCCTATTGGAGATATGAGTCCGATTGATTTGGATTCGGGAATGCCTTTGTGGAGCTGGGGCTTGCTTGGGGTTTTAGGAATTGCTTTACTGGGTTTCTTTTTTCGAAAGCGGTAAACCTTCTATTTCTTTTTTAAAACTAAAGTCTTCAGGAAATTAATTTTTTCTGAAGACTTTTTTTTGTTTTTAAACTAGAGTAAATCAATAATTTAGTCAGGAGGTTAATTTGTTTTTCAATAAAAATCTAAAAAGGTGAGTACCTAAAGTTTACTTCTGATGACTTATGATTGAATCTATTCTATGAATTCTAAAATGTGGAAAGTTTTTTACGACCATGTTCTGAGTTCGATTTACAAGAGTATAAAAGCGCTTTTTTAATTCTCACTTATCGACTAGACGTAGCTCGATGAGACGGGGAAACTCTGACTATTTTTTAATCATTTTAAAAATTTTTAGTCATGAGAAAAATTAATGAGAAGTCAATTAAAATTTTAACAAAATTTGCTTTACCTGCTGATGAATTGAAAAAAATAAAAGGCGGTACTGGCGAAACCCATGATGCTCAAGGTAATATTATTATCCAGGATGTCATCGATGGTTAATTAAGAAAACTGTACGGTGGTTTCGATCATCGTACAGTCTTTATAATATCTAAAAGCCAGCCTTTGGCAATGATCACATCGTAAGCATTGATCTGTTCGATGAGTGTTGTTTGATCTTTTTTTGTTGGTGTGGTTTTATTGAAAAGTAAAACTTTTTTGAGTGCCTTAGTTAAGTTTGAATAAGATGATTTAGTAGTGGCGTTAAGTTGCTTTTCTCTGAGAATATAATTTTCAAAACTCTTGATTTTGCTTTCTAAAGTTGGCAAATAACTATTGTTTTTCAATTGGATGTGATAAAGACATCTTATTGATAATAGTTTGATTCTGAGTTTATAATGTAAGTCTGATTCGTCTGCGTTAATGATCAGGTTATAAGCAATTTGATACTGGCCTTTGTGGAAAGCAGAGAAAGATTTGATGAGCGTAATTGCTCTTTCTCTATCGTGTGGAGCCAACTTTTGACCATACTTATTGACAAGCTGATCGACAAGATCAAAGGCTTTGTTAAGTGTAAGAGAAAAGCCAATGTTCAAAAAAGTTGCGTCAGAAATAAAACTACCTTCCAGGAAAAGATCTTGCTCTAGACCAAAAGTATAAAGATCGAATTGTTTTTTTAGGTAAGTAGGTTTATTGTGTTTTACTTGCTCGATCGTATAATTTAGAATTTGGAAGAAAATGAATTTCTGCTGAAAATCACTAAAAGTACCAACGTTGGTTTTAAAATATCTGTAAATAGTATTGAACAATGTTGTATTGGTTTTACCGCTTTTGAGTTCAATGATTTGGAGGTATAATTTGAAGACGGGATCATCTCCGTATTGATCTAAAATGTTTTTTAAATCTATTTGATTCAAGGGTAGTTTATCGTCTTCTTTGAATATCTGGTTTAAGGATGTTTTAGCAGATAAGTGCTCTAGTTTTTTTAAATAATAAAAACGATCCAGGTGGTCTGATGCCTGATACAAGTAGTCAATTTCTGGTTTGAAAGTGGTTTTAAAAGAGTAGGTATATAGTTGTTCTCTGATCTTGCTTTGCTCAAGATGATAGTTGCTATCTCTTACTGGATGACCTTCAATACGTCTTAAAGTTCCATGTCTTAGTTTAAAAAAATCATGATAACTATTCTTTTGAAGCAGGTAATTGGCTTGTAGTGTTTCTTGTAGTATTTCATTTTTGTTAAGCTCTTGAATGGAGATAAAGGAGAGAAGTAATTTTGAAAACTCAGATAATTTTTTTCTAATTTTTTGCTCTCTGAAAGTTTGGTCTTGAGGAAATAATTTTTCCGAAAGCTGGCTTATCGTAAACTTAGAATGATCAAACTTTGGATAGTATTTAGTGAACCACTCTAGCATGGCTTCCATCAATGAGCTGTTGGCTATAAAACCAGATTTAAGGAACTTGCCAAATTGTTTAAACTCTTCTTTGTCAAATGTTTTTAGAAGTTCGACAGGTTTAGAGGTTTGAATATTTATCATTTTAGGGGTATAAAGAAATGAAATATTTATTCTTAATTAATTGATAATCAGTGTTTTATTGTTGTATGCATGTGTTAAGGTGTTCTATTTTGGAGGTATAAAATTAAACTATTGTACCGTCATTTTTATAATTTTTTTGAAAAAATATCCGTGATTTATAAGTCTTATATAATCGTAGATTTTAGGAGCTAAACGAGATGAGAATAATTAAACGAGAG
>CAKZTD010000278.1 GCA_937921595.1 uncultured Saprospiraceae bacterium
TTTTCTGATTATTATTTTTTCATTTATGCTCCAGTCATTTCCATTTACCACTAGAATATAAAACCCACTTTCCAAAGTAGAAACTTCGATATTTTGAGTTTCCTGACCGGCTACAATTTCTCCTACATTTGTTATTTGTCCCAATGCATTATACAAAGCATACGAAACGGGATCAGACGGAGTTTCCTCAAAAGAAACGGTCAACTCATCAATCGCAGGATTCGGAAAGACATCAATAATCCCTGATTTATTAGAGAGAATAGTCAGTCCTGTTTCAATTGGATCTCCAGATATAAATATTCCAAAAGCACCCGGTCCAGTACCCGTATCTAATGTAGAGATCACTGTATTTGTAAGTGCATCAATAATACTTAAGTTATTACTACCAAAATTTGCAACATAGATTAATGTGCCATCCGGACTTATTGAAACACCCGTAGGATTAGTCCCTACTGGAATAGTTTCGGTGATGGTATCAGAAAGTGTTTCATATACATTTAATACATCATCATCATAATTTGAAATATACACTTTCGAACCATCAGGATGAATAGCCAATCCATAGAGAGAATTACTTATGACTAAGGTGTTGGTCAATGTATTCGTATTGGCATCAATTATACTTAGTGCCCCAAAACTACCGCAGACATATACATTCGCATTATCAGGACTTACTACGATACCTAGAGGAAAAAAACCATTATCAAGAGTGATCGTCGAACTCACAGTATTTGTAGCCGTTTCAATCACGCTTATCGTACCATCATTAAAATTACCAACATATACTTTTGTCCCATCAGGTGATGCAACAATTCCCCAAGGAGTATTTCCAACTTCAATAGTTTCCGTAACGGTAAAAGTTGTGGTATCGATAATACTTACCGTAGCATCCCCATAGTTTGTAACATAAACATTAACTCCATCCGGGCTTACTGCGACACCAGTCGGGGCACCTCCCACATCAATGGTTTCCACAACTGTGTTCGTAGCTGTATTGATTACACTTAATGTTCCATCATCGTTATTGCCAACATATACTTTCGTTACATCTGGACTTACAGCTACACCCCAGGGACCAACTCCTACATCAATAGTATCTTCTATCGTATTTGTCATGACATCATACACCGAAACATTATTACTGAAATTATTAGTTACATAAGCTGTTTGGGAATAGCTAAATGTGCTGATTAGTATTGATAATAAAAACACCAGCCCACTAGATGGGAATAAAAAACCTAGGTTGGATTTAAATAATTTTTTCATTTTTTTTAGTTTTAGTTTTAGTTTTAGTTTCTAACAATAATTTTTAATTAAGACAAAGAATGATGATGCTCGAATAAATTATAAAAGGCTTTTATATTTATCAAAACCAATCCTTTTTATATAAAATCCGACGAAATGAATACTCACCAAGATGATCAAATATGCGTAAATAAATTCGGGATATTTTCCATTGACGATATTTAAAAGTACAAGGATAATTTTCCCGATGTTCATCAGCTGAATTATACTAAATATATTTCTGGTAAACTCAACCGTTTTATAAATGAGAAATATTGAAATCAATATTTGGATTAAAATTATTTTATGTTCTGCACCAATTTTGGGTGCGCCATAATTGTAATATAAAAAGATAGAAACAAACCCTGACACTAGAAGCAAGGCAATCATTGTCCACTTTAAGTTTTTACATTTATTCCGATCTTTCTCGGAAGGTAAATTAATTAATTCTTGGAGAATGATTTTCCGGTTTTTACTCCCATATTTCTTTATCAATATTTTTAAAAGTTCTTCTTTATCTGAATCGAGTTTTAAAAAATCGGTAATATCTTCTCTCACCTGATTTTGCAATTCATGGATACTTAATGGGCCATCCGGCGTGTCGAGAATATTTTTCATCCTTTATTAATAATTTTCAAAGCTCTTTCCTAGTTCTTTCAATTCTATATTCTTCTTCCTAATTGTTAGTATTTTGAGTTATCGCTTATCTCAAAAACTTAAGAAAAATTATAACCTAATCACTCATAAATTCAATTATCAAATCTAAGTATATTTTTTGATTCTCCTTAACCATACTATGTCCGGCACCTTCAACAATTTCTAGGCGAACGTTCGGAAGTAAATCTAGGTATTCATTTGTAAATCCCCAATTTTGATTATCGCATTGGCCTTTGATGATGAGTGTTGGAATTTGTGAATCTTTTATTTTAGAACGTTTATCCTTTTGTTGATAAAAACTTTTCGCGGTCATAACATGAGCGTAATATCCTCCCCCACCCTCGGAAGGTTTCACTATTGATCCATCACAAATGGTTGATCTTTTTAATTCAGAATTTAGCTGTGTAAAAAAATCATCAGCTTCTTGATCAGAGGTCAATTTCTTTTTAAAAACACTGGCAAAATATCGCATCATTTTACTTCTAATCGTATAAACTTTTGCATTCGCTTCTTGGTTGGAATACTTCGGCTTTTTTAGATTTAAACTATCTGGTGTTTTAAGTTTTGATAAAGAAAAATTTATTGGCAAGATCGGCCCAGGGCCAGTAAGAATCAATCGTTCTACTTCATCTTTATAATCCGAAAAATATTCCATAGCCAACATAGCACCCCAGGATTGACCAAGTAATATTACCTTTTCTGAATCTATTTTTTCAATGATTTCAACCAGATCCTTTTGATGTCGATTGACGGAGTATTCCTCGATATTCTCTAGCCTTTCAGATTGTCCACTTCCTATCTGATCATAAAAATATAGGTCATGTCCTTCTTCTGCTAATGGACGGTAGAAGTCAATGATTGCATCTGTAATCTGTCCTCCGGGACCACCGTGAAGATAGATGATTGGGCTTCGTTTTTTATTGGAATTACCTTCTATAAAAGTGTACCCTATTTTTGATCCGGTGGATAGATTCCAATATTTGGTATTGGGTCTTTCTTTAAATTTTAAGACCTCATATTGTTTGGGAACGAATAAGAAAAAAGCGATGACACTTATTCCGAGAAGAAGGGAGTATTTTATGATTTTGAAAATGGTTTTCTTCATTGCTTAGATCTCTGACGAAAAATTAAGAGATAACAAAAAATCACTTTCTAATAGTTTTTTATTTTTAATTTCTAGAAATAACCCGAATACCAATTCTTACCTTTTCATCAATCCCATCAACTATTCCTCCTTCTTCAATATTCATCTGGTTGTCAATTCCTTTTCCTTTTAAATATTTTTTAAAAGCATTTGCACGTTCGGCATCTAAACCAACCTCTTTATTTCCACTTCCTCCTGTTTCGTCTTCTTCCATATAGCCATAGATGTCAATCTGAGCATTTGGATATTTTTCTAAAACCATAGCGATCTTATCTAATTGTTCAGAAGGTTGAATTTTAAGCCCTGATTTAGTTCTTTGAAAACTAGCTTCTTTTATTTTAATAATTTTACTAGGAACAGATAATTCAGAGTTGCTAAGAAAATCAGCTAAGTCATATTCAGCACTTCCTGATTTGAACTTCATTTCGCTTCCTGTAGGTCCTAAGGCGACAGGTTTTTCTCCAGGATCTACTTGATCCGAACTATCAACAACTCCAGGTGGAATTGGGTTTATAATGATAGGCTCTTTCTTGCATGCATCAGAATTCGCAATAATCCAAGTAACTCCTAAAATAATCACAGTAAGAAAAGATAAGGAGGACACCAAAAATTTATTACTGATTTTAACTTTTTCTCCTTCCTTACCCGAATAAGAGAATCCATCGTCAGATTGATTAGCATTAGTGGAAGCCGTATTTGCGGGGACTGCAGTAGCTACAGTTTCATCAGGGGGTGGCACAAAATATTTAGCTGTTTTTTCGTCTGAAGGGTCTACAGAATATTCTATAGCAATATTTCTGACCTCATCTAAGAACTGGAGTATAGAAAGTTTTATTTGATTTATTTCTTCTGAAGCAGTAGGGGCTCCTTTGATGGTATCGGAGTTTATCGTTTCGAAACGAGATTTGATCATCAAATATTGATTCTCTAAATCTGCATCGTCCGTATCGGTAGTATCTAGTCGATCAATTTCTTCAATAAGTTCGGCCAGTTTTAAAAATCCTTTTTTAAAACGTTGATTGACGATCAATTGCTTGATCTCTTTAATTTCTTGTCTTATTTGGTCTGCCGTCACTTTAAGAAAAATTGTTATATTATTCAAATATACAATATATTTTACAAACTAAACTACATTGGTTCAAAGGGTTTATTCATTCAAACTATAGCCACAAACAAATCCAAAAAATAATTTATTATTAGAAGTCCATTCTATATTCTCATTATTACTAATCGTTTCAACACCTACAGCAACGCCAAGATTCACTCTTTCTATAGCTCCCAAAATTGCAAGACCATAGTTAAGCCCTAAAACAGACACTTTCTCCTCTTCAATAAAATTCGAATTATTTGAATCCAAAGCTACAGCTCCAGGGCCAACAAAACCACCAATACTAAAAGAGCCTATTTTACTTTTCCCATATTTGTAAGAATGCTTTTTTATTTTTAATCCTAAAAAAAACTCAACATTATTAAGCTTTGCCTCTGCAAAAAAAGATGCTTTTTCTCCACTACTTTCTCTAGCTCGAAAAGGAATGGTCATTATTCCAATACCTACGCTTTTTGAAACAAATTCAAACTTCTCTTCTTTATCTATTTTAAAATATAATCCTTCATCGGTCGGGTGAACAGTATTTTTCTCTTTTTTAAATTTTGCGAAAATCGATGAATTATGCTTAGGTGATTGTTCTATATAAATACGATTCTTTTCAAATCTCAAATCAGCTTCGATAGAATAATTATTTATCTTTCTCAGTTCCATTTTTTGAGAAGATTTTAACGTATCCCCGTTTAAAATTCTAAATTCTGTAATGGCAAACCAGAGTGTATCACGTTTTGATATTTGATTCTCTTGATAATCCTTAAAAACAAAATTTCCAGATTCAATAACCTTAGTTTTTCCTAAATCAGATATTTCAAAATGTTCGTTCAGATAAGGACTAAGCTCTTTTTCCGCTAAAGCATTTTCCGAATAAAGTATCTGACCTTTTGGAATTTCAAAAGGATAGGTCTTTTCTGAAGAAGATTGCGAAAGCAAAGGAATAGAAAATAAAAAGATAAAGCAAAGGATAAAAATAGGAGTACAATCCTTCCATAGGTAAGAAGTTGACATTTTCATAGCTTGGTTTTTAGTTTCATGAAGAAGTTCTAAACTAAAAAGATAAGATTGATTATTAATAGATAATTGATCGATTAACATTTTTTTAACGACAATTTTTTAAAATAAACAGAAGCCCATCAATGCCAATTTCCAACGCCAAACAGCTCATTCATTCAAATATAATTTCGACCTTCCAGCCTACACCTACATTAAATTTGCCAATGTAACATAAGTTCAGAAAAGCCGTTTTTCATAATACCTCATCCTTAATACAAAACCACCCTCTCTAAGATTTTAATACTAAAAAGGCTTACCTTTGCACACTTTTAGCAAAAACATAGCTGTACAGAGTTATATTTATTAAATGGCTTAGGTCAATAATTTACACATGGTAGAATTTATAAGAAAACGAGCAAAAAACGATATACTTAGTGGATTAACAGTTGCATTAGCACTCGTTCCAGAAGCTGTTGCCTTTGCATTCGTGGCAGGAGTAGATCCATTAGTTGGTTTATATGCTGCTTTTATGATTGGTTTGATCACAGCGATTTTCGGTGGTCGTCCAGGAATGATTAGTGGTGCGACAGGTGCATTAGCAGTAGTGATGGTGAGTTTGGTAGCAACCGGAAATTCAATGGGAACCGAAGGAGAAAACCTTGGTTTATACTATCTTTTCGCAACAGTAATTTTGATGGGAATCATTCAGATGATCGTTGGTCTGTTGAGACTCGGAAAGTTTGTTCGACTGATTCCTCATCCTGTAATGATGGGTTTTGTAAATGGTTTAGCGATTGTAATTTTCCTTTCTCAGGTTGGAATGTTTAAAGAAGTAGTAAATGGAGAAAGCCAATGGTTACAAGGAGCTGGTCTTTGGATTATGATAGGGCTTGTTGCATTGACTATGGGAATTATGCATTTCTTACCGATGTTAAATAAAAAATTACCAGAAGCATTAATTGCCATTGGTGCAGTTACAGCGATTGTAATTCTTGGAAACCTAGATGTGGCAACCGTTGGAAGTTTCATCAAAGACGGAGGAGGAGATGGCTTGAAAGGAGGATTACCACAATTCCAAACGGAGATATTTTCTAAAGTGCCATTTACCTGGGAGACATTAAAATTCATTGGACCTTATGCACTTATTCTTGCAGCGATTGGTTTGATTGAATCCTTGATGACGCTTAATTTAATTGATGAATTGACAGAAACCCGAGGGCAATCTAATCGAGAATGTGTGGCTCAAGGTGGAGCAAATATTATCACTGGCCTTTTCGGAGGAATGGGTGGTTGTGCAATGATCGGTCAATCAATCATCAATATCAAAGCAGGTGGACGAACGAGAGTTTCTGGAATCGTTGCTGCGGTAACTTTATTGTGTTTTATTCTTTTCGCTTCTGGCTTGATTGAGCAAGTGCCAATTGCGGCCTTAGTTGGTGTAATGTTTATGGTAGTTATCGGAACCTTCGCTTGGAGTAGTTTCCGTATTTTAAATAAAATCCCAGTCAGTGACGCTTTAGTTTTGATCAGTGTTTCTATTTTGACGGTCATTTTTGATTTAGCGATTGCGGTTGTTGCAGGTATCATTATCAGTGCATTGGTTTTTGCTTGGGAGAATGCAAAACGTATTCGTGCTCGAAAACATACACTTGAAGATGGTACTAAGGTTTATGAAATATGGGGACCACTTTTCTTCGGAAGTATTCAGGCTTTCAAAAGTAAGTTTGATGTAAACGGTGATCCGGATAAAATCATCATCGACTTTATGGAATCTCGAGTAAGTGATCACTCGGCTTTAGAAGCGCTTTTCCAAATCGTTGAAAAGTATGAGGCAGCAGGTAAGGAAGTTCATGTAACACACCTCAGTGAGGAGTGTCAATTATTGATGGTGAAGGCTTCTCCGACCTTAGCAAATGTAATTGAAAAAAATATTGATGATCCACGTTATCATGTGATGGCAAGAGTGAATCAGTTGGTTTAGAGCCTCTTTAAATTTATACCGCCTAAATAAAAAATGAGTGAATAAATGACGATCAATTATGATTGCATTTATTCACTCATTTTTTTTTGAAAGTTATTTATTTTTCAATCACTATCTTTTCTACTCCATAGAAATCATCTCCTACTATTTGAATCGTGTAAAAACCTTTGCTTAAATTTTGAAGATTCACTTCATACTGATTTTTTGTAGCTAGTACGTTTCTACCATTTAGATCATAAATATTAATATTGAATTCACTTCCGAACTCGCCTTTCAAATAAACAAAATCCAAAGCTGGGTTCGGCATAATTAAAAATGGATCTAAGGTCAAGTTGAAAGTAGAAACTGGCGGTGGTGGAAATAGGATTTTTTTAATAATATCATTTTCCCAATCTCCGATTAATACACATTCATTATTGAGCATAGCTACAGAAACTGCTCTTCCGATCACACCATCACCTAATTCTCCATCTACATTTCCAGAGACTCCAGGGATACCTCCTACTGTAGTAACATTGTTCAAAGTATCGATTTTTCGAACAACAAAATTCAGTCGATCAGCAACATAAATATTTCCAATACTATCTACTGCTACTCCTTTAGGTCCATTAAATTGTGCATCGAATCCTTCTCCATCTGCATGGCCAGGAAACCCTGTTCCAGCAATTGTAGTAACTATTTTATCCGGAGTTATTTTTCGAATTACATTATTTCCTTGATCGCCGATATAAAGATTTGAATCTCCATCAATTGCAATCCCTCTTGGGATATTAAACATTGCCTCGTCACTCTCTCCATCTTGATATCCTTGTTCACCAGTTCCAGCATAAGTTATTACCATTTCTGTTTCTACAATAATTTTTCTAATCACGTTATTGTTATTATCCGCCACATAGACATCTCCAACATTGTCTACGCAAATATACACTGGATTAAAAAATCGTGCAGTTGCTGCAGGACCATCTACCAAACCAATTACTCCATCACCAGCAATCGTTTCCACCATACCCGATGGTCTGATTACTTTTATTTTATGATTGCTATTATCCGAAACGTAAACATTCCCTAAGTGATCCACAGTGACCCCAAGAGGAAAATTAAATTGTGCTACATCGCTCATCCCATCAACATCTCCTTCAATGCCAGTTCCTGCATAGGTAGAAACAATTCCATCAACCGAAATTTTCCTAATTACATTATTGCTAGCATCTGCTACATAGACATTTCCATCACTGTCAACAGCTATTTGTTCCAGATTAAAAAAGCTAGCATCAAGGGCTTCTCCATCTTGATTGGACTCTATTCCATTGCCGGCAAAAGTACTTAGGGTTTGACTAAAAGAGGTGAGGTACGCGCATAGTAATACAAGGGTAAAAATCTTTTTCATAGCTAAAAATTAAGTTTGTTAAAAAAATAATATACCTAAGATAGTAATTATTTTTTTAATGCAAGAAAGGCATCCCTTTTTTTAGTCCTCAGGGAATATCCAATATCTTATGCGTCTGCAAACTCAAAGACCACTTTGGATGTGACAAACAATATGCTAAAGTAAGTTTGGTATTTTGAGCAGCTTCAGGACTATCCATTGGCTGAAGAAAAAATTGTTCGTAATCAAGATTTATAAATTTTTCGGGCTCTGCACCAACTTGCGGAAAGACGAGTTTCAATTCATTTCCTTTTGTCAAAACGATATCTGTTCCTGCCTTTGGACTCATACAAATCCAGTCAAGACCTTTTGGTGCTTCGATCGTTCCATTGGTTTCTACTGCAACTTCCAAGCCTTCTTGGTGGAAAGCTTCGATCATTGTTTCATCCAACTGCAAAAGTGGTTCTCCTCCAGTACAAACTACATAAGGTATCCCTTCTCCACCCGATGGCCAAAGCGATTTTACTTTTTTGGCCAGACCTTCAGCAGTAAATTTTCCACCTTCTTCGCCATCCATTCCCCAGAAGTCCGTATCACAGAATTTACAGATCGCTTTGTGTCGATCCTCCTCTCTCCCACTCCATAGATTACATCCACTGAATCGGCAAAAAATTGCTGGCCTTCCAGTATGAAATCCTTCGCCTTGAAGGGTGTAATATATTTCTTTTACTTTGTACATTTTTTAAATTTTACACCAGCTGTTGTTTAATTTTCAGCTTATTACTCTACTTTTTTGTTAGAATGAGTGGATTAGGGATTGAGTGAATATTCGGGAGACCTTAAGTTTTTATCGTATTTCCTTTTACATATTGGAGGCTCATTCACCCATTAAAAAATTGACTTATTCGTTCGTTTCTAAAATCGCTGTCGCTTCAATTTCCACTACCATATCCTCATTGATCAGACCACTCACTTCCACCATAGTAGTTACGGGTTTTATATTTTTAAAAAATTCTCCATGCGCTTTACCAACTTCCTCCCATTTGGAAATATCCGTTACATACATCCGCGTTCTTACCACATCTTCCAAATTTGCTCCTGCATCTTCCAATGCTTTTTTTATTGTATTAAAAATAAAAATGGATTGCTGATAAGGATCATTAGGTGCTACTGTTTTTCCATTTTCAGAAGCAGCTGTTCCCGCAACTTCAATTATATTTCCAACTCTAACCGCTCGACAATAACCAACGATGTCTTCCCACTTTGCACCCGAAGTAATGTTCTTTCGCATTTTTAATAAGTTAACAGATTCAACAAGTTAATAAGTTAGCAACGACTTCACTCCTCACTTTTCACCTCTGGTTCTCGCCACAATTATATAATAATTAAAAAAGAATTCCTTTTTATATAAAGTACAACTTTCAATTTCACAATTCCGATCCGTCAACATTTTTTTATACTCTTGCAAATCGTACTGATGCGGATGCAGAATATCTCCTGGGATCAATTTAAATATCTTTTTGAATCCCCAGTAATTATGTGCATCAATCGAAACGATGAGCGTTCCATCCTTTTTTGTAAAATAAATCAATTGATCAAAACAACGATCCAGATCTGCTACGTGGTTAATCGCATTGAGACAAAAAACTTTATCATAAGGTTTTTCCGGATCAAAAGTTTCTAATGGTTCCGAATAAAAATTAACATCCGGATAATCTGATTGTTTAAAATGATCCAATTTTTCACTGTACTGATCCAACAAAGGATCCATAGCGTCGACCTTCTGATTTTCAAAAGCCATAAAAATTCCGGCAGGACCACAACCTGCATCGAGCACAGATTCACCTTCAGACATCTTTACTTTGATATCTGAAAGCAAGGTTTCCCAATACTTTTTTTTCCATTTTAAATATTCAGCCTTCGGCTTTTTATTCAAATAGCCTTGCCACCATCGGATTTCGGCTGCTTGTGCGATTTTCCAGCGTATATTTGTCATTTCGCTGCAAAGTTATTTAGAACCTTGATAAATCTGAACAATTCGGGAATTAAACTGTAATTTTGTTGAAAGAGAAAGCAGTTCTAGAGTAATAAAGGGTAATTAATTTTAATTTAATAGCAAGAATTAGTCGTTCAAGAATATAGTGATGTAGCAATGTGGTTATATGGCTATATAACCACATTACTAAATAACCATATAGAAATTATGATTTTCGCAATAGGAACAAGAGTAAGATTTATCCATACTGGATATGAGGGTGTCATCACGGCAATGCTGGGAGATGATATGCTGTCTGTAATGTTAGATGATGGTGATGAGATTCCTGCGTTTGAGGATGACTTGATGAGGATGGAAGATTATCGAGCTCAGCTTTTAAATAAACCGCCAGTAAAAGCAAAAACAATTAAAGGGAAACAAGAAAAACAAATTCCAAAACCAGATCGGCCAGAGATTCAGGCTCAATATTCTATCTTAAAAAGTCTGGGAATTCAATTGGCTTTTGAAGCACAACATAAAGTGGATGGGACAACTGGTTCTTACAATATGTTCCTAATTAATGATACGCAATATGATGCACTTTATACTTTTAGTCTGCTGCTTGGTGGCATGCTCAAGCTGAAAACCAATGATAAGATCTCCGCGGTCTCTTATGTTGATCTTGGAAATATTCCTTTTGACTACTTAAATGAATTGCCAGTCATTGAAATGGAAGTTTGGCAGGTTACGACTCAAGGAACTGGTAAGAAATTGCAAAAGACATTGAAAATTAAGGCGCAACAATTTTTCAAAAAAACAAGAACCGCTCCCCTACTTAATATTCCTGTTCATCATTATATCATTTTCGATTCTTTTGATAAAGTTGAAAAGAAAGAAGAGGATTTAAAAACGTATACTCAAAAGAACAATCGTCCTTCTAGTAGAATTGGAACAAATCTAAAAAGGTTTGACAACCATAGTGTTTCTGAGTTGGCCAATTTTAATCCTGAGATTGATCTGCATATTGAAAATCTCAGCATGCGTCGAAAAAAGATGAGCAATGCAGAAATTCTTAGAATGCAATTGAGTGCTTTTGATACTTATCTTTCAAAAGCAATTGAGGTTGGTGTTCCAAGAGTCTTTGTAATTCATGGTTTGGGAAAAGGTCGTCTTAGAGATGAGATTGCTAGTCGATTGATTCGCCATCCAGATGTGGAGACTTTTAAAAATGAATATCATCCGAGATATGGTTACGGTGCTACGGAAGTGATTTTTAAATAAGGTTTTGATTAAGTTCCCATACCGTTTTCTGGTGAAAATTTGAATTTCCAATACTTTAATCAATACTTCTCCTTAGAATGAGTAAATGAGCGAATGTTAGCCACTGCCCTAAGTCTCAAGCTTGTTAATTTTACATTTAGGAGATCATTCACTCATTTATAAGTTAGTATTCAATCGTACATCACTCCTTCAACAAACCTTCGATTAACGATTTCAATTCTTTATACAAATGCATTTCATCATCGCTATATGCTCCCATGATGATCTTTCTGGTAATACCGTATTGGTCAATGACAAAAACTCTAGGGTAACCTAATTCTCCAGCATAAGCTTGAAGTCCTAATTCTCTGGAATTTGGAATGATGGGATAATTGATTGTTGTATTATTTACGAACAATTCTAAATCTTCTCCATAGTCATCAACGAAACCTAGAGCTGCAACGCTTTGATCATTGTAGTCTTCTAATAATTTATTAATGCTTGGTATTTGAGATCTAGATTCTTGGCTGTATAACTGCCAAAATTGTATGATCAGAATTTGTCCTTTAAAATCACTGAGAAAATGATCTTCCCCATTAAGGTCGGGTGCTTGAAATGGAACGGGTGAAAAGCCTTCAAAAGAAGCAATCGTTTTATCTCTTCGATCCATAAACTCTTTAATTATTCTTTCATTCCTTTCTTTTATTTCTTGATCGTTGGTTTCATCCTGAGCATTTAGTATCCAAGGATTCATTATTAAAAAAATAAAAAAAGGGAATCGAAGTATCATAGCAAAGATTTTGAATAGTCTGATAAAGATAAAAAGCTTTCGTCAACATTTAAAATACTAGCCTTCTCCACTTGTTCCGCATTTGATTCAATCATCACCGTTTTCATTCCTAACCTTTTTCCAAAAAGCATATCGCTGATAGAATCTCCAACCATGGTGGATTTTGAAAAATCAACTTCTGGAAAATCGTTTTTTATTGCCAATCCCATTCCTGGATTTGGTTTTCTACAGATCGGGTTTTCAGTCGCCAGTTTTGGGCAAAAATAAATTCCATCCAAACGCCCTCCAGTTTTTTCAATATTACTTTTCATAAATTCATGAACCTGATTCAATTCTCCTTCGGTCATGAGTCCTTTTCCTATTCCTTGCTGATTTGTCACTACAAAAATGCGGTCAAATTTTTTACTAAAAACTGCTATTGCTTCCAAGCTTCCTTCGGCAAACTTAAACTCTTCTATATTCTGAACATAGCGACCAGGAAGTCGTTCATTAATTACACCGTCTCGATCTAGGAGGAGATATTTTTGCATATTTTTTTATTTGCAGATAATACTGTAGACAAGTTACAAACTTGTCTTTATAAGAATCTTCTAAGTTACCACCTCCTAAAATCGGTTTTAAACTTGAAAGAGCAATCTCTATTTTCCAAAAATATTCTTCTCGACCAACTCACAGATCAAGTGACCGATCACCATGTGGCCTTCCTGAATCCTTGGCGTATCCGCACTTGGAATATTAATGAGATAATCACATTTTTTTGCAATTTCACCTCCAGTTATTCCTGTCATTCCTACAACAATCATCTGCTGTTTTCTCGCTGCTTCAATCGCTTTGATAATATTAGGGGAATTCCCTGAAGTGGTCATCGCAAACAAAACATCACCTGGTCTGCCTTTAGCTTTTACCATTCTGGCAAAGACTTCGTCGAAACCATAATCGTTGGCAATGGAGGTCAAGGCAGAAGAATTCACATGGAGCGCTTCCGCAAATAATGGTTCTCGATCCAGATAAAAGCGACCTGATAATTCTGCAGCAATATGTTGAGCATCAGCGGCACTTCCTCCGTTTCCACAAAAGAGCACCTTCTTTTCTCCTTTCAAAGCAGCAGTCGTTTCATTCACAACTTGCTCGACTGTATCCAGCAAATCGGTATTTTTAAGAATGTTTTGTTTAACAAGAATACTTTCCGTGATTAGCTCTTTTATACGTGGATTCATTTTTTATTTTTTATTCCCCTCCTACTGCAAGTTATAAATTTTCTATCAATGAAAAAATTGCTATTGTTGCTATCATCATGGCAGAAAAAATAAGGTAATGTTTTTTATGAAGAAACTGAACAGCAAGACTACAACCTCCACCGACAATTAAACTGATAAAAGCGATTCTTTTGAACAAATCAAAAAGATCTGGTAGTCCTCCTACCAAAGCGAAAAAAACAAATACAATTAAAGTAGAGAACAAAACAATGGAAATGGAAATAGTCATTATTCTAAACCAATGACGTAGTTCAAATTTTATAAAGGAAGTAAAGATATATAGACCAAAACAATTGATAATAACGAAAAATAATTTGGAGAGATCAAAATCAAATTTCCATAATTCGAATCTATGCGTACTTAGAAAGACCGTATCATCTAATAGAAAAAGCAGAGAATAAGAAATAGGAAACAAGAGCAAGGAAAGTAGGATTGGTTTTACGGGAACTTTTAAAGCAACTTCCTCTTGCTCAGGAGCATCTAATATCTCTTGATCACTCATTAGATTTTCCGATTTCTTTTTCGATCAGATAGGCATTTCTCTGAGGTGCATTTCGGGAAACTAATTCTGCTAAAAATCCAGTGAGGAACAACATCGTTCCAAGAATCATCGAGGTAAGGGCTATATAAAAATAAGGGTTATCCGTAATTAATACTGTCTTTAATTCATTACTCAATCGGTATATTTTATTGGCTCCAATATAAAAGGCTGAAAAGAATCCGATGATAAACATGATGATGCCAATACTCCCAAAAAAGTGCATTGGTCTTTTACCAAATCGACCAACAAAAGTAATCGACAATAAATCCAATGGCCCTCGAATAAATCGTTTAAAACTTCCAAACTTGGTCACTCCAAATTTTCGAGCTTGATGTTGAACCACCTTTTCTCCGATCTTAGAAAACCCAGACCATTTTGCAATCACAGGAATATAACGATGCATCTCTCCATAAACTTCAATCGACTTGACAACCTCACCTCGATAGGCTTTGAGCCCACAATTCATATCGTTGAGTTTGATGCCAGACATCCATCGGGTCACTCCATTATAAAGCTTGGTTGGTATTGTTTTGGAAATGGGATCATGACGTTCCTTTTTCCAACCAGAAACAATATCAAATCCATCTTCTTTAATCATTCTATACAACTCAGGAATCTCATCAGGGCTATCTTGTAAATCCGCATCCATTGTAATTACAACATCTCCTTTGATCGCCTGAAACGCCGTATGCAAGGCTGCAGACTTTCCATAATTTCTTCGAAATTTAATTCCTCTGATATTAGAGTTTGCCTTTGATAACTTTTCAATGACTTCCCAAGAGGTATCGGTACTGCCATCATCGACCATTACTATTTCGTAGCTAAAGTTATTAGCTTCCATTACACGACGAATCCAAGCTTCCAATTCTGGAAGTGATTCTTCTTCATTCAATAATGGTATGACGATGGATATTTGCATGTATATAAAGTTTGACCTCGTTAGAGATCTTTTTTCAAAATATCAAAAAACAAGTATAACAGATCTTTCTAATATCTTTTCAGAGACAAAGCTAAAAAAAATCCTTTAATTCCATTTTCTTAATA
>CAKZTD010000279.1 GCA_937921595.1 uncultured Saprospiraceae bacterium
CAAGTCCATTAGAATTCCGAGCAGCACGACCAGCAGTCTGAGTAAGTGACCGGGCATTTCTAAGAAACCCTTCTTTATCAGCATCAATGATCGCAACTAAAGAAACCTCTGGTAGGTCTAACCCCTCTCTCAAAAGGTTCACCCCAATCAAAACGTCGAAGCCTCCAAGGCGTAAATCTCGTAGGATTTCTACTCGTTCCATCGTATCGACTTCCGAGTGAATATATCGACATTTTACTTCTAGTTTAGTCATATATTTGGAGAGTTCTTCTGCCATTCTTTTTGTCAACGTCGTAACTAAAACACGTTCGTTAGCTTTGATTCGCTGATCTATTTCTTCTAACAAATCATCAATCTGATTCAAGCTAGGACGGACTTCAATCGGAGGGTCCAATAATCCTGTTGGACGAATCACTTGCTCGACGATCAAACCACCTGTATGCTCCAATTCATAATCTGCCGGTGTTGCACTAACATATACAATCTGATTGACCAGTGTTTCAAATTCTCCAAAATTCAAAGGACGATTATCCATTGCTGAAGGTAAGCGAAAGCCAAAGCTAACGAGGTTAAGCTTTCGCGCTCGGTCACCACCCCACATTCCACGAACCTGCGGAAGTGTTACATGACTCTCATCGACCATCATTAAATAATCATCTGGAAAATAATCCAATAAACAAAAAGGTCGAGTACCAGGATCACGTCCATCGAAAAAGCGAGAGTAGTTTTCTACACCTTGACAATATCCAAGTTCTTTTAGCATTTCAATATCAAAAGCAACCCGTTCTTTGATTCGTTTTGCTTCGGCCATTTTACCTTCGGATTCAAAATATTTTTCTTGCTTATAAGCTTCATCTTGAATTTCTTTGATGATGCCATGAATTCTATCTTTTGGAGCAATATAGAGGTTCGCTGGAAAGATAGCAGCATGTTCGACAGATTCAATACGCTTCCCAGTTTCAATTTCAATCCGTTCGATTTCCTCAATCTCATCACCAAAGAAAACAACTCGATAACCATAATCCACATAAGGTAAATTGATGTCAACCGTATCTCCTTTTACTCTAAAAGTTGCTCGATCAAAAGTAATCTCTGTTCTCGAATAAAGACTATTAACCAAGCTATATAAAAATGTATTTCTCGAAACCGTTTGTCCTTGATTTATCCGGATAATTCCGAGTTTATAATCTTCTGGATTTCCCATACCATAGATACAAGATACCGAAGCAACGACAATTAAATCTCGTCTTCCAGAAAGGAGAGAAGAAGCGGTTCGAAGTCTCAGTTTATTTACTTCTTCATTGATCGCTAAATCTTTTTCAATAAAAGTATCTGTTACAGAAATGTAAGCCTCTGGTTGATAATAATCATAATAAGAAACAAAATACTCTACGGCATTATCTGGAAAGAATTCACAAAACTCTCCGTAAAGTTGAGCAGTCAACGTTTTATTATGGGTAAGAATCAAAGTTGGACGATTCAATTGTGTAATGACATTGGCCATTGTAAAGGTCTTTCCAGATCCAGTAACACCCAATAAACATTGTGCCTTATCACCAGAATTGATACCGTCGACTAGTTGACGAATAGCCTGAGGTTGATCACCTGTAGGTTTAAAAGGGGAAACAAGCTTAAAACTCATGAAACATGATTTGAATTAATGAAACAAAGCTTCATTTTAGATTTATGTATAACGATAATCGCTGTTACACATACCAACTAATTATAGAGGTATTTGTTTTCTCCTGCTGATGAGAATTGGACAAAAATAAGAAGAGTATTGGATAAAATAGGAGAAAACTCTTTTAAGTTTAAATAATGACAAGTTTGTAGCTTTTCAAAGTTGAAAAGAAGAACTAGTTATAACATTAAACCGCTTTCTTTACATAATACATATCAATCTGTCCTTTATTTTTAGCGGTAATTTTTCCACGATGTTCGCAATCAAATTTATAACGAACAGCATTAAATGTTGAAGCCGAAATATTGACTTTTCCTTCTTCACAATTGGATTCTAAACGAGAAGCAATGTTTACCGTATCTCCCCAAATATCATAAGCGAATTTATTGACACCTACCACTCCCGCAACGACAGGCCCAGTATGAATTCCAATTCGAGCTTCAAAAAATTGTAAACCTTTCTTTGATCGATCATTTTTATAATCTTCTAAGAATTCCTGCATTTCTAAAGCAGCTTTTATAATTTCGGTAGGAAGTGTTTTTCTTTTTGATAAACCAGAAGCGCACATGTATGCATCACCAATTGTTTTGATTTTTTCAATACTAGGGTACTGAGAAATAATGAAATCAAAACCTCTAAAACAATAATCTAATTCTTGGACCAATTGTTCTGGAGTTAGTCGTTCAGAAATAAGAGTAAAATTTTTAAA
Source organism: uncultured Saprospiraceae bacterium (assembly GCA_937921595.1). GTDB lineage: Bacteria > Bacteroidota > Bacteroidia > Chitinophagales > Saprospiraceae > JAHDHW01. Next base: position 2,391 of record CAKZTD010000279.1, read on the forward strand.
ATCAGCAAGAAGGACAGAAGCATCATTAAATTTTTGAGCTTGAGCTTTGCCATTTTCTTTAAGTTCTTCAGCAATATCTGCAGGTAAAATATTTAGAAGTAATTCATCAGAACGTTGACGTTCTTCTTCGATAATTTTGTTTTGATCTGCTAGTTTATTGTTGGCGTTTTTCTTTGTTCGATACCTCGAATAAAAAACAATTGCTAACAAGATGGTAAACAATGATGCTAGTCCAGCGAGCTTTAGATAGTTTTCACTTTCAGCTTGTTTTAATTCAAACTGAGCTAATTCTTTTTCTTTTGTTTCTAAAACAACCATTCGTTCCAGGTCTTTCCTTTTTAATTTTTGAACTTCTTTCTCTCTCCTCTTAGCTCTTTGCTCTGCTTGTTGTTTTGCTTCAGAAAGATCAACTAAGGCCTCTTCTTTTTCTGTAATGATACTATCTACTTCTTCTCGTTCTTGATCTCTCTCTTGAAGTAAAACCTCTTGTTTTTTGGTTAACTCAGATTTGTCTTTTGACAATAAATTTCGCTCTCTTTCCAAGCGAGCAATTTCTGCAGCCAAATCTCGCTTATCACTTTTCATCTCATTTGTCTCTTTTTCTAAAACGACTTTCTGCGTGCTATATGTTCGTTCCAATTTACTAAGACTATTCCCTCCTTTACTGAAATAATCAAAAGCTTCTTGATTGACCTCATATGCTTTTCGATAATTTCGCTTCTTGATAGCCAGCTTACTTCGCTCATCGACACTTTTAATAATGAGATCAGAATCTTTAGCTTGTTTGGCATATCTCAAAGTCGTCTTTAACCAGACTTCAGTATTTCTATCATCTCGTCTTTTTTTATAAGAATGAGCCAGAACATATGCGGATTGAGCAGCCATCGCATGGTTCTTTTTATCGCCAGCAGTATCAAAAGCCTTTCGTGCATATTCTCCTGATTTTTTATCATCCTTACCCAATAAAGCTTCTGCAAGATCAAGCTGGATGCCCATTCTCTCTTGAGCAGAGGATGCACCTTTAAGTTTTGCTTCTAGGTCTTTGACAGACTGAGCAGACAGGCAAATAGAAAAACAAAGCAGGAATAGTATTATAGGTGATTTCATTGTCGTGTGATTACTTCTCAAATGTAAAAATAAAAAGAAATCGTAATATTTGTGTTTCAATAAAACGATACCTTTGGATTTCTATTTTAAAAGGGAAGAACAATAAGATAAAACTATTGTTGAATACCTGAAACAAGCAAAATAGTTTCATAAGCAGCTGCAAAGAAATATTCTAATAATAATTGATAATGCATCAATGGAATTAAATTATAAAGAATTTGGACAAGGAGAACCTGTGATTATACTTCACGGGTTATTTGGTACGCTGGACAATTGGCAAACGGTTGCGAAACAGTTAGCCAAGGATTACTGGGTGTTTATTGTTGATCAAAGAAACCATGGTCGATCACCACATGTAGATGATTTGGACTATATACTGATGGCTGAAGATTTAAAAGAATTCATGGATCAGCATTGGATCCCTAAAGCACATATCATCGGGCATTCTATGGGAGGCAAAACAGCAATGCAATTTGCTTTTGATTATCCAGATATGATAGATAAGCTTGTCGTCGTCGATATAGGACCAGGGGAAAATAAAGCAGGGCATGGAATGATATTCGATGCACTCTTATCGCTTGATTTGAGTAATATCGCTAATCGGACTGCAGCAGAGGATCATTTAAAAGAGAAAATTGAAGAATATGGTGTTCGACAATTTTTATTAAAAAACCTGAGTCGAAGTAAAGAAGGCGGCTATAAATGGAAAATGAACCTCCATGCTATTCATCAAAACTATCAAAACATATTAGCAACAGTAGAAGGAGATAGTGTTTATGAAGGAGAAACATTGTTTATTAAGGGAGGAAAATCAAATTATATTAACTCCGAAGAGGAAAAAACAATATTTCAATATTTTCCTGAATCTTCAGTTGAAACAATTGAAGGAGTAGGGCATTGGGTGCATGCAGAAGCCCCTGAAGATATGTTGAAAAGCGTATTAGGTTTTTTAGATTAGCAAAATGGGCTAAGCCCAATAACTGAATTGCAATAATCTATTGTTTATTTGATCGTTCGAGTACTAATTAAGTTTTCAAATAAATTGCACTTGGCACTATTTTTTATCTAATTCAGTATACCTTTCTTTAATATCCCCCGTATTAACATCAGGAAATGTGTTAAATTATACTTTTAACACATGTTTACCCCCTTGACTAGCAGTAATTTTTGATTTTTATATTTGAAAAGATTACATTTAAGCTATCAGAAAAAAAGTAATTTTTCAACAGAACTGTATCTGAGATGAATTATTTTTTGAATATCAAAAATTTAAGAATCATTCTATCGTTAAATATCAAAGTAATAATTGATAATGAGTAAGATTAAAATTTCTGCCAAGTTGGGACTTTTGTTGTTAATTGGGTTTTCTACTATTGCAACCATTGATTCAGACCACAATAAGTATTTCGAAATTTCTAAGAACATAGAAATTTTCACTAACCTTTATAAAGAAGTCAATACCTACTATGTTGACGATCTTGATCCAGGACAATTAATGAGAACCGGTGTCGATGCGATGTTGGAATCTTTAGATCCTTACACAAACTATATTTCAGAAACAGAAATAGAAGGGTTTCGGTACATTACCGATGGTAAATACAATGGTATTGGAGCGATGATTCGAAAGATCGATGACTACGTCACGATTACGGAGCCATACGATAACTGCCCGGCTCAAAAAGCAGGACTCAAAGCTGGCGATGTAATTCTTGCCGTTGACGGAAAGTCTGCAAAAGGTAAAAGCACAGACGATGTCAGTGCTATCCTTAAAGGATTTCCAGGAACAGAGGTTGAATTGACAATCAAACGCCCAGGAGAAGCTCAGGATAAAAAGATAATGCTTGTAAGAGATGAGGTGATTGTGCCTAACGTGCCTTACTCAGGTATGATCAGCGATGATGTCGGATATGTAGCTTTGACAACCTTCACTCGAAATGCTGGTAAGAATGTAGGAGAAGCGATTAAAAAATTAAAAGCAGATAATCCATCCATGAAAGGTGTGGTTTTCGATCTTCGTGGAAACGGAGGAGGACTTTTAACCGAAGCGGTAAATGTATCTAATGTATTTATTCCAAAAGGAGAGATGGTCGTAACAACAAAAGGTAAAGTAGCAGATTGGGATAGAAGTTTTAAAACACTTAATAAATCGATTGATGAACAAATTCCTTTGGTTGTATTGATAAATAAAGGATCAGCATCAGCATCAGAAATTGTTTCTGGAGTAATTCAGGATTTAGACAGAGGGGTTTTGATTGGACAACGTTCTTATGGAAAAGGCTTAGTTCAGAATACCAGAGATGTTGGTTATAACTCAAAAGTAAAAATGACTACGGCTAAATATTATGTTCCAAGTGGAAGATGTATTCAAGGAGTAAGCTATGAAGGCGGAGAGCCGATTGATATTCCTGATTCATTACGTACTTCTTTCAAATCAAGAAATGGAAGAGTGGTATTAGATGGTGGAGGTGTAAAGCCAGACATTGCAGTTAAAGAAGATTTAGACATTCCTATTATCAAAGACTTGTTACGTAAGTATATGATCTTTGAGTTTGCTACGGACTTTGCTTTGAAAAACGAAAAGATTGCTTCTATTGCAGATTTCAAATTTACAAATTTCGATGATTTTGCAGCTTTCCTACAAAAGCGAGAATTTCAATATGAAACGAAGAGTGAAAAAGTTTTAGAAAACTTGAAAAAGATATCAACTAAAGAAGGTTTCAAAGAGACATTCAAAGCAGATATCAAATCACTTGAAGATAAAATCGCGATTGAAAAGAAGAACGAACTGTATGATAATAAAGTCGCGATCACTAGCTTGATCGAAAAAGAAATCATCAGTCGTTACTACTATCAAAAAGGAAGAATTCAAATTGGTCTTCGTAATGATCTTGAAATCAAAGAAGCACTTGAAGTGATTAAGGATCAGGCTAAATATAAGTCGCTTTTGAAAACACAATAGGAGTTTTTCAGTTAAAGAAAACAAAGGCCATTAGGAGTACGCTTCTAATGGCCTTTGTTATTTTAGGAATTGTTAGAAAATGAAGAACGAGAACGATTTTAGATTTGAGAAGATTTCTTAATTTTGCATCACGATGGCATTAATTTTAAATATAGAAACAGCTACGGATATCTGCTCGGTTTGCATAGCCAAAGGAACAGAGGTCCTTTCCATTCAAGAGTCAACGGATGCATACAGTCATTCTGCTGCGCTGACGCTTTTTATAGAGGCTTGTAGAAAGAATGCAGGGATAGAACTAAAAGATCTTGATGCAATAGCAATCAGTGCTGGTCCAGGGTCTTATACAGCGCTCAGAGTAGGCGCATCTGTAGCTAAAGGGATTTGTTATGCCCTTGATAAGCCAATGATTGCCATTAACACCTTACAATCGCTCGCATTTGCTGCTAAGCAAGTTCAATCCAAAGGAGCATATTACATTCCAATGATTGATGCTCGACGAATGGAAGTCTATGCTGAAATCTATGATGCAGAACTTAACCTTATAGAAGAAACTAACAATGTCATTCTTGATGAAAAATCTTTCGATGCGTATTTCGAAAAGGGTGGGCCAATTGTTTTTTCTGGAAATGGTGTACCAAAAAGTAAGGATTTATTTGAATCTAAAGCTGCGCTCTTTTGTGACTTAGTTTGCTCTGCTCACAATCTAGTTCCCTTATCTCTGGATGCTTTCCAAAAGCAATCCTTTGTCGACATTGCGTACTACTCCCCGATGTATTTTAAAGCTCCAAACATCACGGTTCCTAAGAAAATATTATAAAAAAAAACACATTGTAAATTTTTATGATTGTTTAAATAAAAATTTTATTTTCGGTTAATAATCAGTATCATTACACCTTAAAACATACTGTAATGTTTTATTTGGTATAGTTTTTGGCTTCTTTGGAGTCGTATTAACTAATTAAAAAAACATAAATATGAGAAAGCAAAAAAACGAAACCGTTATTCTGAAGAAGGGGAAAAACGACATACAACTCGACTATTCAGAATTGAGAAAAGCGGTTTTAGTATTAAGAGCTGTTAATCACAAATTACGTCAAAGCATCATCGATTTATTGGAGGAAAATCAGAAGATGACAGTGACGGATATTTACATTAAACTAAGATTGGAACAATCAGTTGCATCTCAACATCTTGCGATTTTGAGAAGAGCTGGAGTTGTTGCAACAGATCGACAAGGTAAATTTATTTACTATTCTTTAGATAAGGATCGTCTATCTCAGATCTCTCGTTTAGTGGAGGAATTAGCGGCGTAATTAAGAAAGAGAATAGTACTTTAGAATAACGTGTTTGTTTGTGTTTTATATTTATAATTAAAATACTATATATACGTAAAATATTTACTTATTCAGTAGGAAAAGCTGTAAAGCCATTGGTTTTACAGCTTTTTTTATGTTTTCTTTTGTAGAGATAAAATAAATTCCCATATTTGCTATGTAAATTTTAATTATTTCATATAATAAAACCGCATCTATGAGAAAAGCTAAGGTTACCATTAACAATGAACGGCTTCAAGTCTCATCGGAGGTTCTGCGTGCTCTTGCTCATCCATTAAGGATGAAAATTCTTGAATTTATCGACAAACACAAGACGATAAACGTAAACAAAATTTACAATACTTTAAAGCTAGAGCAATCCATTACTTCACAGCATTTACGAATCTTACGATTGGCTGGAATAGTTATTACAAGCCGAGAAGGCAAGTTTATCCATTACAGTATTGACTATGCAAAAATCCAGACGGTGTTAAAAGCTGTAGACTCGTTTTTAGAGGTTGAAAAACATTAGACGAAAAACAAAAGAAATTTTCACCCCTTAATTCCCTCAATAATAAGGGCGATATTCTTTAGAATATCGCCCTTATTTTTTTGAACCAATATAGCTATTCGTTTTAGAAAAGGACTCAATTAGTTTGCGGGGGGCTCAGTCCTACTGAGGTGATTCATTTATTGACTATCAACCCAGGGTTTACTTTTCGTCATCGGGTTCTTCTGCAAGGTTTTCACTAGGATTTGATTCCGTAGCTTCGACAGGCTTAGGCTCTTCTTCTGCGCTGAAAAAACGGCGATGAAAAAGTATGATGGAAAGGACTCCTGCAGTAATAGAGGCATCAGCAATATTGAAAACAGGTCGAAAAAACAAATAACGTTCTCCTGCCCAAAATGGAAACCAATCAGGAAACTCTCCTCTAAACATTGGAAAATATAACATGTCGACTACTTTTCCATGTAGAAAACCAGCATAGCCTCCTCCTTCTGGAAATATTGTAGCGACATCATGATAAGAACCAGAGAATATTAGGCCGTAGAAGGCGCTATCTATGATATTACCAATTGCACCAGCCAAGATTAATCCAAAGCTGATGAGCAAGCCTGTTTTAGCTTTTGCCTTAATTAATTGGCGGATAAAGTAAATGAGCATGGATACTGCAAGAATTCTAAAAAGACTTAGAATCAATTTGCCATAAGGTTCCGGTAACTCCCAACCAAAAGCCATTCCTGGATTTTCTGCAAACCTTAATCGAGCCCACTCCAATCCAAAAAGCGTTTCTTCATGGTTCAAGGGGAAGGTCGTTTTTACCCAAATTTTTAAAACCTGATCAATGATCAAAACGAAAAGAACAACCAGTATTACTTTTGTGGACTTACTCAAGGTGATTTTCTTATTATGATGGTTTAAGTATATTAGGCTTTTGACGATTAGCAAAGCTAAACTCAAAAGTTGCCCGAAAATAAAATAGTGATTACACTTATACTAGCGTAATCACTACTTTATTATTGTTTCATTTGGATTTTTTGCCTAACGAGACTTGGCTTGTTTAGCTTCAATGCTCAGTGTGGCATGTGGGACCGCCAATAATCTTGGCTTTGCAATTAACTTTCCAGAGACTCTACAAATTCCGTAAACCTTGTTTTGAATTCGGATTTTTGCATTTTCCAGATGTTGGATATGTTTTTTCAAACGCACCGCCAGTGTTGAAAGTCTTTCATTTTCTGCTGTACCAATACCATCATCAAGTCCTTTTGACTTCGAATCTGGATTGTCAGCTCTATCAGACAATTGGGTAATGTAGAATCCGAGCTCCTTTTTGGCTTTCCCTAATTTTTCATTAATTAAAGCCTCAAATTCTACCAATTCCTGGTCTGAATAACGTGTTTTAAGTGCTTTCCCATTCATATTGTATAGTTTTATGTTTGCTTAGTCTTTAAAAGAATAATGATATTTAACTTTATTCTATATCATTAAAATTTTTAATAGGCTACAAAAATAATTATTTTTTGACAGAAAGTGGTAATAAATTTCGAGATACTACTTTTTTGCAAGCGTTTCGTCGGTGACCTTTAAACCAAGAGACTTTGCAGTGGCATAATCTTGAGATGCTCCGATATTATCATTTAGTGCTTTTTTTACTAATGCTCTATTATAGAAAGCTTCCATTTTTTTAGGATCGAGGGCAATAGTTTGATTGTAATCTTCCAATGCTTTTTCTAATTGATCAGTAACATGGTAGCATAATCCACGACGATATAAGAAGTTCGTATTTGGACGACTAGATAGTTTTATCGCTTCATCAAAAGGGGCGATTGCCTTAGAAAATTGGTTGGTCTTATAAAATATCAATCCTTTTAGAAAGTACATTTCTGGATCTTTTGGATTATATCGAATAGCTAATTCACAGTCTTCTAATGCTCTCCCAAAACGATTGACTTTTTCTCGAGCCTTTGCTCGGTTTGCGTAGAGTGCACTCTCTATTGGAGACAACTCAATGGCCTTGTCGTAATCTTTAATGGCCTCAAAAACATTACCAGTAGTAAATAATAAAGTACCTCTGTTGTTGAGTGCTTTTACATGATTCGGAGTCAAAGTCAGTGCTTTGTTGAAATCCTGAAGAGCTGGAGAAATTTTATTCTGTTTTGAAAAACAAATACCTCTCATGAAAAAAGCATTCGAGAAATCTGCATTGAGTTGAATTACTTTTGTAAAATCTATCTCAGCCTTTCTTATATTTTTTTGATCAAAATACAAACTACCTCTGTTATAAAGAGCTTCCGAAAAAGTAGGTCTCAATTCTATCGATGTTGTGAAATCCTCAACGGCATTTTTATATTTTTTCAACTTATAATTTGCAACACCACGACCATTGAATGCTTGCTCGTTTCGATTGTTTTTCTTGATCACAACATCAAAATGTTCAATTGCTTTTTGATATTGTTTTGCTTTTAGAAAAGACATTGCGCGATCTAAAATTTGTTGCTCGGTTTCAATTATTGACCCAATAGCAGATTCTGTATTCAAAGATAAAATTAGATAGGTTTCTTGTTCTGTTTCTATCATAGGAGCATCCGTTACAAGTGGAGCGGGAGCACCTTTTGGAATAAACATTTCCTGAATAGGTTCGGTAGCGTCATATGCATCTGGTAAATCACTTTCAAAATCTTCTTCCTCTTCTTCAAAAAGACCATCAGAAAAATTATTGCCTTTACTGTCATTCATAACGTATAACTTAGCGGCCAACATTGGTTCTTGATCAGTAGTTGTATCGGTAATATTATTTGCTTGATTTCTTAAAAGTTCTAATCGGTTTTTTGCAATGGTATCATTAGGGTTGATTTCCAAAGCTGTTTCAAGATCTTTAAAAGCGTCTGAAAAGTTACCCATTAGAAAATAAGAAAGTGCTCGGTTACAAAGAGCTTCAGAATAATTAGGGTTGTTTTCTAAAGCAAGATTGAAATCATAAAGTGCATCTTCAAAAAATTCTAGTTCATGATAAGTAACACCTCTTTGATTAAAATACAATTCGTTTTTCGGATCAAGGTCAATTGCTTTATTAAAGTTTTCTAAAGCATTATAAAGATCGCCGAATTCTAACTTTACTGTTCCGACACCATAGAAAGCACCAGCGTTTCTATAGTCCATTTTTGAAGCAATCAAAAAATCACTTAAGGCTTCTTCTGGTTGTAATTGATCTAACCAATAGAACCCTCGGTTTACATGAGTGTAACTATTTTCTTTGATCTGAATCGCTTTATTGTAATCTAATAAAGCAAGATCATGAAGGTTCAGTTTGATATAAGCATTAGCTCTATTATTATAAGTTCGTTCATCTCCAGGAACGAGATCAATGGCTTGAGTATAATATTCAACAGCAGTATGATAATCACCAGTTGCAAAAAACACATCGCCTTTGTTAACACAAGCTTCCGCATCATTTGGATTATCCATTAAAGCCTCATCGTAATCATTCAATGCTTTCGAATAATTTTCCAACATACTTGAAGCCATTCCTCTATTGACAAAAAGAATACTGGAAGGGGATTGTTCAAGGGCATAACTGTAATCAATGAAAGCTCCCTCGGCATCGTTCAATAAAAACTTCACTCTTGCTCTTTGTTCGTAAGCCTGTATATCATCAGGGTTGATTTCGATTAAAGTATCAAAATCATGCAAGGCTTTATTGTATTTTTCTTGTGTATAATAGGCCAAGCCTCGATTATAAATAGCACTAGAGTGTAGATGATTCTTGCTAATGGTTTCCGAGTAATAATCAATAGCTCTTTCTAGTTCTCCTGCTTTATGAAAATTAACTCCATAGTGATAGAAGCGTTCGGCATCTATCTCTTGGCTTGGAATCGGTTGATTATAAGGTTGTGAAAAAGCCAGGATACTTGTAAATAAAGTAAGACTTAGTAGGAGTAGTGGTCGTAAAATGCTGTTCATGATAATGGGTTTAATCGATCAGTGTGAGGTGGTAAATAAAAGGGCTTAGAGTTTAAGTCACATTAAACAATAATTTAATATGTGGTATCAAAAAACTTGCCGTTTTTGAAGAAATAAAAATGCACAGCTAAAAGCCAAAGCACACAAATGTTTTTTTATTACATATAAAATAGATTTAATGTTTCGCTAAAATATGATTACTTGTTGTTAATCAAGGAATTGAATAGAAAACCAGAGGAAAAGTATCGTATTAAGAAAAACAGGCATGCGTTTTGTTATTATCAAATTAATTCTTTGTCTAATATGTTTTAGCTCATAAATTTTGACCAAAAGAAGAGAAGCTAAAAAATCAAGGAATAGAATTTATACCGATGCAAAAATGATTTGAGGAAAATAAGGAATCATTTAATATCGGAATATCCTCAAAACGAGATAGGTAGGAAATAAAAATTCTGAACCAACTCGAGTTGAGAATACCAGAAACCTGATTATCAGAGCTGTGAGAAAACTCTATGAGAAAGGTTAAAGGTATTGGCACCAAGACCAATGCGACTTACATCAATCCAATGAGATGACAATCTGATTGATGGTAGTTTATTTGGTGATTTTATAATCACTTAATATTACTAAAATGAGAAAACAGGCAGGCTACTTTACCCTACTCCTATTATGCTTCACTTTCAGTGTATCGGCAAATAATCATGTCGATGAATACATTTCAAATTACAAAGATATCGCTCAACGAGAAATGCAGAGAAGTAAAATTCCCGCAAGTATTATTCTTGCACAAGGTATCCATGAATCTTCCTGGGGGCGTGGCGAACTTGCGGTAAATTCTAGGAATCATTTTGGAATAAAATGCAAAGATTATTGGACTGGTCCAACGTATTATATTGAAGATGATGATTATAAAAATGGTAAATTGATCAAATCGTGTTTTCGAGCTTATGACGATGAAGAGTCATCATATATTGATCACACTGATTTTTTAGTAGACAATGAAAGGTACCAAGGCTTGTTTATGTACGATCATACCGATTATAAAAACTGGGCAAGAGGACTGAAACAATGTGGCTATGCTACAGATAAAAAATATGCGGAAAAATTAATACGAATTATTGAAACACACCAATTATATCTTTTTGATTTAATGCCGGTCTTAATTCTAGAAGCACCGACATATGTTATTCCGCAACAGTTTTTGCAGAATAATGAAATTGCAGATCCTGTAGTTTATCATTATGAAGAGATCGTAAATGAAACTATGGACCCAATGGAAGTACAAGAAGATAATTCCATTGCAGAGGCTACAGAATTTAATTATGAAATTCAAGAGCCAGCTATACTAATAGAAGAAACACCAGTTTTTGAGGAGGAGTCAATGGCATTTGTTCAATCAGAAGAACCAATCAAAGAACTACCCGTACAAAATTATGATCAACATGATTTGACGGCGGTTATTCCAAATAGAAGTTCTGGAGATAAAAAAATTAAAAACTTAGGAAGAAAGCCAAGGATGAGTTCTTCGGCTGGACCGAGATAGGGAATACGATAGAAATAAAAAAAGGTTGAAAACTTACGTTTTCAACCTTTTTTTATTATTTCAAGTTCTCTTTTTTATCGAGTGATATTTCTTTTTTCTTAAGAGGATTGGCATTCATTTCTTTATGACGCCATCTGTTTTTTACAACTTCGATTGCAACGAAAATTGCTTGTCTGAAAGAAGATGGATTAGCTTTGTTTTGTCCTGCGATTTCATAAGCTGTTCCATGATCAGGAGAAGTTCTAACAATCGGCAAACCAGCAGTGAAGTTAACACCTTCACCAAATGAAAGAGCTTTGAAAGGAATCAATCCTTGGTCATGATACATAGCTAGGATACCATCAAATTTAGAATATTGACTAGAGCCAAAAAAGCCATCAGCAGGGAAAGGTCCCATCGCCATAATACCTTTTTTCTTCGCTTCGATAACTACTGGACGAATGATGTTTTCTTCTTCATCTCCAATAATTCCATCATCACTCGCATGAGGATTGAGCGCTAAGACAGCAATCTTAGGTTTATCGATTCCAAAATCAACGATTAGACTTTTATTTAGCAAAGCCAACTTTTTAGTGATGGCTTCTTTTGTAATTGCTGCTGGAACATCTTTTAGCGGAAGATGATTAGTCACTAAGCCAACTCTAAGGTTATCGTTGACCATGAACATTAAATGATTTTTAATGTCAAAGGCGTCTGCTAAGAACTCCGTATGTCCAGGAAATTCAAAGCTAGCATCATGCATAGCCTTCTTGTTGATTGGAGCAGTAATCAAAGCATCGATATATCCATTTTTTAAATCGACTACCGCTTGCTCTAAAGAGATCTTAGCGTACTTGCCACTAGAATCAGAAAGTTTACCCAAGGTGATGCTTACATCATCCTGCCAACAGTTGACAACATTAACAACGCCTTTTTTCAATCGTTCAGCACCATTAGTTGTGGAGAAGTGAAAGTCATCAAGACCAACAATATTTTTATGATAAGAAACAACTTTTGAAGAACCATAAACAACAGGTGTACAAAGATTGAGAATCCCCTGATGATTGAGTGCTTTTATAATTACTTCTAAGCCAATTCCGTTAATATCCCCGATGCTAATCCCTAATCTTATTTTATCCATTCTGTCTATTTCTCTTTTTGCGTTATTAAAAGTAATGTGTGCAAGAATTAAGTTTAGTTAAGCCGAATAATTTTTCAAAAAGTCAAACATCAAACGAACACCAGATCCAGTACCTTCTTTAGTTCGGTAACCATCTGCCTGTTTGATATAAGCAGAACCAGCGACATCGAAATGTAACCAAGGATAATCTGTAAAATGTTCTAAAAATTTCCCGGCAGTAATCATACCTGCAGAAGGACCTCCTAGGTTTTTGATATCTGCAATATTAGATTTTATTTGGTCGCCATATTCTCTCCACATAGGAAAGTGAACGGGACGTTCGTAAACAGCGTGACCGCTTTTCTCAATTTGATTTTTAATTTTTTGATCCGCATTTCCCATAAAACAAATTCCTTCTTTTCCAATAGCTCTTGATGCTGAACCAGTAAGCGTTGCAAAATCAAGTACTAACTCCGGATCGTATTGCTTCGCATAATGTAAAGCATCTGCTAATACCAAACGTCCTTCTGCATCAGTATTCAAAACTTCAACAGTTGAGCCATCATACATCGTGATCACATCTCCAGGTACGTAGGCATTAAGTCCTGGACGATTATCTGTCGAAGGAATTAATCCGATTACATGTAGCGGAAGTTTCGCTTTACTCAAAGCGATAAAAGCACCAACAACCGTAGCTGCACCTCCCATATCACATTTCATAAAGTCCATAGAATCTGCAGTAGGTTTTAAACTCAAACCTCCAGTATCATAAACAATACCTTTTCCTACGAGAACAATCGGCTTTTTGTTTTTTGCACCTTTAGGTTTCCATTCAAGGATGTTAAAACGAGGAGGAGTTTCACTACCAAGATTAACCGAAAGAATACCACCCATCTTCAAGGACTGGATTTTCTTTTTATCAAAAACCTTAACGGAGAAACCGCAAGCTTTTCCTTGAGCCTGAATGTCTTTACTGAATTGTGGAGCTGTAAGGTATGATAAAGGTTCGTTTACAAAGTCACGAGCTTTGCAGGTCGCTTCTAAAACGGCTTTCATTTCATTGACTTCATTTCTGGAGGCAGCATCAGAATGAACTTTGACAGAAGTCAAAGGGTTTTTCTTATCTGACTTCTCACTGAAGTACTTTAGAAATTGATAATTTCCTAGAACCATTCCTTCCAAATAGTCAATCGTTCTGTTGATTTTCCTATTATTAATCAAGACAACAGAGTTGACTTTATAATGAGAAAGTTGGCTAAGGATTTCATTTCCAGCTAAACGTGTATCTTCGCGACTGATAGAGCTGGTGCCGTTCTCTTTTAGGAAATGAACAATGATGAGTCTTTCTTTATTAGGGAAAACTACATAGTTCACTTCTTGCTTTGCCGCTTTTTTTAAAAAATTAAGCTCAGAGGCATTTAAATAAGAAGAGAAACCGGAAATTTTAGTGCTATCGGAAAGAATTATCAAGTGATCACTATCCTTGTATGCTGAGGTTACCGTAACTTTGGTATTCATTATTTTTTTTATAGTCTTTTCGTAAAATTCCCGCTAAGATAAAGAAATAAACGGGAAAAGTATTTATACATTGGAAGGGATAAAAAAGGGTGTTGGAACCGTATTTTTACTCGAAAATGCAAAAATAGAGAAATTAAGCCCTTGTTTTGAGTTTCTTTTTCTCTTCGTGTGTAATGATAAAGAACTAAAAGACCTGATTGTCTTGAAAAGAAAGGCATGTTCTAAGGAAATCAATAACAATAGTAAAAAACAAATCTTTGAAAGCGAAAAAATCATATGGTCAGCATTTTTTAGTTGATGAAACAATCTCCAGTGATATTGCGGAGAGCCTGAGAATGGAGAATGGCTTAAAGAACGTTTTGGAGGTTGGTCCAGGGAAAGGGATGTTGACAAAGTATCTTTTGGAAAAAGATTATAACTTTCGAGCAGTAGAAGCGGATAGAGATATGGTCACTTATTTGAAAGAGCATTATCCTCAAATGGAAGACATGATCATTCAGGAAGATTTTTTAAAAATCAAACTGGAAGAGATTTTCGATAATGAACCACTTGCACTGATTGGAAATTATCCATACAATATTTCCTCTCAGATTATTTTTAAAATGATAGACTATAAAGATCTAATACCAGAAATGGTCGGGATGTTTCAGAAAGAAGTAGGAGAAAGAATCGTTGCTCCCCCGGGGAGTAAAACATATGGAGTGATCAGTGTTTTAGCACAAGCATATTATGAAGGAGAGTTGGTAATACATGTTGGGCCTCAATCTTTTGATCCGCCACCAAAGGTTCAGTCGGTGGTAATTCGTTTAAAACGAAAAGAGCGAATGGAAATTGATTGTGATCCAAAGTTTTTTAAAAGTGTTGTCAAACAAGCATTTAGTCAAAGAAGAAAAATGCTTAGAAATACAATGAAGTCTTTTATAAAAGGAGATGAACTATTGCAAGATGAATTTTTTCGACAAAGACCAGAGCAATTGTCTGTTGAAGATTTTGTAAAGCTAACGAACCAGATTATTGAACGAATGGATTGAACTTTTTTTTGATAAAAAGTATTGAGTAATTGACGGGACAAAAATATTTAAAAACTAAATATAAATTACATGAGTTTAGAAGCAAAAATAACCAATGATTTAAAGACTGCAATGAAAGCAAAAGATCAGGTTTCACTTCGTGGAATCCGAGCAATTAAATCTGCTCTTTTATTATTAAAGACAGATGGGAGTGGTGACGAGGTGACTGAAGATAAAGAAATTAAACTGCTTCAAAAATTGGTCAAACAACGAAAAGATTCTTTGGAAATTTATGAAAAGCAAGATCGAGAAGATTTAGCAAAAACGGAACGAGAAGAGATTGCTGTGATTGAAAAGTATTTGCCAGCTCAAATGGGCGTAGAAGAATTGGAAGGAATTATTAAGGGAATTATCGAGCAGACAGGAGCAGAATCTATGAAAGATATGGGCAAGGTAATGGGAATGGCTTCCAAACAATTAGCTGGTAAAGCTGATGGAAAAACAATTTCTTCTGTTGTAAAAAGCCTTTTGTCTTAAAACAGAAATTAAGTATATTATAGAACAATGTCTAAAAATCGTGTACTTAAAGCCAATGCTTTTTGTACACGATTTTTAATTGTTGATACGGGGACATTAACCCAAAACCAGGGGTAGGGTTTTTCATTAAAACAAAAAAAGCATCTTTTTTGCAGGGTGTTATAATCTTTTTTTAAGAATATAACTTTCTTTTTGTATCTAAATTATCTATATTTACAAAGATTTCATGTTTCCCCTCTTCGCAAAACCGATATATTCCTACATCTATAACCGTTCGCTGCTGTTATTTTTAACAGAAGTAACTACACCCGTAGTTGCCCTTTTTCTATTTGATTTATTTCAAAAAGGCATTATTTTTTTTGACAAAACAAAAGACCATGACAACACTTTATACAAAACACAAAACACTACTCCTTCTCTGTTTTCTAGTAGCCTTTCAGGTAAACGCGCAATTTTCAAATGTCTCTTCAACAGCTGGTATTACAATGACACATGATGGTGAAGCTGTATCTGAGTTTATGGATGTCGGGTCAGGTGTTGCATGGTTTGACTATAATAATGATGGGCAACAGGACTTGTACATCACGATGAGAACAGGTGCGAACTATCTGTATGAAAATAATGGAGATGGCACTTTTACTGATGTTGCAAATGCTGCAAATGCTCAAGATGCATCTGGAGATGGAGCAGGTGTTGTTACTGGTGATTTCAACAATGATGGTTTCCTAGATTTATATTTAGCCAATGGAACGGAAGATGCTTTGCTCAAAAATAATGGAGATGGTACCTTCTCGGATATTACAAGTGGATCAGGTCTAGAAGTGACCGGAGACCGAAGAGGAACTTCAGCTTCTTGGGGAGATTATGATGATGACGGTTATTTAGATTTATATGTTTCTCATCATCGGCCAGTTGCATTAGGAGCATATGATATTACCGAAGTTCAGGATTTTCTTTTTCATAACAATGGCAATGAAACGTTTACAGATGTATCAAGTTTGCTTGGTATTTCTGATTTACAAGGTCATGGATTTATTGGAGGATGGACCGATTTTGATAATGATGGAGATCGAGATATTATTTTAATTAATGATTGTATTGCTGAAGGTGTTGGCGCGGGGACAGAAGGAACTAAGATTTTTAGGAATGATGGAGGTACAGATGGGGTAAGCGATTGGACCTTTACAGAGGTGGGACACAGTATGGGAATTATCGATCCAGAAGACCCAACGATCAGTGATTGTAGAAACGGAATGGGTATAGGCGTTGGAGATTTTAATAGAGATGGATGGATAGATTTCTACTATACTAATATAGGTAATGTTGTTCTTTTTAAAAATGATGGAGATGGCACTTTTACAAATGTTTCTAATAGTGCAGGAGTAGAAACTCAGGCAGCTCATTATTTCTCATGGGGAGCGAGTTTTGTAGATTATGATATGGATGGCTATCAGGATATTATCACCGCAATCGGTTCTTTAGATATACCGGCTATGATAAATCCACAACCAAACATGTTGTTTAAAAACAATGGAGATGAAACATTCACTGATGTAGCAGGTTCTCTTGGGATTAATGATAATAATAAAACCCGTCATATTGTACATGCTGATTATGATAACGATGGTGACCTTGATTTCTTAGTTCACAATTATGGGGAAACGCCAATGTTAATGGAGAATACGATTAATAATGGTTTTCATTATTTGAAAGTAAGTCTTTCAGGAGTAGAAAGTAATTCATATGGTATAGGAGCTAAACTAAAATTAACACTAGCAGATAATTCAGTACAATATTTCGAAACACGGAGTGGATCTAATTTAGGAGGCGGTGATGATATTAACCCTTATTTTGGATTAGGTACTAATGAAACTGTTTTGGAAATGGAAATTACCTGGCCTTCTGGAACTGTTCAGGTTTTGGAAAATATAAGCGCAGATCAAGTATTTTCAGTATTAGAAGATGAAAGCCTTCCAATCGAATTAGCTTCTTTTGTAGCGGTACAAAAGGAGGAAAAAGTATTATTAGATTGGACCACTATTTCCGAAACCAATAACGCATATTTTTCTATTCAACGAAGTGCTAATGGAGGAACCTTTGAAGAAATCGGAAGACTGACAGGAGCAGGGACAAGTACTGAAACTTTAAATTATGAATTCATTGATGAAGCTCCATTGAAAGGAAATAATTATTATCGTATTCGCCAAACAGATTTTGATGGAGGAGCATCTTTTAGTGAGATTAGAAATGTGGTTTTTGAGTCGACGTCGATAGCAATAAATATTGCTCCGAATCCTGTACATGATCAAAACTTCACATTAAGTTATTCGGGAGGAAAATCTGTTGCAAGTTTTGTAATTTATGATATTTTTGGAAAACAAATTCAAAGTGGAATCATCCAAAACAATGCATCTAAAGAAATATCTACTACTGGATTTTCAAACGGAATGTATGTCATCAGAGTCTTAGGAGATCATGTTGATTATACTGAAAAATTACTGATCAATCAATAAAACGAAACGAGCCAAAAACAAAACGATTATGGACAAAAGTTTACTTAAGAAAATACTACCGATTTTATTATTCACAGGAATGATAGGAAACTTAAATGCACAAACATTTACAGATGTAACGATTGCCGCGGGGATTACAAACCCAAATGGAATAACAAGACTGGTTCATGATGGAGCAGGAGCTACGGATGTGATGGGAGTAGGGTCAGGAGCCGCATGGCTCGATTATGACACGGATGGTGATCTAGATTTATATCTTACGATGAGGACAGGGGCAAATAAATTATATCGGAATAATGGCGGAATAGGAACATTTACAGAAGTAGCAGCAGCAGCAGGAGTTCAAGATGTATCTGGAGAGGGAGCAGGAGTTGTTGTAGGGGATATAAATAATGATGGCTTACCTGATTTGTTTTTAAACAATTGTCATAATGATAAAATGTTTGTAAATGATGGAGATGGTACATTTACTGACATCACCGTTTCTTCCGGATTGGAAGCTATTCTCGGAGATCGAAGAGGTACATCAGCGACTTTTGGAGATTATAATGGGGATGGTTTTTTGGATCTGTATGTTTCTCATCATTTCATGACAAATGGTACACAAGCTGAAGCAAATCGAAAAGATTTTTTAATATATAATAATGGAGATAATACGTTCACGGACGTATCTTCTTTATTACCTTACAACGATATCATTGGGTTTGGATTTATTGGAGGCTGGGTGGATTATGATCAGGATGGAGATCAGGATATAATTGTTGTCAATGATTGTGAGAGTTTGTCGCCACAGTATGATTTTCCAACACGAATTTTCCGGAACGATGGAGGAACAGACCCTATCACAGCTTGGACTTTTACAGAGGTAAGTGAAACGATAGGAATGGATGATTGTCGAAATGGAATGGGCATCGCAATAGGTGACTATGATCGAGATGGTTGGCAAGATGTTTTTTATACTAATATTGGACCTGTTGTTTTATTTGATAATGATAATGGTGTTTTTTCAGATGTAACCAGTGGTTCAGGTTTAGACATTCAAGCAACGCTCGACTATTCTTGGGGCTGTACGTTTGTAGATTATGACCTAGATGGCTGGCAAGATATTTTTGTGGCATTGGGAGAGTTGAACCATAGTGATGCGGATGATAGGCCGAACCAAATGTTTAAAAACAATGGTGATGGTACTTTTACAGAGGTAGCAAATTCTTTAGGCATCGATAGCCCAATGAAATCTAGAAATGGAATTTTTGGAGATTATGATAATGACGGAGACCTTGATTTATTTACTGTAAATTATTCAGGAGATTTTATTCTTTTTAGAAATGATGTACCACCTGCAAGTCACCATTATTTAAAAGTATATGTTTCAGGAACAGAGTCTTCT
The DNA here is from genome assembly GCA_937921595.1 of uncultured Saprospiraceae bacterium. Classification (GTDB taxonomy): domain Bacteria; phylum Bacteroidota; class Bacteroidia; order Chitinophagales; family Saprospiraceae; genus JAHDHW01. The sequence goes on from CAKZTD010000279.1 coordinate 21,839, forward strand.
GCGGATGCTTTAGGATCAGAAGTTACTGTTGTTCATGGAGGAGCAACTATCCGTCAGACATTCATGGTTAGAAGTGGTTCTAACCTAGGAGGAGGAGAAGAAATTGGAGCATTTTTCGGATTGGGAACAGATATGATCGTGGATTCTTTAATTGTTCTTTTCCCGAATGGAGAAACAGATATCCAAACTAATATTGCGGTAGATCAGAGTATCTCAGTAACTGAACCAACGGCGCCACTACCGGTAGACTTGTCTTATTTTGAAGCAAGAAAAGTCAAAGAGGAAGTTGAGCTAGAATGGACCACGGCTTCTGAAACTGAAAACAAATATTTCGATATTGAAAGAAGTCCAGAAGGGCGAGATTTTGAAGTTATCGGTCGCGTAAATGGAAATGGAACAACCAGTAGTTTTTCTGATTATAGTTTTATTGATGAAACGCCATTAAGAGGAAATAATTATTACCGATTACGTCAGTTAGACTTTGATGGATCGGCTTCATTAAGCGAGGTAAAGATTGTCAATTTCGAATCCAATATTACCGAAGTTAAAGTTATTCCAAATCCTGTAAAACAAAATGAATTTACATTAAGTTATGCAGGAGAAGAAGCTGAAGTTAATTTTGGAATCTACGATATTTTTGGAAAGCAAATACAATTAGGAATAGTTCAGAATAATGAACTGCAAGAAGTTGAGGTGGGCGATTTACCTAATGGGATTTATATCCTAAAACTGTCCGGTGAATCGATACATCATACTGAGAAAATTATTATTAGTAAATAGACAAAACAAAGAAGAAAATTGATAAGTGAGAGGTGAGTGATGAAGAGTCCTCACCTCTCGCTTTTTATTTTACTTCATTCCAAGTTGATTCATAATAAATCCATACTGAATTTCAATATCTTCAATTTGCTTTTCTGTAGATTTTCCACTTCCATGACCAGAGTCATAATCCATGTACAACATAATTGGATTAATCTGCCCAGGATTATTTTGTAATGCTGCGACAAACTTTTTAGCATGTAATGGATCAACCCGCGTATCATTCTCTCCGGCAATCACCATCGTCGTAGGAACATTAATTCCCATTCTGACATTGTGATAGGGAGAATAAGTCAGGATGTTTTGAAAATCTTCTTTTACCTCAGGATCACCATATTCAGGAATCCAGTATCGAGCAATTAAAAACTTGTGATAACGAACCATATCCAAAAGCGGAACGGCACAAATTGCTGCTTTAAATAAATCCGGTCTTTGCGTAATCACAGCACCAACTAAAAGGCCTCCATTACTTCCTCCACGACAAGCCAATCGTTCATTATTGGTATAGCCTTCATCGATCAAGTATTCTGCAGCAGCGATAAAATCATCAAAAGAATTTTGTTTCTTTTTTAACATCCCATCCTCGTGCCACGCTTCCCCATATTCATTTCCACCACGGATACAAGCAATCGCATATACGCCACCACGATTTACAAAAGTTGCCGCCATTCCAATAAAGCTTGGAGACATTCCAATGTTGAATCCACCATAACCATAAAGCAAAGAAGGGTTACTGCCGTCTAACTTAATTCCTTTTTTATGCATGACAAAAATCGGAACCTTTGTACCATCTTTTGAAGTGTAAAATTTAATGGAAGCTTCAATATCTTTGGTGTCCATAGGCACCTCTCTTTCGAAGTATAATTTCCATTCCAAAGAACTGCCATCTAAAGTATAAATTTTACTTGGCGCAGTAAAAGTACTCAGATTGACATATGCGGTATTTGATTTTTTATGAAAAGAAATACTTCCTACGTTTCCGATTTCTGGAAGCTTAATTTCTTTGATAAATTTTCCATTATGATCATAAGCAGAAAGTCGACTGACGACATCTTTTTTATCTTGGATGATTAAGTAATCCTTCGTGACGATATAAGAACTTAACACCGTTTCTTTTTCAGGAATTAACTCTTTCCAATTGTCGAAATGCGGTTTGTCTTTATCAGTCACCATGAGTTTGAAATTCGGAGCTTCATGATTTGTCATGAAGTAAATCTTATCATCAAGTGCATAAGGAGAAGCTCTGAATTTTTTACTGCTATAAATTTCTTGAAGCTCATCGTTCGAGCCAGTGGTTTTCATTTTTAAGGTATTCGAATAAAAATCACCTTCTGTTGTAAAGGTCAAATCACTATAACGAGCATCGAAATAAGACATGAAATTTTTCGAATCAGAAGGTGCACCCAAAAACTGATCTTCAGAACGTTTACTTCCGATTTTATGCAAGTAAGTTTTTAATGGAATTTGTTTTTCCAACATCTCTTTGGTGCCAACGGTGATATAAGCATGTTTTTCATCTTTAGTCCAAGTGAAACCACGAAGATCTTCGATGGTATTTCCGATTATTTTTCCTGTTTTAGTATCAACGATTCTATAAGTACTAATCTCTGCTCCCTTATGCTGGACACCGACAGCAACCTTTTCACCTTCTTGAGTGAAATTAACACCGGAAATCGCTGACATTCCAGATTCGTCAATTGAAGTTGGATCAAAAACGAGAACATCTTTTCCGTCAAGACGAGTATATAATTTATATTGCTGTTCTCCTTTTTTCTTTACATAAAAAAACTGACGATCACCTTCCAGAAAAATAGGACCGGTGATATCCCGATCAAGGTAAGCCGCAATTTCATCTCTTAGTCCATCAATAGGAGTCGCTGTTGCTTTGAGGTAATTTAAGGTGTGATCATGCTGGCTACGAGTCCAGTCAATCACAGTCTGATCTTTTTTATCTTCCAACCATTGATAATTGTCTGTCAGTTGAAAACCGTGAAGGTCGTCTACCACAGGTACAGCTTTAGTTGCTGGAGGTTTGAATTGTACTTGTGCTTTGAGAATTGGTGAAGCCATAAACAGGGTGATTAAAAATCCTAGAAATTGTTTCATACAGTTGAATTTGATTTTACGAATGAACTATGAAGATAGTTATCATTTTTGAAACCTAATTTGTTTATAGATGAATGAAGGAGAAATATGGATCGGAGAAGGCCTAGCTGATTTGAGTGGATTTAAATGGATAGAAGATTCGAAAACGTCTTACTCCTCTACCTCCAAGAAATCCAAAATATCATCGAGCTCATCATAAGACTTATACCCTACCTTTTCCTCTTCGCCACCCATTAAAACCAATCCTAAAGGATTCACCTGTTCAATAAAATTAGAGAGATCTTCGATAGGACCATTGATATTAAATAAGACTTTATGATTAGCGCAAAGTTTTTTCAATAAAGTAATGACATCTGAGGACAAGTCTTTTATTCCAATATTGTTTTTCGTCAGGTCTAGGATAAAAACAGCAACCCATTCTGCTTGAGCATTGATCAAGTCCTTTACGCCAGCGAGATCTTCATTTTCTACGACGATTTCTTTGATGATTGGAATTTCTAAAACCTGATGTACCGCTTTCGTATCTGCAAACATTCCGATCTGAACCGCATCAAGTTCTAGATATTCCGCTGCTCCTTTTATTTCCTCCGGACTTTGCAAGCCAAATTCTACTACGATTTTTGGCCCTTCCACCCATTCTTTTATTGCACTAATTTGCTGAGGAGGCACTGCGTTTTCTGTTCCAACATCAAGATTGAAACCCAACCATTCTACATCACGGGCAGCGAAATATCGAGCATCGGTAAGATTAGTGATTTGACTGGCTTTGACAGATAATTTGAGCATGATATATAGAGTTTGATAAAAATTATTGTTTAAACAAGTATTTCGAAATAGCTTTAGTCTTGGAGGAATGATCATTCACTTTTGATGATTAGGAGAAAACAAGTATTAAAAAATGTCCATTTCATATCAAAAGCGTAAAAATTATTCTCTCTTTTGTGTTAAAATATGTTTGGTGTAAAACAAAAAAGGAAAAATTTTATTCTATTAAGGGAACTAAAGGGCATTATTTATAGTTGTAATGATCCCTCTAGTGAAATTTATTTAAAAGGCATACTATTTGCCTTTTCTTAAGTATCATACCATAATCATCGACTTTACTACCATTTTTAAGTTTTACTCGCACAAAAGTAACTTGGTCATAGAGATAAATAAAGAGAAAGTACTTTTTTATTCTTTATTTTTACTCAAGAACCAAAACATAATTAAAATGAGCGAGAAAACTTATATCCAAGACGTTTTTGAAGTAACCAGACTAATTCCTTTCGGCCGTGTAAGTACTTATGGTGCCATCGCCGAT
>CAKZTD010000280.1 GCA_937921595.1 uncultured Saprospiraceae bacterium
GCTTCATCCGAACGTTTCATCTTATGAGTAATTCGACCGAGTCGATATGTAAATTCTAATTTATATTGTTTCTTACTAAAATCTGAAGCACTTTTTTTACTTAGCAATTTATAAGCACGTTCATAATATCCCCCATCAAAAAGCACTCGAGCTTTCAACAAATCTACCTTAGGAACTTCACCTGCATTTGCTTCCTTCAGGGCATTCTTATCTCCATCAATTACAGAAACCCCAACAGTTTTACATTTTGCTATTGTTTCCCGATACTTCGCTTCATTTCCTTGCAAAAGATGATGCCAAGCCATTTTCTGATAGGCTTGTTTAATATAATTTCTACCTCGAAAGTTATTGATATACAAATTCAAATAATCATCGGCATCTGCATCAAGACGATTGAGTTTTGCATTTCCGAGCATAAAATCTAAATATGGAAAAGCCATAAATTCATTTCCACGAGGACGATTTTCTAAAAGTCGAATCGCTTCATTATTTTTACCGGTGCGCATGGCCATATTAGCTAAAGCGAAGCAAGCCAGTGGGTTTTTCTCTGGTCTAAGTTTCCCTGAATGGATAATCGTCCAGGCTTCATCATCTTGATTTTTCAAATACAATAAAAGGAAAGAATACATCACTAAAGTCTCTTCCTCAAAAATAAAATCATTGTGTTTGGAATATTCAAGAACTGCTTCGATTTCATTCCGCCCTTGCTCAATCGTTCCATTCATTCCACCTAGCAATTTCACACCCCATTTATAATTATCAGGGACGGTACCAACTACAGCATGCAGGATCCCCAGGCTCTTTTTATTGGCGATAAAATTTGGGAATTTACTACTGTTGCGTTTCAGTTGTTTGTAAGCTGTTTTGACTTCATTAAATGCGGTAAAATATTCTTCAAACTTCAAACGAACCAAAGCCCATTGAAGACGAATCTCGGCTTGAGTGTATAGGTAATATGGAGAACTGGGATTTCCTTTTTTTAATTGTTTTAAACGATACTCTTTGTTCTTTTCTAGTTTTTTAAATTCCTTTTTATTTTCATTTATAAAAACAGAAAAGAAGTCAATGTAATTTTCAACATAATAAACAATCAGATTCTCAGGATCTTCATAATGCATTTGAAAAACTAAACGACGAGCCTCTTCAAAACGCAAATTGATTGCTGCACTATAAGCTCTTTCCGCTTTTGGAGTAAACTCATACCTTAGCGCAGCGAACGAATCAAACGACAAAATCAAGAGAAATATCGTAAAGAAAAAATATTGAAGGTTTTTGGAAATCGTCATATAAGGGTTTTCTTTTTTAAAAGAAGCTGTTCAATGAAATTGTTCAAGAATGTATTCTGGATTTAGTTGCAAGCCATTGGTTCATTTTGAACAACTTCAAAGTAAAAAAGCCACAAAAGTTTAACTTCTGTGGCTCATTTGATTTTATTTGAATGCCTTTAAAAAGGCGATTTCTATTTTGGTATAAAGCAGGGACTATTTCGCAATAGTAACTTCCATGATATTGTCATCGACTAATACACGACCACAGTGCTCACAAGCAAGGACCTTTTTACGCATTCCGATTTCTAATTGTACCTGAGGTGGAATCTTATTAAAACATCCTCCACAAGAATCTCTCGAAACACTCACCACTGCAAGACCATTACGGTAATTAGAACGAACTCGATCATAAGATTTCAACAATCTTGCTTCGATTTTCTTTCTTGCTTTTTCAGACTTTCTCATGAGTTTTTGCTCATCAGTTTCTGTCTTTTCGATGATCTTTTCAAGCTCTACTTTCTTAACATCAAGATCAGCTTTTTTAGCATCCAACCGTTCTTTAGCTGCATTAAGCGTTTCTAATTTATTCGTTTTGATACCTCCAGTTTCCCGAGTTTTCTTTTCAGAAAGTTGGATTTCAAGACGTTGTAATTCTAATTCTTTTTGAAGTGCATCATATTCTCGATTGTTCTTCACATTATCCATCTGCTTCTCATATCGCTCGATCAATGCTTCCGCTTCTTTGATATTCGTTTGGTGACGTGCCACCTCACTTTCAATATCCGCTACATTGTTCTCTAGTCTTCCAACACGAGTTTCCAGACCAATGATTTCATCTTCTAAATCCCTAACTTCCATTGGAAGTTCTCCTTTTAAGATAGAAATCTCATCAATTTCTGAATCGATCAGTTGTAAATCGTAAAGTTGCTTTAATTTTTCTGCAACGGTTAATTCTGCTGTATTTGCCATATATTTCTGAAAATTTTAAACAGATAAGATATTGATTTTCAATTTTTTACACTTAAAAACCTAAAGATCAAGCACTTCGGGTTTTATAAATATTTCACCGGGTTGGTATTCACATTCGTGCAATAAGCCGCAAAGATACTAAATTTCTCGCTTATAATCTCATGTAATAGCTCTATTGTAAATTGTTCGCTTTCATAATGCCCAATATCTGCGATCACAATTTTGCCATCGGCATCAAAAAACTCGTGATATTTATAGTCAGCGGTTACAAAAACATCCGCTTTTTGGCGAATGGCATGATTCAGTAAAAAGCCTCCAGCACCACCACAAACCGCAACTTTCTTCACTCTCCTATTCCGCAATTTGGTATGACGAACCACTCCAGCCTTCATCGTTCTCTTGAGACCTTTCAAAAATACAGACTCTGCTATTGGTTCTTCTAATTCTCCAATCATCCCTGAACCGATTTCCTGATTTGAGTTTTCTATTGAGACAATTTCATAAGATGGATTTTCTACCGGATAATTTTTCGTCAAAGCTTTGATCACTTTCCCTTGAATATCCATTGGAAAAACGCCTTCAATTTTTACGGTTGCTTGCCCTTCATCGTTTTCATAATTCACCCCTACAGAAGAAAAACTATGCGGTTCCATTCCATTAACCCAACCAACACCTAAGTCGTGAAAAGCTTTTCTTACTCCTTGCGAATACATCGAATCTACATAAGCGATGATTTTTTTTAAGCCTTGCTTTGGAGCCAATATTTTGGTATTCGTCAGATTGAGTTTTTCTGCAATCTTAGCATTTACACCTTGATAATAAACATTGTCAAGATTAGTATGAATCGCATAAATTGCAATATCATTTTTAATCGCTTTCATCACGACTCTCTCTACATAATTCTTACCATTAAACTTTTTCAATCCTTTAAAAACAATTGGATGATGAGCAATCACGACATTACATTTTCGACTTTTTGCTTCATCCAGCACTTCTTCCGTGGAATCTAAACAGAGCAAAACGCCTTTAATTTTAGCTTCCGGATCACCAACGATCAAACCCGAATTATCATACCCTTCTTGATACACTGGTGGCGCAATCGTTTCTAAAAAAGAAATTAAAGATTTTAATTCCATATTCTTAAATATTGATTTGTTTCAAAATGATTTGACGGATTATTCAAAATTATTTTTTAATACTTCCCAGAATTTTCTCTTCAATCCGAGTAGTCGAATACCCTTCCACAAAAGCTAAACTTTTCACTTCTCCCCCTTTCGACAAAACAATGTTCGAACCTACAATCTGATCTGGTTTCCAATCACCACCTTTCACCAAAACATCTGGTTGCAATAATTGAATCAATGTCAAAGGTGTATCGTCTTCAAAAACTACAACGACATCGACAAATTCCATTGCAGCTAATTGAAACAGTCGGGTTTTTTCATCATTGATTGGCCGGTGGTTTCCTTTTAAACGGCTAACCGAACTCGCGGAATTCAAGCCAATAACCAGTCGATCTCCTAGGTCACGAGCTTCCGCTAAATAATGCAAATGCCCATAATGCAAAAGATCAAAACAGCCATTCGTAAAAACAATTTTTTCACCTTCCGTCTGCCAATTATGAACCTGCTCTTCAGCAGCTTCCCAATTTAATATTTTTGAATGTAAATCTTCAATCACCTAAGCGAGGTTTTGGTTCGTAATTTCTATTTACCCAAGGTAGTAAAATAACGGCTAAAAGGCCAATTACTATATTACAGCCCAGCTGAATCGAAAAGAATAAAATGTTCGCAAAGGAGAAAGCATCTCCCTCAGGTACATTATAAATTTTCAAAGCTTCTGTTGTAAAGAAGTGGTAAGTCCCCATTCCTCCAGGAGAAGGAATAACAATACCGAATGCTCCAAATACAAATGCCATCAGTGCTGCCACCGGTGGTAAACCGGAAGTAGGCGCAAAGGCAAAGAAACAGAGGTAAGTCATAAAGAAATACATTACCCAGATATTTAAACTGTGAAATATAAACACCAAAGGGCGTTCTAACTTACCAACAGTTTGAATACCTTCCCATAAACCTTTGAGAATATCTATTACCTTTTTGACCAGTTTAGTTTCCATCAATTGTTTTCTAAAAGCAATTGCTAGAACCAATACTCCAGCCATAAGAAGGAGTGCATAAAAAATAGGACTACTGAAAAAACTCCCGCCACCTCCAGCATCATCTCCAGAGTTTGCAGAAAGGAAATTCATAATAGAATCAAACTCAAAAAGTATGGTCAATCCAATAGCTAAAAGCAGGCAAAGTACATCAACAACCCGCCCGACTACAATCGTCCCAAAAAGTTTTTCCGCAGGAATTTTTTCATACTTGGACATCATGGCTGCCCGAGCGACTTCGCCGACTCTGGGCAAAAACATATTCGCAAAGTATCCAATGATTATACAGAAGAAAGAATTAACCAGTCGTGGCGAATAACCCAATGGTTTGATCAACATATTCCACCGTAAGGCACGGCTCGCATTACTAATAGTAAAGGCAACTAAAACCATGAAAATCCAAAAGAAGTTGACGGTTTTAAAATCTTTAACCACTTTTTGAAAAAGTGTTCCGCAAGCCTCTTCCGAAATTCCTTTTAACCCACAATCAGCAAGATAGGCTTCACTGTATTTTGAATATACAAAATACATAATGCCCACTCCTACCCCTAGAAATACAATAAATTTCAGGAAATTGAGAACATGTTTATTCAAGGTAAACTTATTTTATAAGATTGTCGTCGTCTGGAAAAACGGCAATTGGTTTGAATACTTTCGCTTCTTCAGGTGTCATCAAACCATAAGAAATAATAATCACGATATCGCCAACTGCTACTTTACGAGCAGCAGCACCATTAAGACAGATAACTCCTGAACCTCGTTCTCCTTTGATCACATAGGTTTCTAGACGTTCTCCGTTATTATTATTTACGATTTGTACTCGCTCTCCTTCTAAAAGATTAGCAGCATCCATCAAGTCTTCATCAATCGTGATACTACCTACGTAGTTAAGATCCGCTTGAGTGACTTTCGCTCTGTGTATTTTCGATTTAAATCTTTGTATCAACATAATTACAAAAGTATAAATTTTTGATTATTTCAAATTATTTTTTGTGCTTCGCTTAATTATTAACATTTTTTAAACCTCTCCTAAAGCAGAGTCAAAACTCCTACTCAGGTTTCAAGGTTTCTTCTTTACCCTTTAAAAACCAAATTATCAATCAACCTTACGTCTCCACCCCAAGCCGCAGTACAAGCTACTACAAAATCAGAATCTTTAAAAGATTTGATTGACTGTAGTGTTATACCATCTACGATATCAAAATACTCTGGTTTAAAATCAAGATCTTTCAATGTTTTCATCGCCCAATCCTGAACTTCCGAGGGCGTTTTATCACCAATCATCAATTTTGCTTCTTGTAGCGTTTTTTGAATAATCGGAGCTACTGCCCTATTTTCCGGAGTCAATCTTACATTTCTAGAGCTCATCGCCAACCCATCTTCTTCTCTTACGATTGGGCACATAATTAGTTCAATATTCGACTGCATTTGTTTCAACATACTTCTAACAATAGCCAACTGTTGAAAATCTTTTTGCCCCATAAACAGCTTATCGGGCCCTATAATTGTTAATAATCGCCAAACGACCTGAGCCATTCCATCAAAGTGTCCTGGCCTAAATTCTCCTTCCATCACCTTCGCTAAATCCCCAAAATCAAGAGTCAAATTAGTATCTAAGCCTGGAGGATAAACTTCCTCAACCGGAGGTAAAAACAACACATTGGTATCTACAGACGTTAATAGATCAATGTCAGCGCCTGTTGTTCGAGGGTATTTATCCAGATCTGCAACATCATTAAACTGAGTAGGATTAACGAAAATGCTACAAACAGTGATATCACTTTGCTCTTTTGACTGTCGAATCAAGGATAAATGTCCTTCATGTAAAGCCCCCATTGTAGGGACAAAGCCAATAACATTGCCCGTATCTCGTTTATTATCAAGATACTTTTGAAGATCAGCTACTTTTTTGAACAAAAACATAGGGTAATTGTAATTATTTGAAGAGATATATTGAAAAACAAGCAAATATAGACGTTTTTATTAACATCGCCTTAACTGAAAGAATGGAATGCTAATAATAAAGAAGTGCCATTTTTTTACTATTTTTGCAAATCTGTTCATTGAAGTAGAATTCGTTTTTATAAAATAACAAGTGTATATGGATAAGAAGAAAATCCTGATTGTAACTCAGGAAATGAAACCTTATACAGCTCTTTCGGAAATTTCTGAAATAGCTCGTAAGCTTCCTCAGTATGTGCAAGAGAATGGTATGGAGATCCGAGTATTGATGCCACGCTTTGGAACGATCAACGAACGACGACACAGATTACACGAAGTAGTGCGTCTTTCAGGTATGAATATCATTGTCGATGACGACGATTTTCCATTAATAATTAAAGTAGCTTCACTCCCAGGTGCAAGAATGCAGGTTTACTTTTTAGATAATGAAGATTTCTTCAAACGTAAATCAGTTTTTGAAGATGATGAAGGTAACGGTTTTGAAGATAATTCAGACCGAATGATTTTCTTTTGCAAAGGAGTAATCGAAACTGTGAAAAAATTTGGTTGGGCTCCAGACATCGTTCATTGTCATGGATGGATGACTAGTTTGGTTCCTTTATATTTAAAAACAGCTTATGCTAAAGAGCCGATCTTTCAGAATTCGAAAGTAGTCTACTCTTTATATGAAAAAACATTGGAAAAAATGTTTTCTGATGAGTTTGTTGCTAAAGCTTCTATAAATAACCTAAAAAGAGAGGATCTTGATGCTTACAATAATGGTACTGATGTAACTTTACATAATGGTGCTGTTCATTTTGCAGATGCAGTGATCCAAGGAAGTGAACAATTAGCTGATGGTGACCAAAAATTAATCACAGATCTTGAAAAGCCTAAATTAGACTTTTTGAGCGAAGAAGAATATCTCCCTGCTTATCTTGAACTTTATAACTCTCTATTGGAGCAGGAAGTAGAATAAATTGTAGCCTTTTTAACAAAAGGAGCATTTTTGGACAGAGAATCGTTCTATTAATATAATAAAATGATTCTCTGTTCAGTTTTTATAAAAGTATAGCCTTCCTTGCATATTTCATTCTCTAATAAATTTATCAGAAACAAATGAAAAAGATTTCATTAGCGCTTTACGTGCTGACGTTTGGAATAATTGTTAATTCATGTAACGATCCATCTACGATTGGATCGGAATTATTGGCTGAAGACCAAGTGGATGTGTTTTATACAGATACAATTCAATTAACTGCTTCTACCATCAAGGAAGATGACATCCTAACTTTTGACCCAAATCCTAGCGTAATTTACGACAACTTCCTTGTGGGAGATTATACCGACCCTATTTTTGGAAATACCTTTGCGGGGCTTTACGCCCAATTAGTACTCAATTTTGACGAACCTGATTATGATGGCGTCTTTCTCGATTCTATTGTGTTGACTTTACAATATGATAGTCTCAACACTTATGGCCTCCTCAATCAAGATCCTTTTAGTATTGGAGTATATCAATTAACAGAGCGAGCAGATCAAAATTCAGATTTCTTTTCTTCCGACTCCTTGATGTATGACCCAATTCCATTATCAGAGGAATTAGATTTCATGCCTTTGGTTTCCTCAATGGATAGTATAAAAGGCTTATTGGATTATACCTCTGATTCTGAAGGAGATACTATTGACATAGCACCAAGTTTACGAATGCACTTGCCTACTTCTCTTGGAACTTTCGGTTTAGATTTTATAAACTATCCTCAGGATGTTTATTCTTCAAATACTAGTTTCATTGATCAATTTAATGGAATCCATGTAAGACCTCTTAATAGTACGCCAAGTATGCTCAGTTTTGACATTTCAAATGTAACATCTTCAGGGCTTACCGTTTACTATAGAAGAGATACAGTAAAAGAACAATACAATTATAGTTTTTCATCAAGATTTGTCCAGTTCAACAGCTTCAAACATGATTTTACTAATACAGTAGTAGAGGATGCTTTCGATGATACTGCTTTTGGAGACAGTTTGCTTTTTCTTCAAGCAATGGCAGGTCCTAATATAAAAATCGATATCTCTAATACAGATGCTTTTGATAATGTAATCATCAACAAAGCAGAATTAGAATTTACGGTTGCTGAACTTCCTGGAAGTGATCCAAATGATTATCCTGCGATTGAGACAATGATTGCAGCAGATTTTGTTGATGATGAATTTGTATTCCTTTCTGATGTCCTTGCCGGTGGTCCTAATTTTGGAGGAAGTATTATTGAAACAATCGGTGATCAAGGGGAAACACTAAAAGTCTACAGGATGAATATTTCCGCTCATTTTCAAGAAGTTGTCGATGGTCTACGAGGAGGAACTATTTATTTTAGAGCCTTTCCAAAACAAGAACAATCAGGTCGAGTGGTCATTTATGGTCCTGGACATTCTAAATACCCAATGAAGCTAAGTTTAACATACACTCAATTAAATTAGGCCTTGGGAATTTTGAAAAAGGTATCAATCCTATTTCTAAATTCCTAATTCCTTATTTTATCACACACACCTAAAATTTTAAAAACATGTGCGGAATAGTAGGTTATATTGGAAATAAACAAGCGTATCCAATTCTAATTAATGGTTTGAAAAGACTAGAATACAGAGGTTACGATAGTGCTGGTATTGCTATTTTCAATGGAGACCTTAATGTCTATAAAAAACAAGGCAAGGTTCAGGAATTGGTAAATTTTACAAAAAGTAAAAACACTCAAGGAACCATAGGCATTGGGCATACTCGTTGGGCAACTCATGGAGAACCTAATGACACAAATGCTCACCCACATGTTTCTGGAAACGGAAGACTCACATTGATCCATAACGGGATTATAGAAAATTATGCTTTATTAAAAGAAGCATTAAAAAAAGAAGGGCATACTTTCCAGAGTGAAACAGATACAGAAGTTTTGGTTCATCTTATCGAAGAATTACAAACAAGAGAAAATCTGAAAATAGAAGAAGCTGTCAGAGTTGCATTATCTAAAGTAATTGGAGCTTATGCAATCGTAGTCATTGATCGTGAAGATCCTGACAAATTAGTTGCTGCTCGAAAAGCAAGTCCACTTGTTGTTGGAATAGGAGAAGACGAATTTTTCGTTGCTTCCGACCCTACTCCTATCGCTGAGTTTACTCAAAAAGTTGTTTTTCTAAACGACGAAGAAATTGCAGTAGTTACTAGAGATGGAGATTTACAAATCAAATCGATAGAAAACGAAATTCAAAATCCTTTCATCCAAGAACTTGATATAAAAATCGAGGAAATGGAAAAAGGTGATTTCGAACACTACATGCTCAAAGAGATTTATGAGCAACCAAAAACGGTTGCAGACTGTATGCGTGGTCGGGTCAATGCTGCTGAAGGTTGGATCAAAGTTGGAGGTGTTGACACTTGTAAAGATCGAATTTTCAATGCAAATCGTTTTATCATTGCAGCTTGTGGAACTTCCTGGCATGCAGGTTTGATTGGTGAATATCTTTTTGAAGAATTAGCAAGAATCCCAGTAGAGGTTGAATATGCTTCAGAACTTCGATATAGAAACCCGATCATCAACGAAAAAGATGTGGTCATTGCACTTTCTCAATCTGGAGAAACTGCTGATACACTTGCAGCACTCGAAATGGCAAAATCAAAAGGAGCACTTTGCTATGGTATTGTAAACAATGTTGGATCTTCAATTGCTAGATTAACACATGCCGGATCTTATATCCATGCAGGACCTGAAATCGGAGTTGCTTCGACAAAAGCTTTTACTGGTCAAGTAACTTTGCTTTCCATGATGGCGATTCACTTGGGTTATGAAAGAGGAACGATTCCAAGATCTTACTATTTACAGTTGTTAGAAGAGTTGGAAAATATTCCAAACAAGATTGATAGATTATTGAAAAATGCCCAAAAACAGATAGAATTTATTGCTGGTGAAATCAAAGATGCACCTAATGCACTATACTTGGGTAGAGGATATAATTTCCCAATTGCACTCGAAGGCGCCTTGAAACTGAAAGAAATTTCTTATATTCACGCCGAAGGTTACCCTGCCGCTGAAATGAAACATGGTCCAATCGCTTTGATCGACGAAAATATGCCGGTTATCGTTATTGCTACTAATAAAAGTGCTTACGAAAAGATTGTAAGTAATATCCAAGAGGTAAAAGCAAGAAAAGGTAAAGTTATTGCTATAGTAAAAGAAGGAGATTCGATTATCAGAGAAATTGCTGATTACACAATCGAAATTCCAGATACTGACGAGCCACTCACTCCATTACTCTCGGTGATTCCACTTCAATTATTATCTTATCACATCGCTTTGATGCGAGGATGTAATGTTGATCAACCAAGAAACTTAGCGAAGTCTGTTACCGTAGAATAATATCAGAAGATAAGATTGAATAGTGAGGAGTGAGGTTTACTTAATAAAAATAATAAAATACGTTTGATATGAATAATCATAATATGGAATACAATTCTCAAAAGGAATTGTTAGAGATGTCAGAATATGGGAGAAATATCCAAATGATGGTCAACCATGCTAAGACGATTGAAGATCCTGAATATCGTCAGGCATTTGCAGAGAGAATCATTCTATTGATGCACCAAATGCATCCTCAAAATAGAAGTATCGATGACTACCGTGCTAAATTGTGGAAACATATTTTCAGAATTGCGGATTATGAGTTAGATGTAGTTCCAACGGAAGGAGAAACGCCTACAAGAGCTGATAAAGCTAAAAGACCACAAGGAATGGATTATCCAGTAATTGCTACTCGATTCCGACACTATGGGCACAATGTTCAAAAGTTGATAGAGAAAGCTTTGCTAATGGAAGATGGACCAATTAAAGATGGCTTTGTTTCTGCGATCGGATCTTATATGAAACTAGCTTTCAGAACTTGGAATCGTGAACATTTTGTAAGTGATGAAGCTATCATTGCAGATTTGGAATCTTATTCTAAAGGAAAACTAAAATTAGCAGAAGGTTCTACTTTTAATAATTTTGTTACCAAAAATGACAATAAGAATTCTTCCAGAAAAAGAAATTCAAAAGATTCTTATTCTAGAGACAAAGGTGGACGGAAAGGTGGAGGTAAGAAAAGTGGCGGTGGTGGTGGCCGACATCGACGAAAGTAAACAAAATCAATTTTCTAAAAAGATATATTCAAAACCTTCAGTTTGTAAAGAGCTGGAGGTTTTGTTTTTTTAAGAGATGATTGGCTTACGGCCAAGTGATCTGCTCAACGTCTCCATTACACCTAAACTATTTTACCCCCTGATTCGTATACCTTATATATACTTTGATTACGATTCACTCACATCATATTTTTTTATCATAAATGAAAAACCTATTTTCGCATCAAATAACAATTCTATGCAAAGCGACGCTTTTGAAATTATCGGTGGAAAAAAATTAAAAGGAGAATTAATCCCTCAGGGAGCTAAGAATGAAGCACTCCAAATCCTATGTGCTCCATTACTTACCGATCAGGAAGTAATCATTTCTAATGTTCCAGATATCCTGGATGTAAACAAACTTTTAAACCTACTCAGAGGCCTTGGTGTAAAAGTTAAGCAATTGGGGCCAGAGCAATATTCTCTTCAGGCAGATGATGTCAACTTAGAATATTTTGAATCTGAGGATTTTCATAAAAATGCAAGAGGTATCCGTGGATCAGTGATGTTGATCGGTCCATTATTGACAAGATTCAAAAGAGCATTTTTACCAAAACCTGGTGGTGATAAGATCGGAAGAAGAAGACTCGACACTCACTTTATTGGATTGCAAAAACTTGGTGGCAACTTCAATTATGATGAGAAAAAAGATATTTATTTTATCGAATCTCCAAAACTCCAAGGGACTTATATTCTCATGGATGAGATTTCTGTAACAGGTACAGCCAATGTTGTGATGGCTGCTGTCATGGCAAATGGAACGACTCAAATCTATAACGCTGCTTGTGAACCATACTTACAACAACTTTGTAAAATGCTTAATCGCATGGGTGCAAAAATCTCTGGTGTTGGTTCAAACTTACTGACCATTGAAGGTGTTGAAAAACTTGGAGGGACTGAACATCGCTGCTTACCTGACATGATCGAAATCGGAAGTTTTATCGGCCTTGCGGCTATGACACAATCTGAAATTACGATCAAAGATGCTCAAGTCAAAGAGCTTGGAAATATCCTACCGGTTTTTAGAAAACTTGGCGTTCAGTTAGAAATCAAAGGTGACGATATTTATATTCCTGCTCAAGAATCTTATGAGATTCAAACCTTTATCGATGGTTCTATCATGACCGTTTATGATGCACCTTGGCCGGGTTTTACTCCGGATTTGATGAGTATCATTTTGGTGATGGCAACCCAAGCAAAAGGTAGTGTTTTGATTCATCAAAAAATGTTCGAGAGTCGACTGTTCTTTGTTGATAAATTAATCGATATGGGTGCTCAAGTCATTTTATGTGATCCGCATCGTGCAACAGTGATTGGCCTTGATCGTAAATTCCAACTTAAAGGTATCGAGATGACATCACCGGATATTCGAGCGGGTGTGTCATTATTGATTGCTGCGCTTTCTGCAAATGGAAAGAGTATAATCAAAAACATACATCAAATAGATCGTGGGTATCAGAATATTGATACGAGACTTCGAGCGATTGGAGCAGA
>CAKZTD010000281.1 GCA_937921595.1 uncultured Saprospiraceae bacterium
TGATATCATCTTGCTTTTGATCAGTCAAAATTTCATCGCTTCTGATTATTGCTATGATACAGAAATGACTCAGGCATTGGCGTTACATGAAACGGGGAAAGTCAAAGTTATTCCAGTAATCGCTAGAGAATGTTTGTGGCAAGATACGCCTTTTGCAAAACTGCAAGCTTTGCCTTCTGATGGAAAACCAATCATGAGTAAGACTTGGGAGAATGCAAATCGGCCTTATTTTATAATAGCCAATGAATTGAAAGAAGCGGTAAATAGAATTCGGCAGGATCGAAAGCCAATTGTCAAACCTCCTAAGCCAGCTGTAAAGATAAATCGACCTGATCCAGTTGTTGTAGAAACGGTGACTCCTTCTTCTACTTCTCAAAGTTTTATAAGTACGAAAGCTTTTAAAATTGGATTACCGGTTTTGCTCTTGGCGGTTTTGGGAATATGGATGGTACCTAAAATATTTGTTTCTAAAAAAGAACCAATTGTAAAAGAAGTAAAAGGGGAGTATCAAAAAATCTATAATGATTTTATTGAAGGTGGCGATGCTTACCTAAGAGAGACCAATTTTTCTGCTGCAAAGGATCAATATGAATATGCTTTAACTATCGCAGAAAAATATAGATTGGACAATTCAAAAGCGAAGAAAGGAATAGCTTTATGTGATAAAGAAATTAAAAGAATAAGAGATGAGAAGTCTAAAGTTCAGTTAGAAAAAGAATTTGAAAAATATAAAAAGGCTGGAGATGCTGATTTTAAAAATAAAAAATATCAATCAGCGCTTAGCAATTATAACAAAGCTAAAGATTTAAAAGATACTAGCTATATTAGAAATCGGATAGCGGAATGCAATAAAAAAATAACAGAAGGAGGTAATACAACAGGTGGAGGGAGAGGAATTCTTGATACTAGATTAATAAATCCTAATCTAATTAAAGCTTCCGATGCTATAAAAAGAAGTGCTGAATTAGATCCTAAATATACACCGAATGTTAGCTCTATATTAAATACATTGACAGACAAAAGAGACAAGCAAACATATAAAACGACTAAACTCAAAGACGGAAAAATATGGATGGCGGAGAATTTGAATTATCTAAAACCTATGTTGTCTTTTTGTTATGATGGTAAGAAAGAAAATTGTGATAAATATGGGAGACTTTATTTAGGAACTAATTTTACAGGGCTTTGCCCAGAAGGCTGGGAGATGCCGTCAAAAGCGGATTGGGAAAATTTAATTAGAATATACGGAGGAGCTAAAAAAGCTTATACCACCTTGATCTCTGATCGTGAAGTCGGATTCAATGTAGCTTTAGGTGGAATGAGGTCTGTCCACAATACTTATAATTTTATTGGAACAAGTACAGGGTTTTATGTAAGAGATAAGTCCGAAGGATTTTTAAATTATGCTAATTTTATGAATAAGGAAGTCCAGATGACTAGTGCTTTGAAGGATGCAGGATTTTATTGCCGTTGCATAAAAAAATAGTTTTCACCCAAATTCACTCCTCACCTTTGTTCATACAAAAACATCATCCTGAGCTTCCAAATACCCAGCCTCCTCCAAGCGTTCCACACTCTCCAGAGTCGCTGCAACAGTAGCCAAAGGCGGAGCAATCAAAAAGCCAACTCCCGTCATCAATAATGCCATAAACACCGTCCCATTACCAATCATCAATCCCTTATGTTGACGAGCAAAATTGACACTCTGTTTCACCGTGAATCTCCTTTCCATCGTGTAATCCGTATTTCCAAATCCAGCGTAGTAAGACTGAACAATAAAAATCAAAATCGGAGAAATGAAACCAATCAACGGAATCAATCCAACCAATAAAAGAAGTAAAGTGAAAAACAATTCGCGACTAATATTTCGAAGGGCTAAGCGCAATCCCCGAAGCATATCTTTGATCGCTTTTGATAGTTTAAAACTAGAAGTACTCTTGACACCAGTGAGTTTGCTTTCTACTTTTTCAGATAGAATACTCATGAATGGTGCAACTACAATCAGTACAATATATTTGAGAATCAAGACGCCAATAATACCGATAACAATTCCTCCAATCCAAGAACCTATGCTAGCAATAACGTCTGCTCCCCAGTCCCATCGCCACCAACCAGTAATCAGTCTTCCAAGGCTATCAGAGAATCCATAAGCGGAAAAACCGATCAACCCCATCAAGCCGAGTGTGATTAATGCAGGAATGAGTGTATAGCCCCAAAGGCCTAATTTTGAAATAGCTCGAAAGGCTCTGCCGTATGATTTTAATCCGTCGAAAAAGTCGTTGATCATTAGTATTATTTTGTTCAAGACTAAAATACGAGGAATTCTTAGTTTCTTATTAGAAATCTTCTACGACTTTGTATTTTTTCTCGACAGAGAAGCACGTTATTAGAAGAACAAGGGAATAAGTTAGCAAAGCCTCATTGCTAACTTGTTCCTCTATTACTTTGCTAACTTGTTATTTCCAATAATAACTCTCGAACATTCTTCACATCCAGGAGATTAAATCGAGCAGCCGTTTTATCCAAACCAACTTTGATCGTATAGGCTTCTTCCGGCAAGGCTTTAAAAGTATCCTCATCCGTAGAGTCATCACCTATGGCCATCATAAAATCATAATCATCTTTCATCAACCAGTAGGCCGTCGCTTTACCTTTATTGATTCCAGCGTTTTTGATTTCGACGACCTTATTGCCTTCAAGAACTTGCAGGTCGAGATTTGCCGTAAGGTAGAGTAGGACATCTCGGAATTCCCGAACACGTTTTTCACCAAGACCTTTGTCAATCATTCTGTAATGCCAAGCAATGGAATAATCTTTCTCTTCGATAAAAGAACCAGGTGTGCGTTCAACTAAACTTTCGAGAACATGACGAACGTCTTTTTTCCAAGCGTTAGAAACGTCAGGTGTTTTCCATTCGTTACGTCGCTTAATCCAGACACCATGTTCGGCAGCCATATCGAGATTCAGATGACCGAGCCATGCGTCAAGTGTATGTTTATCTCGACCAGAAATGATCACCACTTTATTACCTTCGGTATTTTTTAATTTTTCTAAAATATCGAGTAGCGATTGATCTGGTACAACTTTTTTAGGATCATTTTGAAACCCCATTAAAGTACCATCATAATCCAATAAGATCAAACGCTTTTTAGCTGCTTTGTAATCTGCAATTAAAGCATCGGTCTTTCCTTTTTTTAATATTTTTGTCTTTTTCAAATCTTTTAATTCTTTAAGGTTCATTTGTTCATTCATGAAAGTCTTCGCCCAGTGTTTTACCGTATATATTTTTAAACGATCCTGCATTTTCTGGAGTCTACTGGCTTGCTCTTCTTCCGGCATTTCTAATGCTTTTAAAATCGCATTGACCATGTCTTTAGAGTCCTGAGGATTGACAATTATAGCATCGGTTAATTCATTGGCAGCACCTGCCATTTCACTGAGAATTAAAACGCCTTTTTTACTTTCTTCTTTACTGGCTATAAATTCTTTGGCTACGAGATTCATTCCATCACGTAGGGGAGTGATCATTGCAATATCTGCGGCTTTATACATGGCACCCAATTCTCCGAAAGGAAAAGAGCGATAAAAATATTGAATCGGAGACCAACCGAAAGTTCGGTATTCACCATCGATTCGACCTACCAAAGTATCTATTTCGTCTTTAAGTTCTTGATATTGATCAACATGAGTTCGAGAAGGAACCACAATTAGCATCAAGGTAACTTTGCCTCGGTACTGCGGATTTTCTTTGATAAAACGCTCAAAAGATAAAATCCTTTGTGGGATACCTTTGGAGTAATCCAGACGATCAATTGAGATAATTAATTTTCGTTTTTTAGAACGAAATTTTGCTACCTGACTATCGACCATTTCTTTACCAGCAATCCTTTCTGGATAAGCGTATTTGTCATAATCAATTCCCATTGGAAAAACATCAATGTTGACCAATCTATTATTGATGGTCAATTTTCCAAAGTTATGTTCATGGCCGCCGATTCTGTAAACAGCACTTAAAAAATGTCGCATATAATCGAAGGTGTGAAATCCAATTTGATCGGCTCCGAGGAGACCATCAAGGATAGCTTCACGCCAGGGGAGGATCCGGAAAATCTCATACGATGGAAATGGAATATGCAAAAAGTAGCCGATTGAAATTGATGGAAATGCTTCTCGAATCATCGCTGGCAATAACATCAATTGATAATCATGTACCCAGACAAAATCATCTTCTTGGATATTTGCAATCACGATATCTGCAAACTTTCTGTTTACATCTTGGTATGATTTCCAGTAGTCATCGTTGTACGTTGTGTATTGTGTAAAATAATGAAAATGCGGCCAGATGGTTTCATTACTAAAGCCTTCATAATATAATTCGATTTCTTTCTGGCTGAGAAATACCGGAACCAAACCATCTTTTCTCAGGTCTTTAGTAATCTGTCCTTGGATGGCTTCGTCATTGATTTCTTGTCCTGGCCAACCTATCCATAGTTTTTCCATGTCAGTTTCCAGAGAATTCAAACCAGTAGCTAATCCTCCAGCACTTGGATGATAAAAAAGTTCTCCTTCTTTTTTATCGATGGTGACTGGAAGTCGATTGGAAATGATAATGAGTCTTGGCATATTTTTAATTTAGAATTAAAAATGAAGGTGAAAAGTCAAAATGAGAATCAAAATCAAAAAAAGCAGAAGGAAACTATTGAGTTTTTCAAGAAATAAAAGCTCCTCTGTTAAGTGTAGGCTTAGCCTAGGCCAAGCAACTCCTTAATTTTGAATTGTATTAAAATTTTGATTTACTTCAAAAAATAATGTGCTTTACGAATATAAACTTTTTGTAAAAGCAATATTCAGAATTGTAAAGAATTAATAAAAAGATAATTTACCGCTGTAGTGAGCAATAAGGATTGGAATAATTTGGTAGGGAAAAGTAAACTAAGCTTTACTAAACTTATGAAGTTTAGTAAAGCTTAGGAAGAGCGGTTAATTTAAGCCGTCTTTTTTTTACGACGAGTTTTGAATAACTCAACAAGTTCTTTTTGTTTTAAGAAACCAAGTTCAAGGAAATTAACTTGGACAAATTTCTTGATGTCCTGATAATCTTTTCCTCTTTTGTCAACATATTTTTTCAATAATTTCTTGACATAAACCATGCAAAGTTCTTTGATGTTCTGGTTGAATTTTTGATTCGCAAATATATCCATGTATACTGGAAATATTTTGGAAAGTTCAAAGTACTCTGGGTAATCAGAAACTTCGATGTTTTCAATGAATCTTTTGAAGTAAGCAAAAATAGTTGATCTCAAACATTTATTGATTGGAGACATTCCTGCATTCTGACCATAAAATACTTTTACCGCTTCAGAGCTATCTTCATGTACATAACCTTTTCCATGAATTTCATCAGTCAATTTATAATACTGAGTTAATTTATCATCGGAAGAATCGAGTAGGGCAGAGATTCTTTTATCTGCTTCTGGAGAGATATCAATTCCTTCTTTTCTATAAGCAATTAATAGATCCCACCATCTATCTGCGAAATCAGGCATACTTTTTCGAGTATTATTGAATGCAGTTTTAAGGTGTGCTTGATTCGTTTCATCTAGATCGAAAAAGTGACCATACAGTCCTAATAATTCTACATACTCCTGAGTGTTTTTAAATAAATCATTATCTAAAAATGCTTTGATTTCAGGAATGAAACTGGTGTTGTTATCAGGATTCTTTAGAATTCGATATTTCATAAATGATTTTACAGAAGGGAACAAAGTTTTTAAACCTTGCTTGTCTTCCGGAAATTCAGTACTCATGAAGTTTTCATTACGAAATTGATTTTCATAACGAGCTTTTCCTAAAGCACGATCTCTTACATCTCTAAATTTTGGCAATTTCTGACTTTGTAAGAAATAACGAATTCTTTTATTTTCTAAAAGATTAACCAAATTGGTAATCCAGATATCTGAACTCATTGCAAATCCAATCTGAATCGTTTGTCCAATTCTCTTTTTGATCAAGTCAAAATTAGAAGAGTTACAAATCGCCAAAAGGATTTTCTTAAAATGCGCTTGAGGGCGAATGTATTTATATTGTTCATTGGTTACACCTCTTAGTACTGCAAAACCAAGAATTCTAGGAAGGAACAAACCTTCAAAGCGATCATCCATTAAATATTCTTCGAAAGCTAAGATTTGTAATGGGTAATTTTCAGAGACCTGAGCATAAAGCTTAGTAATTTTTGATTCATAGCCATCACGGATCGCCTGATACTGCTCTTCTTCTTCTTCTTCCAAGTAGACTTTAAGTTCCTCAGAGTTCTGGATTTCTTCAGCGATTACATTTAGCTGATCGATAAACGTTTTATCTAGTTCTTTCATGATTTAAAATTATTAAAACAGAACGGTTAATTTAAATAGAAACCCGGCAGCACATTTAAGCCCTACCAGGTTAGTTTTTTATAAGAATTATTGGTTTCGACAAAGAAACCGCCATTATTTTTTTAAAAGCGAATGATCGCATCGCGAATATAAGGATTTTACGTAGAAAATCGAAATTAGTTCTAATATATAAGCTGACAAGTGGATAAGCGAGCAGAGGAATAAAGGGAAGAGGGGAGCCATTTTGAAGCCCTATTGTTAATTTGCTAGCTTAATCACTTGTTCATATGCATAAAAAAACCTGTCAACTCAACAATCTGAGCGACAGGCTTTTTAAGCTTTTATATCGAGAAGACTATTCTTCTTCTTCAGATTTAGCAGCAACTACTTTACCACCGTCTAGCTCATCTTGCCAAACTTTCAACTTGTCCCATTCTCCGTCAGCAGCCATTTTAGACTGTGCAGGCCAGGTAGTTGGATCGTGGCTACCAAAGTTTCCTTCCGCATTCGTAAGGAGTTCTTTGATGCTATCCGCAGATGCCGCAGCAAGTGCAGCATAAGTAGCGATACTGTTGTTTGTAAGTATTTCAGCAATCTTTGGACCGATACCTTCGATTTTAGTTAAATCGTCAGCAGCAGCGGGAGCTTCTTCTTTTGCAGGCTCTTCAGCAGGTGCAGCTGGTTCCTCTGCAGGTGCTTCAGCCACTGGAGCAGCTTCTTCTTTTGCAGGCTCTTCAACTGGAGCTTCAGCAACTGGTGCAGGTGCTTCTGGAGCAGCTTCTTCAGCCGGAGCCTCAGGAGTAGGTGTAGCAGAAGCAGATTCAACAGTTGTTTGTTCTACAGAATCAGCGAAAGATTGTTTGTCCTCAGTATTAGGCTTGTGCTCATCATCAGATGGCCCTGCTAATGGAGAACTAACTTTCTTAGGAGTTCCAGAAAGTTTTTTGTAGAATTCTAGCTTTTCTTCTACAGCTTTAACACGTCGAGCAGCTACTTTTTCTTCTTTAGCAGTAATCCACTCTTGGTATTTAGCTTCTACTTGTTCCTCGGTTAATGCTCCTTTTGCAAGACCACGCATAAGGTGTTTCTTGTACATAACCCCTTTAAAACGGAGAATAGCGCGAGCTGTATCCGTAGGTTGTGCACCTTTCTGTAACCAATCAAAAGCTCGGTCACTGTCAAGGTCAATAGTTGCTGGAGATGTCATCGGATTGTATGTTCCGATCTTTTCGATAAATTTACCATCACGAGGAGCTCTGGCATCGGCTATCACTATGTGATAGAAAGGCTGTTTTCTTCGACCTCTTCTTTGAAGTCTGATTTTTACTGACATTTTGTTAAAGTTTACTTGGTTCAACCATACCCGGGTAATTCGCAAAGCGGACAACGGGTTTTTAACGCGGGTGCAAAGGTAAGGTATTTTTGGGTTTTATGTATAGTTTTGAGACTTTTTTTTGAAGCTCTAGATTTCAAGCTTAAGAGATTGAATATTGTGTATAAAAGTAAGCAGATTAGGAGTTAGAAAGTTGATTTAAGAATAATGAGTAACGATTTTAGGTTTTTGAAGCAGTTAAACGCAAGAACGATCATCAAAAATCGCTATTCGTTAATCCTTGCTTGTATATCAAACTGATCTACTGATTATAAAGCCGTAGGCCGATCACCCTATAGTCTTTACTCCCTTCTGAATTTGTCATTCTACCAATAAATCAAGAAATTACGCCTCTTAAACTAAAAAGAATGCAAAACCACCTTGGTGTTCAGATAATGGTAGAGATGTATGGTTGTGATGAATCTGTCCTCGATAATCCAGATTTTATTGAAAAAACGATGGTTACCGCTGCTGAGAAAGCTAAAGCGACGGTTGTTCAGCAATTCTTCCATCAGTTTTCACCTTATGGTGTTTCTGGAACGGTCGTTATTGCGGAGAGTCATATTAATATCCATACCTGGCCAGAACATCATTATGCTGCGGTAGATATTTTTACTTGCGGAGAGGATCTGCAAGCGGAGGCTGCCATTGATTTTTTAAAAGAAAGCTTTAAAGCTAAAAAAGTGAAATTGAGTCGGCATTTGAGAGGGGATCGGAGTGAATTGATTGATGGAGATGTTTAAAAAATATACCGTAGAGAAAAGGCGAAAACGCTGAGGGGGTAACTAAAAAATACTCTGCATTTTCTCTTTTTTTGCGATTTAAAATATAAATCCTTTGGTTCAGTAATTTTTAAAAAAGTAAATGCGTAATAAATTCCGCATCATCATCTATAATTAAGCCATCTCGACGACGAAAAGAAATACAATTAGAAGTACCTCCAGAAACATAAACTCCAG
>CAKZTD010000282.1 GCA_937921595.1 uncultured Saprospiraceae bacterium
CATCAAAATTTACCGTGATCTAAAGCAATTTGATTCCTCAAAAGCTCAGTTTAAAACATGGACTGACAAGATAGTTGTGAATACTTGTCTCATGAAACTTCGTAAAAAGAATATATTTCATGATATTGAGAACATAACAGATTTTTCGTCGTCTTTTAGCATCAATCAAGAGGCAATTGAAAACTTGAATCTGGAAGAAATCACTAACTTAATACTTCAATTGCCAAAAGGCTATAGAACGGTTTTTAACTTGTACGTAGTAGATGGTTATAAGCATCACGAAATTGCAGATTTACTAGGAATCAATATAAATACTTCCAAGTCTCAGTTAATGAAAGCTAAAAAAAATCTACAGGACCTTATTTCAAAAAGAGAAGCTAGCCTCCTGTAATATCATGGATATAAACAAAAAGATACGCGACACATTCAATCCTCCTCCTTCATTGGAAGGAGAAGATTGGCTAGTGCCGTCTTCCAATGTTTGGGATGCTATAGAAAATGACATTGCTGCAAAAAAGAAAAAGCGAGTTGGTCTGTTCCTGCTGCTGGGTTTTGCGGCGTTGATTTTACTTTTCTCGTTATTGTTCTTGCATTACAACGGATCATTCAAACCAGCTGTTGATGCACCGAGTAATAAGACCAGTTATCAGACTACCCCAACATCAAGTAGTGTAAGCGATCTCAATACCAATGGTAATTTCCAAGTTAGCGAAGAGCAAATTCCTGCAATTGAAACTGGAACCGAAAATTCAAATAGTTCAACAATAGGAATAGCGCTGAAGAAGGAGCAAAATTCTCAATTACTTGATCAGCAGGTTAAACAAATAGATCTTCATGAGCAGAAAATTACTTTCTCGGAGAAAAAGAATTTGCCAAATAGTAATACAGCGACATATAGCTCAGAGAGCAAGGTAGATAAAAGTGATTTGAGTTTCGTACTTACAGGTGAATCCGCAAATAGTGAATTACGCAACGATGGACTTGCCAAAAGCACGAAGGAGGTGGGTATCATAATGTCCGATCTGGATCCAAGAATTTATACTAGTACTCTACCCTTCTTGGCATTCAATCCGCTTATCTACACGAATGAAGTTCTTGAGGCTTCGTTTACTATACCACTTGTCAACACTCAGACTGAAAAGCTTCATAAGCCTAATAATGCTTTAATATTTTCAGCAGGAACAAGCTTCTGGGATATCAACATGAACGATAATTATCTTTCAGCATTAGAACCTGCAAATTTCGATGCAACAAATGGTTCAGGCTACTACCTAAGTTTAGGATATAAGAAATATCTGTCTTCGAGATTTTTCACTCAGGCGGATATCAGTTTTGAGCATGTAGAATTTCTGTCAGGACATAATTCTGTTGTAGAATATTCTCTGGCAAATGAAAACGGACTTCAGCAAAACAACTTTGATGTTACAATGGCTACTCCACTTGGATTTTTGGAATCAAATATCGAGATAGAAAGAAGAGGTACAGATGTTGCTGACACGGAATCACTAACGATTGATTTGCATAATTCTCACAGAATTGGTTCCATCAATGGATTAGTACAAATAGGTTATGATTTACTAAAATTTGAAAAGTGGAATGCCAGTATTATTGGTGGAATTGGCTACAACTACTTTTTATATACCAATAACACCTTAGATCGATTTGACATTACAAATGGAAATTTCGAATCTTTAAGTTCAGTCGTTTTAACTGATCAAGAGAGCATAAATAGTTTGAGGCCTTACTTTTCAATAAGTAGTTCAATTGAGTATTTATTGACAAGTAAATCAAGTCTTTTTCTGAGATATTCCTTTTCTCAAGACCTGAAAAACACCTATCAATTTGAGGATTTTAGCACTCGAATCGCGAGGCAGAATATAGGAATTGGATTTCAACTTCGTTTCTAATCAGTTAAATAACGATCTTCACTTAATGTATATAGAAATGAAATGAGAGCTGCTTGTTCTTGTTTTGTAATTTCAAATCCGCTTACTAAACTTGATTGTGAGGAATGTTTTTTTCCTCCAGAAGCGTAATGAGTGATCACTTCATCAAGCGAAATAATAGATCCATCGTGCATGTAGGGATAGGTGACAGAGATGTTTCGTAAAGTAGGAACTTTGAACTTAGCTAGATCTTCCTGCGAATGAGTTATCAAAGCTCTTCCAGAATCTTGATAAGTCGTGTACAATCCATTGTTTTCAAAAGCATAGTTCGTGAAATTCGATGTACTATGGCAAGAGGAACAATTCGTTTTTTCACTAAAGAAAAGTTCTAGGCCATTTCGTTCTGCTTCCAAAAGAATGTCTTTTTTATTTTGATAAAAAAATTGATCAAAAGGACTATTACCACTGATCAAACTTCGTTCAAAATTTGCAAGAGCTCTGGTGATTACAAACGCATCAGGATCACGATTGTAAGCTTTTTGACTCTCTTCTACATAGCTTGGTATTTTATTCAACCGCTCTGCAATCAATACAATATTAAAATCAAATTCATTATGCTCTTGAATTGGAACCAATATCTGCATTTCGAGCGTAGGCACTCCGCCTTCCCTTGTGAAATACGGATGGTAAGCGAGGTTGGCGAGGGTAGGTGAATTTCTAGTGCCGAGGCGATCTTCCACTCCTTTGCTTACGATTTCATCATCACTGAATGCTAGTTCGGCTTGATGACAATTGGCGCAACTTATGGTCGAATCCGAAGACATTATCGGATCATAAAAAAGTCTTTTGCCAAGCTGCCACCGGTCAACAGTAAACTCATTATCTTCAGGAAATACAATAGGCTCAAAACCTTCCGGTACTTCCATGAGTGCCGGATAGGAAAATGGAATTTCAGTATCTTGCTTTTTACAAGATACTGAAATGATGATGATAAAGAGTAATAATTTTTTCACCTTTAATTGTTAATTTAGTCAACAATTAATTTCTCAGTCAATATCGTTTTACCATCTTTAATCAAAGAAATGAAATACATACCTTGATGTTTTAAATCCAAAGCTATTGTTGATTCCAGATTTTGAACTTCAAAAAAGTTAACCTCTGTCCCAAGAATAGTCTGAATACTGATCTGGTAGTTATCGATTTCTTTTAACGAAAGATTTAATGTTGCGTTCCCATCAGATGGGTTTGGATATACTTGAAATTGATCAATATTAGTCAAGTCAAAATTAGAAGTGATCGTATTGGCATCACTAAATACGTTGGAGCGGAAATTTAATAAAAGAGTCAAAGCTTCTTCATCAAATCCATGATTAAGAACACCGGAATTCAGTTCAATACTTTTTAGCGCTTTTATATAGTCTGCATTTAGATCGATAGAAAGTATTCCATCATCTGCGATAGCAGTAACTGGAATATCAGTTTGAAAATAATTCTGATCTCCGAGTGCATGGATCTCCATGTTTTGATCTATTTGTGCTCCCGACATTCCTTCCAAAGCGACAAACCTATATCCAGAAACCCAACCCCAATGCATAGACGGAAACTTCGGTGCAAGCGGATGGTCATTAGCATAAGAAGCAGGATCATCATGATTAGCTTGCTCATTAACACCAACATAAAAACGCATCGCTTCTACTTCATTAATGTTATAGTTACCTAGGCTGATACTCGTAGCTTCCGAAGCATTTACCAAAACATACAAATCAGCAATGGAAGTTTCCATACCTCCATCATGGACTATAGATAATTGCGATAAATAATATTCCAATCGATCAATCTGAAAGGAATGTTCCATGTCATTTTCGACAGCTTGATTAAAAGCAAAATCCTGATCGCCGAGTTTATGGAAAATATTAAAGGTGACATCTGTCTGTGCAAATGCGGAGAGATTTCCTATACAAAGGAATAGGAATAATGATAGAATTTGTTTCATGACTAAAATTTTGGTGGTGTAAAAATTAATTACTAAATATAAACATTTTATTATCGTAAAAAAATAGAAAGTATTGATGAGTAGTTTTTTTGTCATTTATTCTTTTTAAAACAATATAATTTTAACGTTAGCGTAATCGATGTTCGGCATTCGGAGAGCCCGGAAACCTAATACCTAATGCCGTTTTTTTATCTTTTACAGAACCCAAAAATCAGGATTAATTCCAAGTTCTTTTACTTGAGTTTTTATTTCCTCTGCATAAGTAGGATTGGTGATCAATACCAAATCGGGTGCATAATCAATGATGAATTCAGGAGCAACTATTTCATGTCCACTACCAGGTAAATATTTTCCATGCCTTTTATTATTAATATCCACGATGACAGGAATTTCTTTTTCTAAATCAAAAAGGTTGAAAAAAGTAACTGCACGAGCACCCGCTCCCCAGGCGATAGTTTTGGTATTGTTCTTACGAATTTTATCAAGTTTGTCATTACAAAAACTCATCATGCTTTCAAAATCTTGATTAAAACCCAAGACCGTATCATGGAGTTTTTGAATGTTTGCCTTATTCGGTAATTGGGCATTTATATCCATTGCTCTTGGACGAACTTCAATCCCTAAAAATTCATCATTCCAGCAAGGTGAAACGTTGAGCACTTCAAAGCCACACTGCTCAAATTGGAAAGCAAAAGATTCCGGAGTGTACCAGGCACCATGTTCATAAACTACGTTCCAAATAATTCTTTCTTCAAAAGTGTAAAGCGCATTCGGTACTTCTACATAAAGAATTGTATCAGGGCAATCCTCCAAATTGGCTCGGATCATTTTCAAGAATTCAGTTTGATCTTCTAACAAATCAAGGACCAAACGACAGGCCATAAAATCTGGTTTTAAATGACGGTGTTGTTCAGAATAATATTCTCTAGAGAAAGTAACATCAGCCTGATCAAATAGTTTTCTTTTACTATGATCAAAACCAGGATCGATACCAATGCCTTTGTTGTTTCCTTTTTCGCAAATTGTATTTAAAAAGACACCATCTCCACAACCAATATCCAGAATAGTTTTACCTTTTAAATCATAATCTTCGACCAATCGATCACAAAGTTCATTTACAAAAGCTTTGAAGATTGGAGAATGATCGTTTGAGAAATCATAATCATCAAAACTGATTTTCGAAGGATCGTAACCTTCATTTCGGATGTATCCACAGTCCTTACAAAACCGAAGATCAATTTGACCTTTCGGAGCGGCTAAAGCTTCGACTTTGGTCGTCATCATCACACCGTCTTGTGTGGGGACGGGAGGTAATTGGAAGAAATCAAATATTCGATTACTTCCGCAAAGTTTACAACAAGGTTCGTTTTTCATGTTTAAATTTTAATGATTATGAGTATTCTGCTTCGCGTTTGAAGCTTGCTGAATAGATGGGTTTTTAAAGTCTTTATCAATGGTCGTTTTTACCAAACCACAAGTCAGCATCTTATCACCGAAGTATGGGTTTTGTACGATTTCTTCTTTGCTGATCCAATCTGCTCCTTCGTTATTATTTGCCATTGGACAATGCTGTACATAAAGCGTATCATCTGGAATTCCAAAAACTTTAATCGTCTTGATTAATGCTTGTGAGAAAAAATCGAATTGCTTACGTTGTTCTTCAACATCGGTCAGGGTTGTGATCTTTTCGCCATGAGCCTGCAAAGCATTCAGCTGCTCCATCCAATAGATATGAGCGTCACCATTTACCAAAGTCATGTCTACTTTTGGTAAGGTTTCCATGATTTGTTTTGCAGTTGTGGCAGCTTGCTCGCTATCCGTAGCAACAAGCGCATCTTTGACTAAAAGATAGGCATCAGCAATATCGGCTAGTTGTTGCTTAAATTCAAAAGGCGTTGATGCGGTAAAATCTGGCAAATGTATGGAATAATCGATTCCTTTTACTTTCACATTTTTATTCATCATACTCGCTTGATTGTTGAGTTGGGCAGCAGCATCAATGGTGAAGCTACCATAAGTGACGACTTCTTCTCCTAGCTCCAAACCGCTAATGACTTGGTAGTTATTTCCCAAAGCATCTCCAATTTCTATTTCTCTAAATTGAAAAGAAGGAATGGTCATATCTGGTACTTTGACATAAATGACGGAACGTACACCGGTCCAAAGGACTGCCGATTTAGGGACAGTTATTTGTGCTTTAGATTTTTTAGAAAGGCTATTCTGTAAAACGCCATTGACAAACATTTCCGGTTTGAGTTGCCCGTTTGAATTATTGACTTCGGTACGAATAGAAGTAACTCGGGTGTTTGGATTGATCATCGGATCAATAAAAGTGACTCTGGTTTTAAAAACTTTATTGGGAAGGGAAGGGGTGGTAAATTCGATTTTGTTTCCAACTTTAATAGCTGCTAAATCTTCTTCGTATGCGTCGAATATAACCCAAACGTTTCGCAGGTTCATCAAGTCGAAAAGTGGTTCTCCCTGTTTTAAATAATCTCCAACGGATACTCGTCGATTGGTAACGATCCCTGATGCTGCTGCAAAAAGCGAGAAAGTCTCTTGGATGTTTCCGCTAGCTTCAATATTTGCAATCGTAGTTTCTGAAATTTTCCAAAACTTTAATTTATTACGAGCAGCTTTAACTAAATCCGGATTGATGGATTGCAGCTTCAATGCTTCCAATAATTCTCTTTGTGCAGCTATCAAATCAGGTGCATAAATATCCGCTAGCTTTTGTCCTTTAGAAACTTGTTCGCCAGTAAAGGTAACGTAGAGCTTTTCGATTCTTCCTGGAACATGGGCCACTTGACTCGAAGCCAATCTCTCATCCGCTTGAACCTTTCCGGAAAGTCGAATCGTTTTGCGGGACTGACCAGCGGCTTCTCCAATAATGGTGGTTTGGATGTTTGCCAGTTTTACTGCTTCATTCGTCATTTCTAAAACCAAAGGATCATTAGAAGAATTGGCTTCCAGAGGAATTAAATCCATTCCGCACAATGGGCAATCTCCAGGCTCGTTTTGTTGAACTTGTGGATGCATAGAGCAAGTCCATATTTCTTCGCTATTTGAAGTAGAAGTGGTTTCCATATTGTGATCATGGGAATCCATTGTTGAAGCACTTTCTGAGTTATTTCCAAAAATCAGATAGCCAGCTCCTAAGCCAATGATGACGGCTATGATTGCGGTAATGATTATTTTGAAATTGTTTTTCATATTCTATTTTTTTAACCAGATTCTAATCTACATTCCCGATACTTCTTTGGACATATTAAGCCCGATGATGATCGCACCAATAATTAAAAGAACAAGAACTAAATAAATAATTCGTTCCGCTTTTTTATCTCTTGGATTGGAAAGTGGCTTTTGTTCTTTTTTCTTTTTATTTCGATTTTTTTTCATCAGGCTATTATTGACTTAATTCCGTAAACTAAGTACTAGGACAAAACAAATTTAAAAGGGAGTGTTGTGATTTTAGTTCTAACTGATATAGTTATATAGTGATGTAGGTTATATAGCTATATGACCACATCACAACATTACTATATTTTAGAATGACTGACTTTACCCTTGAATTTATAATTATGTACTTCTCATTATTTTTGTCTTATTATTTACTTATGACAAATCGTTCAATTTTACTTTTGGCTAAATGGCTTTGAATGATTGCTTTAAGTGTTTTTAGGTCATACTCAATTAATTCTTTTTCAAGACGAAGTAATTCATCAAAACCATTTCCCTGAGTGCTGTAATTCGTTTGTAAAATATTAATTGCAGCTTTTGTAATTACAATTTGCTGCTGGTATAAGTCTACTCTTAGTTGAGCGGTTTGGTGATCCACATATGCTTGTTCAATGGCTGCTTCAAAACGATTCGATAGATCTGTTTTTCTATCGGTTAGGGCAGCAATTTTTAAATGTTCTTCTCTTTCTTTGGCTTCATATCTCTTTTTGTAAATTGGAATTTTTACGGAAGCTCGTACTTGCAAAATGTCCCTGCCATTATGAGCAGGCTCCGCGTCTTTTCTTTGATTGACCATGATGTAATCCAGTCCAATTCCAAAGGAAGGTTTGTTATTTAAATCATTTAATTTTATGGCTTGTTGTGCTACTTCTTGCTGCAATTCAAACATCCTTAACATAGGGTGATTGGCTTCGATATTTGCCATTAGCGTATTTTTATCAAAAGGGATAATCGCAAAAGATAAATGGTCTCGGATGACAACCGGAGTTTGTATTTCACGATTGAGTAATTGATTAATGGTAGCTGTTGGGTTTGATTTTGAAATTTCCAAAATAGTCAACTCTTGTTTTAATTCTTCTGTCTTGAGTTGTACTCGGAGTACATCAGCAGCAGTCGCTTTTCCACTTTCTACTTTTGCTAAAGCCAATTGATTGAGGGCTTCTAGTAATTCTAAACTTCTGCTAATAATGGTTTGGCTTTTTTCTATTTCATACAAGGAGAAGTAGGCTTGTTTTACTTGAAAAGAAACCTCTAAGGCGCTGGCGTTTATTTTTTCATATAATGCTTTTGCCTTTGCAATTTCCAGGTTTTTCTTTCCATCCAAAACGCCTTTCCAGGGGAGCATTTGCGTTGCACCAATTCGTATGATTTGCGCTCCTAAGCGAGTTTCAACAGGCAATGGAAAAGCTCCAACTCCTATCTCAGGATCAGGGAGTTGACTGACTTGTGGCGCTTTTTCTAAAGCTGCTAAATATTCCTTTTCTAAGATTTTTATTTCTAAATTTTCATCAATAGCTTTGATAATTAAAGAATCCAATGTTTGAGCATTTGAGATCGATATCAAAGCAAGCCAGAAAATTATATTTAGGATTATTTTTTTCATTTATTTAAAATTAACAACAATTTTGATCGAGTTGAATTGGTGGACAAGGAACAGTACCGAAACTGCAATAGACACAACAATCACCCTTGTTAGGCTTGAGGACCTTTTTGCAATTACTGCATTCAAAAAAATACTGACAAGCATTAGTCGGCATTTCTTCTTTAGATTGAAAATTACATTCTGGGCATGTAATTACAGAGTCTAATATTACTTCGTTTTTCATAAGACCTGATTTTCTTTTTTTCCAAAATAAATATCCAGCATAGGCCAGAAAACTAAAACCAATAAGCATAAATAAACCACTGTATTGTTCAAGACCATCGCTAAATGCCATCCATCCACTTGCTCCACCCAATGCAATAATTATAAAAGGTAACCAACAACAACTGGTCGCGATCAAGAGTGCAATGATGCCTCCAGCTATAGATTTTTTTTGATTAAGATTTATCATCAC
>CAKZTD010000283.1 GCA_937921595.1 uncultured Saprospiraceae bacterium
GCAAAATTGGAAACCGTTTGTGAGGCTTGGTTAAAAGATCTTTTAAATCTACCAGAGCGATGTGTTGCGGGATTTGTAAGTGGAACTTCCATGGCAAACTTTTGCGGATTGGCAGCCGCGAGATATCGTTTATTAAAAAACCAAGACTGGGATGTCAACACTCAAGGATTAAATGCTGCTCCAGCTATAAGAATTGTAGCCAATGATCAAGTGCATTCCAGTATCAAAAAAACGATTGCACTACTTGGCTTCGGTATCAATAATGTCGAATGGGTTCCTTCTGATAATCAAGGTAGAATTTTAGTAGACCAGATGCCCGAATTGGACAACACCTGTTTGGTTTTGGTTCAGGCAGGAAATGTAAATTC
The DNA here is from genome assembly GCA_937921595.1 of uncultured Saprospiraceae bacterium. Lineage (GTDB taxonomy): Bacteria > Bacteroidota > Bacteroidia > Chitinophagales > Saprospiraceae > JAHDHW01. The sequence goes on from CAKZTD010000283.1 coordinate 369, forward strand.
AGGTGCCTTCGATGATTTCAATGCGGTTTGTAAAAAAGCAAATGCTGCCGGAGCGTGGGTTCATATTGATGGAGCTTTTGGCTTATGGGCTGCCGCTTCAGAGACCTTGAGTCACCTAACTGCAGGAATGGAAAAAGCAAATTCTTGGGCAGTCGATGGACACAAGACTTTGAACACCCCTTATGATTCTGGGATTGTGTTTTGCGAAGACAAGGAAGCCATGGTTACTGCATTGCAAGCCAGTGGAGAGTATATTGTTTACAGCGAACAACGAGATTCTATGTTGTATACTCCTGAGATGTCTAAGCGATCGCGAGCAATCGAACTTTGGGCGACTATGAAATATCTCGGTAAAAATGGAATTGATGAAATGGTCACTGGCTTTCATCTGCATTCAAAAAAACTAGCAGAAAAACTTTTAGAAAAAGGTTTTAATATATTGAACGATGTTGTCTTTAATCAGGTTATGATTACTTGCGAATCTGATGAGCTTACGGAACGTACTTTGAAAAACATACAGGAATCAGGAGAAGTCTGGTGTGGGCCATCTAAATGGCAAGGGCAATATGTGATTCGGGTAAGTGTTTGTTCTTGGGCGACCACAGAGGAAGACATTAGTCGAACCGTTGATGTTTTTGAAAAAGCTAGAGTGGTTGCGGGGGAATAGTAATAAGTTAATTAACTACTTTTTAGAGGAAAATTTGATTTTAGTTTTTTACTCAATGGTTCTTTTCAGAATGATTGGATGATCTGGGAAGGTTTAATAATGGGAAATAGATTATAAGATTAGTCCTTGCTTTTTTATGGAGTTTGAGAGGATTTGCATCTAAGTATTTCGAAAAAACATAAAGCCCATATTCCTAACAAAACCAAAGGCGAACAAAACATTCACTCATTTTTTCATTCACTCATTCCTAAATACTTTTATTCTAAATCAGTTTTCAAAAATGCAATGGAGCGTTATGGAATTTCATCGAAAAGCAAACAAATTTCATCGAAAAGCAAACAAGCAATGAATATACTTTTCATCTGTAGTCGAAATAAATGGAGAAGTCGAACGGCTGAATCTATTTTCAAAAACAGCAATTCGCATCGGGTTCGATCAGCAGGTACAGAGCCTTCTGCTCAGATAAGAGTCAATCAAAAATTATTGGATTGGGCAGATTTGATTTTTGTTATGGAGAAGAAACATCGAATCAGGATCAAAGAAAAATTCGACATTGAGCACAAAAAGGAAAGTATCATCAATCTCGAAATTCCTGATGATTATCAATATATGGATCCTGAACTTATCGAAATATTGGAAGCCAGTGTATCCTCCTATTTTTCATGAAGTTTAAGATTAGGAAACTTTAAAAGTTCCCTAATCTTAAAAATACGTTTCTTATTGTCTCGTCCATTCAGAAGCCGAAACTATTGTAGTTGTCGATACTATTCCACTACTATTAGTTTCCATCGTCTCATTTTGAGAAATAATTAAATTTCCAGCCGCATTTATGGAATAATTTGAAGTTTGTTCTTCACCAAGCGAAGTAGTATTCACACCATTATATTCAAAATCAAATAAAGAACCATTAAAAGTAATTGTAGTTTCGTCACTAGTATAGGTTCCGTTTCCAGACACATTTGAATAAGAATCATTAGTAACTGGTAATTCTAATCCACCAGCAACTGTTGTTACTTGAATATCATAACCTCCACTAGTCGTAAACGATGATCCAGTTAAAGTTAAATCATAGTCTAAATTACTTCCAACTATAGCATTCGAACTCTCAACAATAGCTCCTCCAACTTCAGTTGAAACATTAATATCAGCAGAAAAAGAAATAGCTGTCCAATCACCTGCTAAGGTATCGTCTGCACTTGCCATATCATCATCTGCACAAGAGTTCATAAAAATTAATAACGTAGCGAAAAATAATAATTTAGTCATTTTAATCATAAAAATAATTTTTTAAAAGTTTGTAATTAGTTAATAAATCTGGTTTAAAATATTTTGGATAGTAGTCCAATTATAAAGCGGCAAATATATACAATTATTATAATTTGTCCCTTTTGTTTTCATTTTATAACATTTAAACTACATGATTAGCAAAAACAATGTCAAAAAGCACAAAAATTAGTTTCTTTATTAAATAAATAAAGTTTCTTCATTAGGCAGACCTCTGTCGAAGTCAACAACCTTAACATTTCCTTATAAGTTTTTCACCAGATATTTCTTTAATTTCAGGACAAATATAAAAGCAATGAAAAAAACAATTACGCTCTTCCTCGTGATTTGTATGTCCACTCAATTTATGGGATGCATCGGTTACTCTATCAAATCCAAGTCTACTCCCTATAAAAAATTCAGATATAAAAAACAAAATTCTCCTCAAAAAGGATGGCAAGATTTAGTCATTTACGATCAACTCGATCCAAATGATAAGGTTCAAAAAATTGCCAAAATTAAGGTTACAGGAAATGAGTCTGCTTCTGAATTTGAACTCTTAAAAAAACTTCGGAAAGAAGCAGGTCGTTATTATGCAGATGCTATCTTGCATGTAGAGACCAGAGAAGTTGAAAGGTCTTCCTATAATGGTATTCCATTAACACTAGGCCTCCTTTCTATATTCATATCTCCAGAGAACCCCATCGACTTTGGCTCGGGTGAGGGCGGCTATTATTACACTCTTGAAGTAGAAGGAATTGCGATTAAGTTTATTGAAGATTAAACACAACATATACATATCCCATTTGTATTATTAGTGAGACTTCTTTTGATCAACACGAATAAAACATTGGCCTATGAAGTACCTAAAAATTTTACTTTTTACATCAGCTTTTTTTTCCTTAAGTTGTACCGACGGTACCCAAACCGGAATGTATATTTCCAAATTAATTATTGATCATAATATCGAAATCGTAAGCATCCATAGTCTTGACCCTGAAGGAAAAATCCTCAACAAGGATTATGCAATTGAAAATGTAATCATTGACAATCAGTTTATGGAGTTCGATAAAACCTTTATTAATTTATGCCACATCAAATCAGCAAAAATTAAAGAAAACACTTTGGAAATTTCCTTATAGGTTAAACTACTTTTCCTTTTAAAGATCTCTTTATGAATGAGTAAACTTAGGAATGAGCGAATGAGTGAATGTTTTGCTTGCCTTTGACTTTAGTGCAGAGATTCACTCATTACCCCATTCACTCATTCAAAAAAGAAACATTAATTAAAATATTAAAAACCAAAGTTACACCTATAAATTGAATAGCAACTTAACACAATCTTTCCTAGCTCATCTTTTTTTCTTATCTTGTAAACAAGAACTGCAAGTAATAAAAAATATAAGCTTTGAAAAAAACAAAAACTAAAAGGAGATTCCTTCTTCTTAAATACTTATTCTATTTTTTAATTCTAGCTACCTTCATTCCATTGGCTTCTGCACAGGATTTCTACATTCATGAAAATGGCCTAAATTCACTTCACCTAGCATATAAAAATGATTTAAAAATTGGCTTTTTAAAACAATCCGAATTTAAAGGTCAAACTCAAAATGCTAAATTCCTCTTAGCTTACAGCCCATTCAAACACATCAGTCTTCACGGAGGTTATTTCAATATAAAAACCAAACCTATATCTCCTGTAAACGATATTAAACAAAAGGGTTCAACTTATTCCATAGCCATCGCTGCCTACCTCACGAATGATTCTCTAGGTCGAAAGAAAAACAACTACATGACTAGTAGTATCCGAGCAGGTTATTCAAACAATAATGTTTTTGCGAAGAATGAAAATTTTGAGTCCACTTTTAAATATGATAAATACTTTGGGCAAATTAGTTTTAACCAAAAATCAAAATTTATAGGCCTTGATATTTTTTTAAAATACAATTTGATTAATTATAAAAAAGGAGACGTGTTTTTTGAAAATATAGACCGGGAACGAATTGAAGCAATTCAGGATATCGAAGCAAAAAAATACTTCAGCACATTAGAATATAAAATCCAAATCCTCGGAGGATTTAAAGCCATCAATTTGGTCGGCGGATATGTTTACGAAATTCCGATTGATAAAATTGAACGCTTCTTCTTTTTGGAAGGTGGATCATTTTATCTTGGAGCAGTTATTCAACTCAATGATTTAATGCAGATTTTTCAAAAAAGATCTAATTAACGAACTTGTTTTTAAAACGAAAAAACACTTTGATGAAGAAAATATTCTTTACATTTTCCTTAGTCTTTTTATGCTTCTTTTCTAATGCTCAAAACTGGGCACCACTTGGCGAAGGCACTCATGATCAAAACATTGAAATTGAGTTAATCTCCTATGATGGCAAATTATTCGCAGCAGGAGAATTTTCAGAGATCGGCGATGTTGCTGCAAAAGGAATAGCTTATTATTCGGATGACAAATGGCATATTGTTGACCCTGGCAAAAACGATTTTACATCTGTCCAAGGTTTAGGTGTTATCAAAAACGAGTTATACGCTATCTCCTCAAGATCTACCTTTAATATTTTGAAAAAAGAATTGATGAAGCTAAATAGAAATAATTATAGATGGGAGATTATTCCAAATTCAGCTATAACAGGTGAGATCAATGATATGATAGAATTTAAAGGAAAATTATACATTGGTGGAGCCTTTGAAGTTGAAAGAGATTCTGACATTGAGAACCTGGCAACCTGGGATGGAAGAAGTTGGAAAAAAGTAAGAGACGATCGATATTATGCTTTAGAACCTGGCGAAATTCACGATTTAGAAATTTTTAATAATGGTTTGATTATACTTTCACAAATCCAAGATAACAGCCAATTGAGATTCAAAAAAATTGCAAAATTTGATGGTAAAAACTGGGATAACTTAAGAAAAGGAATTCAGTTTAATGGAGCCACTACATCGCTGGCTACTTTTAATAATAAACTTTTTGTGGGCGGATCAGGATTCTCCATTATCCCTGGAGTACTCAATACTCCATTAGTATGCTGGGATGGATATTCATGGAAGCCAATAGATCAAGCTGCTGATATTCCTAATATTTCAAAAATAATTTCTTTTGAAAATAGACTATACATCACAGATCGAACAATACAGGGAAGTACTCTATATTTTGATGGAAAGAAGATCAAAAAATTAACTCAAGATTTAGAAGGAGTAATTACAACTCTAGCGATTCACGACCATGAATTATATGTTGGAGGCTATTTCGGAAATGATCTTTTAAATATCCCCAATGGCATTGCTCGTTTAATTCCTGAATTAGATTCTCCAAATGGCATCACAGAATTCGAAATCTACCCAAACCCAACCTATAGGAATATCAATTTAAAATATCAATCCATTTTCGAAGTTGACACCCAAATAAAGTTATATGACATGAATGGCCTTTGTGTTTTTGAAAAAAAGTATTTAAATGAAATAGGACATTTTAAAAAATCTATTTCACTTCCAAATTTAAATTCCGGTATCTATTATTTACGGTTTGAACAAGGCGATGTCAAAGAAAATCGGAAAGTAATTATCCTAAATTAAAACTCATGAAAAATTTTATCCTCCTAATATTTTCTATCTTCTTTTGTCATTTAGTCAATGCGCAAAATTGGGCTCCTCTTGGAGAAGGATTAAACAATCTAAATAGCCTAGTAGAATTATTCTCTTTTGATAATAAATTATTTGCTGGTGGTTATTTTACAGAGGCAGGTGATGTCCAAGCTAGTGGAGTTGCTTATTATTCAGAAAACAAATGGCACGTTGTAGACCCTTCCAATAATACTTTTGCTGAAGTTCGAAATTTTGAAAATCTTCATGGAAATCTATATGGATTTGTACCCTATGAAACTATAAATACGCCTTCTACTAAATTGATGGTTAAACTGAATCCTGAATCCTATAAATGGCAGATAGTAGAAAACGCTTCGATTGAAGGAAGTATAGATGACATTATCGAATACAAAGGTGAATTATACATATGCGGAAGATTCAAAATTGATAGTGAATCAGAATTCATAGGCTTTGCTAAATGGGATGGTAGTCAATGGATTGATGTAATGACTCAATATAATAATTTCAATGGTGTTTTAAATATTAGTGATTTTGCAGTATATCAGGATGAGCTCTACATGATTGGATTTATTCCTCAAATAGATTCAATCTCGTTCAATAAGATAGCAAAATGGGATGGAGAAAACTGGGATAACCTGAGAGAAGGAATTGACTTCTTAGGTATTCCTCTTTCGCTCTCTGTTTTTAGAAATAGACTCTATATAGGAGGACTAGTTTTTAGTCCTAATTCAACGTCAAAAGTATATTCTTTAATTTCTTGGAATAATTCTTCATTTGAGAGCGTTCCTCAGTTTGATAACAGCCTATCTGAAATTTCTGCCATTCGAGAATTAACAACTTTCGGAAATAAAATGTTTATTTCTTCAAATAGTGGAGAAGGTAAAATTTATTCATTTGATGGCCTTGAACTTATAAAAATTGACGCTATTTTAGATGATGATGTTTCTTCTATGCTTGTCCACAATCAAGAATTATATGTAGCCGGGAGATTTGGACAATTCAATAATCTCAATGGTGTTGCACGTTTAAAAATTGAAAATACAGCTCCAGCATCAACAAAACTTTATGAGCTATACCCCAATCCTGCTTTTGGTAATATTACCTTAAAATATAATGTCTCAACACAAAACAACACTCACATTAAATTGCTTGATATGACTGGTCATTGTGTTTTTGAAAAATTATATCGTGATGAAAAAGGAGATTATATTAAAAAGGTTTCTCTACCAAAATTAAATTCAGGAGTTTACTATCTCCAATTTCAACAAGGTGATAAAAAGGAAACTCAAAAGGTAGTTCTAGTGAATTAAGTTTTTTTTTAGTTTCGATGAGATCACCCTCCCTTTAGAAAATAGAGAAGTGATTTATCTGGTTGATAAAAACAAGAATGAATCTTATGAAAAAGTAGAGAGAAAGAAAGTTATTTTTTCAAAAAGAACAATATACTTGTTATGTTTCTAAGAGCCTAGGTATAAACAATTGAAAAGTGGAATGCGACCACTTAATTGATTAACCTTACAAACTTAAAATCATGGTATTTGGCTATTATCACATTACAATGAGAACACTAGGCAAAGGAGAGGTGCCTGAATTCGACAATATTCCTGGAGCTCAAATCAAAGAAAAAGTAAAAGTGGCTCATGTCATGTGGATTCCTTTCTTTCCTCTAGGAAAAATGTGGATGATTGAAAATAAAGGAAACATGTATGGTCTTTCTCCTGAGGCAGAAAGGGTATTAAATACAAAACTTGGAAAATCATCTTATCCCTTTTACTCATTTCTTGGATTAATTGCGATTCCAGTCTTGTTATTATTCTTTGCTGGAAGCAATTACTTGTCGGGTATGGCTAGAGAGAAAAGTTCGAAAAAGCGATTTGAAAAAGAGTTAGCAATGAATATGGAAAACGTCAATAATCCTAAAAAATCTGATATTTTCTTTTTCAAAGACAGCAAATATAAAAAGGTGGGTTTAAAAGTAAATTATAGTTCTGCTGACTCTGTATATTTTTTAGCACCTATTGATAATCAAAATAAAAAATGGGATAGAAAAAATTGGGCCGCTGGTTATTATGCAAGTGAAAACCCAAGTAAAGAAATTGCTATTGCAAAAAAGGATCTGAAAGAAACTTTTAGAAAGGCTCACAATGAAAACATGTATCGAAAAGGCATCACCATTTCTGATATTCCTTTAACGGGAAAAATTGTTTTAGAAAAAGTAGAAACTCCGGATGCTACTAAGTCCATCCCAATAATAAGTGAAACAGAAGTAAATAGTGTAAAAGCAGGATTTGCTCATTTTATGGAACATTCCAGCAATCTCGATTCTCTAGTCTTTTTGATCGACCAAGCTAGTCATGATTATTATCAAGATGTTCTTACCAAAGCAACCAAAAAAGATGCAGAATTGGTTCCTTTAGTAAGGCAAAATAAAAAGACAAATAATTGCCTCTTCGAATTGATGCTTTATACAAAATATGTTTATTTAAAAACAGATAAAGATGGAGTATCTCCTAATAAAACATTGACAAAAGAAACTGCGAAAGATTATCTATTTTTTCTAAAATTATTGGAAAGAGGTTTCCTTACGATAAGTGATGACTTAAAGAAAAATGCAAGAATTACCGATGTTTCAATTCCTGAAAAAGGACGAGCTGTTGTAAATATTCAAGCTAATTCAAATATGCTGACCCAGAAGCAAAAGGTAAACTTTCAAATCGAAATGACTAAAGAGAATAATCAATGGAAATTGAATCTTCCTTCGGCTTATGCTTATTCTGAAAATCAAATTCGTGCGACTTCGCTTTACAATAGAGGCAATGCCAATAAAAAATGGAGAGAAATGGTCATTGAAAATGTGAGTTCGGTTGGAGATGATGTTTATGTGGGGAATGAATGGATGTACTAGTTTCAAGGGGGAGAAGTGTGATTGTTTCTTTTAATGATTTTATCGTTATATTAAATAAATAAAACTTAATGCTTTTCAAATATATTTTCATTATTCTTTTGCTGGGGTTTAGTCTACCTGTGGATGCACAAAACCTTATCCCAAATCCTTCTTTTGAAGAGATGAGAAATCTTCCTGTCAAACGAAATCCTAAACGTCATTTTAGTTATGAAATTAAAAGCGGTTATATTCCTTATATCAAAAATTTAAAGTATTGGTTTGCCGGATCACAAACGACTCCTGATTTAAGGATTTACAATCAAGCAGGTTATAATGAATGTAAAAGAAAATTTAAACTTTGCGATAAAGCACATTCTGGAGAAAATTGCGTGGGCATGATGACCTATATGGTCAATGATAAACACGACACTTACCGAGAATATGTTCAAATCAAACTTAAGAAAAAACTCAAACCTAAGGTGAAAACCTATGTAGAATTTTGGGTAGAAAAAGAACGTGAAGCTAAATTGGTTTCCAATAATCTAGGCTGCTATTTTTCAATAAAAAAGGTCTACTCTAATACTAAAGAAAACATCGAAGTCAAACCTCAAATTAATTTCGATACCATTATCAATGAACAAGAAAAAAAATGGGTGAAATTAGAAGCCGTATTTTACCCAGAACAAAAATTTGAATATTTAGTCATTGGTAATTTTTTCGGAAATGACGAAACAGAAATATTTGAGTTTAAAAATTTTAACGGTTCTGGTTACACCCCACCCTATGCTTATTATTTGCTTGACGACATTAGAGTTTGGCAAGAAGGTGATGTGGCAGAGAAACCATTGGTTTTCGAATCCAAGCCTATTATAAAGAACGAGCCTATCCAATTGAAGAATATTGAGTTTGAATTTAATAGCGATGTTTTAAAAACCTCTTCCTTTGCCGAACTAGAAAAACTTTTGTCTTTTTTAAATAATAATCAAAACGTACAAATAAAAATTCAAGGACACACAGACAACAAAGGGAATGAAGCATACAATCAAAGCCTCTCTAATTCTAGAGCTCAAGCTGTAAAAGAATATTTGATAGGCCATGGGATTTCCGAACATAGACTCACCTATGAAGGATTTGGAGAAAGTGTTCCGCTTCAAAGCAATGAGTCTGAAATGGGGAGAAGCAAAAATCGTCGAGTAGAGTTTGTTGTTATGGAATAAAATAAATGTTTCTTTTTTAATTTTATCGATTAAGATTGTTTTCATTCTTTTT
>CAKZTD010000284.1 GCA_937921595.1 uncultured Saprospiraceae bacterium
AAACTTGGAGGTGCTTTGCTTCCTCAAGACGTGTACGTTTGGAAAGCACAGGCGATCTTTGAAGATGGTTCGGCTTGGCAAGGTGTGGAAAAAGAAGATGGTGGTTTTAAAACGATGGGGAGTTTGATTCTTTTGAGATAGGACTTGTTCAAACTCGCTTCGCTCGCTTGAAGTGATAGTTGCTTTCGGCATGGGATAGATTTCTCCTTCGTCGAAATAGGGATGAACCTTAAATGAATATTTTGGTAAGAATCAATAATAAAATTTAATTCATTTGCCAGAAGTTAGGAAGATTGGTCTTTTACTTTTTAATGAAAATTAATTCAAAATCCGTTAAAAATTATAAAGTGCTTGAGCCTGAAATAGTGAATAAGGCAAGAAAAAAGTAAAGTAATCGAGAATGTAGAAGTGAAAGTTGAACTCAAAGGCGAGTTTTTAGAATTTAGGATTTTGAATTAATTTTTATGTTTAAAAAAGTATACAGTCTTGAGTTTTTTGTTTCTTTTCGTCTCAAGACAAAAAGAAAATTAATACACATAATCTACTGACAAGCATTTTTTTCGAGAATCCCCCGTATGCGATGAATCGAAATAGGGATAATAAAAAGAAGGAATGAGAAATGAGGAGTGAGGGATTTTAATTATGACTTAACGCGTTAATTCGGCTGGTTTTATACATGTTAAGGGGACTGATAACGATCGGTCCCTTTTTTTATTTTTATGAAAACCATTTCTCTTGCAGGGTTCTATATTTCGTTCGGCCGATTGGTAAACGATCACCTTCTTCTAATTCTAGGGTATATTTACTTCCCGGCTCAACGATAATTTGAGTTGCTGTGGTCATTTCTACCAGATATGATTTATGGATACGTTCAAAAGAATTAGGAAGTAGAACACTTAGGTTTTCTAATGTCTTATTGTGTATTTCTTTTTGTCCGTTTTTCAAAAAAAGCTCTGTATATATTCCAGCTCCTTTGATATATTTTATATCGCTAATATTAATCAGAGTTCGTTTTCCTTTCTTCTTTATAGCTAAAAATTTCATTCCTGTTTCAGTAGCATTCTTATTAGAAATACGCTGGCAAGCTTTAGTAAGTCTGGCTTCATCAAAAGGCTTAGAAACAAAATCTAAGACCCCATATTCAAATGCAGTAATGGCTTTATCTTTATAAGCAGAAATAATAATGGTATGAAAAGGTTCAGCAACCACAGATTCCAAAATCTCGAAGCCATCTTGACCATTAAGATTCAAATCAAGAAACAATAAATCAATTTCGTTTTTAGCAATAATTTCTTGCCCTTTATCTAAAGCATCACACATCTCGATAGATGTAATTTCATCGCCAAAAATACTTCGTATCATTCTTTCAATCCGCCTTGCAATTCGAGCTTCGTCTTCTATTATTAATATTTTCATGCTTTTTAAATTTTCAGATTGCTACTCATTTATATGATAATAATCTGATGTTTAATTTTCACTTAAGACTCTTTGTCTAAATGAGTGTATGAACAAATGAGTAAATATTGTCCCTGTTTTAAGTCTAAAGTATTTTTTTACATTTAGGAGGTCATTCGCTCATTTTTTTATCCAGTAGCTTAATAAATTCTAATCCGTGTCTCCCAACCCAAATCATTCGCTTCCGAATAAATCTCCCAATTATCTTGATAACTTTCTTTTAATCTTGACTTAATATATTTCAAACCAGTCCCTTCAATATCTTTAGGTAATTCAGCTAAATTTGCTGAGCGATTCTTAGCAATCGTTTGTAAAGTATATTGCTTATATTTTTTAGTTCTTTCAAATGTTAACCGAAATGTAATCACCCCACTTTCATCTGGTAAACTATGCGTCACCCCATTTTCTACAGCAGTATGAATAATAGCTGGAGGAATAACATCTTGGGGATCAATACCTACACTTTCCCATTGATAAGTAATTTCCTTTCGATATCCCATTACTTTAATATGGCTTTGACATAATTTAATTTCCTGCTCAATAGAGATTTGTTTTGCATCAGCTACCTGATTAAGCACTTCAAATTCATCTGCCAATGCATTTATAAATTGCACTCCTTCTTTTGGCGACTCCTCGACCCAATCGATCAAAGAAGTCAAAGTGTTCATGATAAAATGGGGCTTGATATTTTTCTTGAGGAGTTCATTTTTCAATCGCTCTGAGAGCACCAATGAAGCTTCATAAGCCAATCGTTCTTCTTTACGTTTGACTGACATAACGTACAACATAGAAAGGATCATAATCGCATAACCAATAAATATGCTGACATCAAATACATTAATCCAAGGAATATAAAAATTAGGCATAATATAAATAATGGCAACACTAAGCATCAAACCAGTCATAACGATATAAGCCGATTTATCTCTTTTTTGACAGGAATAAGCCACCACAATTGTAGAGAACCCCCACATTAAAATATTTTGCACCAAGGCTCCAAAATCATAAGAGCCATCAAACTTCAAACCTACACAAGCAATACTAACCGCCATTACCAGTAACAAGTATTTCTTCCATGGGAATTTAAACTGAACCATAAAATACAAGGGTACCAAAATAGAAAGCGCAATATGTAACCAACCAATAATTACTAAGCGAGTATGTTGAAAGGGATAAGGGTAAGTATAATACCACTTTAAATATTCCATCAAAAGTACTGCACAAAAAATCAAACAAATCAAACTGAATATAAGGATGGAATATTCTTTTCGAGCATTTAGAAAAACAAAAAGGAAAAAGATGGAAGAAATTAAAAATGCACCTGCTAATAAAAACATATACAAACTCAACTCTAAAGGCTCACGAATCATTTCTTGATATTCTCCAACTTCAAAAAAAGCATGCAATCCAATATTCATATCATCAGATGTCATACGTAAGGCCAATACATGATACCCCTCTTTAGTTAAAGAATCTGGTAATGGATAATATTGAATATATTTCCCTGGAATTTCAGATTGACCTTCCGTTTTTAATCGCCCCGTTTCGCCAATAAATACACCATCCCAAAATGCTTGATAGCTTCCAGCAGCGCCAATCATGATTCCAGGATCTTTTATCAATGAAGCCTTATCTGAAAATACTGAACCAAGCCGAAACCAAAACACCCCCTTCCCTTTTACATTTTCATACCGATCCCATTTACTAACATCCAAGTTCTTGTCTGACCAACCAGGATTATCCCCCAATTTAATAGCATATTCATTCCCAGAAGTTTGGCGATCGCTCTGTCTGCTTTCAGGTTCTTCGCAGGCACTCAAACAAAACAGTATCAAGCTTAGAAAAATTAATAAATTGTTTTTCATTTTCATTATAAACAGTTAATGACTTAGGACAATAATACAAAGATAAATGAATAAATCGTCATCATCCTACCACTCGCAAGCTCTATGAGCAGTTCGCAAGTCTTTCCTTTTTTGAAACATCATTTGCGTGTATACTTGTATTCATAATCATTCATGGAGCACATTTAAAAAAATACATTCAATCTAAAAATATCAAATTATGAAAACTCAAAAGTATTTCCTCCAAGCCTTAAGTCTTTTCATTTTATTATTTATTGTAGCTTCAGCTCAAGGGCAAACATCACAAGCTGAAAGTATTCAAACTCAAATCAATGCTGTAGAAAACAATCTTCTACCAACAGTAAAAATTACTGGAGAAGCTCCTTGGAACATTAAAAACCGAATGTCACATTACAATGTGAGTGGCGTCAGTATTGCAGTCATCGATAACTTTGAAGTCGTATGGGCAAAAGGTTATGGTGTCGCAGATGCTAAAAAGAAAAACCCGGTGACCACTTCTACCCTATTTCAAGCTGCTTCTATTTCCAAAACAGTAAATGCCGTAGCAGTATTACAATTAATGGAGCAACAAAAAATCAATCTCAACGAAGATATCAATACCTACCTCAAATCTTGGAAGTTTCTATATACTGAAAAAAGTAATGGTAAAAAAATTACTACAAAGCATTTACTCAGTCATACTGCCGGCCTTTCTACTAGTGGTTTTGATGGCTATATGAAAGCAAAGAAAGTTCCTAATTTAACCCAGATTTTGGATGGTAAAAAAACCAATGATTCTGAAGCTGTACGTTCCATTTCAGAACCAGGATTAGCTTTTCAATATTCTGGAGGTGGTATATTAATTACACAACAAATGATCGAAGACATTAGTAAGTCTTCTTATGAAAGTTATATTTCTAATAATATTTTGCAGCCACTTGGCATGAACAATAGTTTGTATGCCTTAAATAAAAACCTAAAGCAAAAAGACTTAGCAAGTGGGCATTGGTGGAATGGAAAACGTCTCAAAAACAAATACAACATTTATCCTGAATTGGCAGCAGCTGGCCTTTGGACAACACCTACTGACTTAGCAAAATTTGTGATCGCTTTACAAAAATCACTATCAGAAGAACAGGAAGCTTTGATTTCTAAACCTACTGCAGAACTAATGTTTACTCCCGTTCTTGACAATCACATCACCGCTCTTGGGACATTTATAAGAGATAAAAAAGGAACCCTTTACTTTGACCATTCGGGAAGTAATGAAGGATTCACTTGTCATTATTATGGAAGCATGGAAGATGGAAAAGGCGTAGTCGTGATGACCAATGCTGAACGTTATGAACTCATTCCGGAAATCATTAATAGTGTTGCTTCGGTTTATGAATGGAAAAATTTCCATAATCCAAATCCTAGAACAATTGTTGAAGTTTCAGAAGCAGATCTAAAACCACTTGTGGGTACTTACGAATTTGAATCTGGAAATAAATTGACCATCGGAAATGATAAGGATATTCTATTCATTCTCAATAATGAAAACAATCAACTTGACCTTTACCCTGAATCCAATCGTTCTTTTTTCTTTCGACAAATGGATGAGCAAATTGAATTCATTGAAGAGAACAATTCCATAGCGCTGAGATATCACAGAAACGGCAAAGAATATAAAGCTACTCGAACTAAATAGTACGACTAAACAGATAGCAGGTACTTTAAATTATCTACTATCTAGAAGTCCATTTTATGATCAAACCAATTTCCAAAATAACATCCTCAATTTCCAATAATGAAATATATAATCTCATTCTTTTTAATTTTATGCTTAGCGATTCCTAAATTCGCTTTAGCTCAAAGTAATCTAAAAGGTAGTATCAAAGGACAAATTCTCGACAAACAAAACGAAGCCATTTCCTATGCAACCGTTTCGCTTTTCAACAACAAGCAGGAATTAGTGCAAGGTGTCATCAGCGACGAAAATGGAAATTTTACTTTTGAAAAATTACCTCTTGAAATTTTGACCTTGGACATCAAATTCCTAGGATACCATGACTTCAAAAAAGAGATCGTTCTTAACAAAAAAACTAAAAAAATAAATCTAGGAGTAATTAAATTAGAAGCCGACCATGCACAATTGGAAGAAGTTGTAGTCACTGCTGAAAAGTCAACTTACAATTTACGTCTTGATAAAAAGGTATTTAATGTTGGAAAAGATGTCTTATCACAAGGAGGGTCAGCGATTGATGTTTTGGATCAGGTTCCTTTGGTAAGTGTTGATCCTAGCGGAACAGTTTTACTCAGAGGTAATAGTGCTGTCCAAATATTGATCAATGGCAAACGTTCCGGATTGACTTTAAACAATGCTTTGGACCAGATTCCTAGCGACAATATTGACCGCGTCGAAGTAATTACAAATCCTTCCGCAAGTTTTGACGCTTCTGGTTCTGCAGGGATTATTAATATCGTTTTAAAAAAGAATAAAGAAAAAGGATTGAGCGGTCAACTACGTCTGATCACCGGAGCACCTGCCAATCATATCGTTTTACCTGGCTTAAATTATAAAAATAAAAAGGTTAATCTTTTCTCCAATTTCAGGTGGCGATACTCTGACTATAATGGAACTTACAAAACTGCTCAACGAACCTTCGACAACGGTACCACCAATTTTTTAAAACAAGTCGAAGATGAAGATCGACATGATGATGGACGTTCTGCTTATTTCGGAAGTGATTTTTATCTCAATAACAAAAACACCATAACAGCTGCCTATTATCGTTCAGCAACCAAAGACACTGATTTTACATCATTGAAATACCAGCTCGATAATGAAACCGAAGGTAAGCGTAACATCTTAAGAACAGGAAACTCTGTTGAAAATCGAAACTACAATCAAGTCGAATTAAACTACACTAAGACCTTTGATGAAAAAGGAAAGAAATTTACTACAGAGTTTCAATATGATTTTTGGAACAGCAATAAAGACTGGGACTTAAGTACTTCTGGAGATGTTCCAACTGATAACTTTGGCCAACCTCTACGAACGTTCAATAAAGCAGGTTCAAAAGATTTCGTTTACAAAAGTGATTTTCAAAAACCAATAAATGAAAATAGTAAAATCGAATTCGGTGTCAAACTGGAAAATCGAATCGTCGATAATGATTATCAAGCAGAGATTTTTCTTGATGAAAAATGGGATATTTTTAATGAGATTGACAATGACATCAAATACACTGAAAAAATTGGAGGTGCTTATATTCAATATCAAAACGTTTGGAAGTCTATAGAATATATGGCGGGTATCCGAAGCGAATATACTTCAGTTGACATCAAGGATCAGGAGCAAATATTTAATGATCAAAAATCTTATATCAACTTCTTCCCTTCGGCTTCTGCATCTATTTCAATTGGAGAAAAAAACTCATTACAAGCTAGTTATTCGAAAAGAATCAATCGACCAAGTCTTTGGAATCTTTATCCATTTTTCGAAATCACCGATTTTAATTTCCAGGAAACAGGAAACCCAAATTTAAATCCTGCATTTGCAGATGCTTTTGAAATAGCAATTCTCAGTCGTCATGATAAATTGACTATTAATCCAGGATTATATTATCGAAATACAAAAGCACCTTTCCAGGATTTTGTAGCACAAAATGATCAAGGTGTTTTTATCAATAAACCAATCAATATCGATCGCGACATTTCAATAGGAGGAGAGGTTTCTATTAATTATCAACCTTTTAAAGCTTTAAGTTTCAATACGGAATTTAACTGGAATCATTTTGAGAGAAAAGGCTCATTCGAAGGTCAAAATCTTGATGCTTCTGGAAATACGTGGCATATTAGGGCTATCTCAAATCTCAATATCTTGAAAGGGCTTAGAATACAAACTCGCTTTGATTATTGGGCCCCAGAAAATCAAGCACAAGTAAAATACCTAGAAACTTATATGTTGAGTTTTGGTTTGAGTAAAAATGTTTGGAAGGATAAATTGACTATAGGCTTGAGAGCAGATAATGTTTTGGATTCTAGAGCACAACGAAGTATAACCCAATCGGATACTTATTATATTGAACAAAATTCAAAACGTGTAGGTGCCAGATTTGGATTGAGTTTGCTGTATCGTTTTAACCAAACAAGTCGAGATCGAATGAGACAACAGAATCGAGGGAATCGGTAAATCTTCAGCTAAACATCAAAATATTACTTGGAGCGTGTTCGGGATTTAATAATTGGTCATTAGGAATTGAAACTCCTAATGACCAATATTTTTTTGAGTTTTATGTATATTAGAGTTTCACCTTGCTTATCTCTTTACTAATCATAATCGATGAAATATTTTAAAATAATATTGCTAATACAATTCTTCATTCTAAGCTATTCTAATTTTTTAAATGCTCAGATAAAACTACCTGTACTTTTTATTGAATCTCTTGAACAAATGAAATTAGATATCGCTATTCCAGTTGAGCGAACTTATAAAAACAAACGAATAAAAAGAAACGAGTTTTTTAATCCTGATCATATTATCCGAGCGAGAAGACATAGAGTTGAAATTCAATATGCAATATTTCCAAAAGATAGTCATCCTCACCTGATTCCTCATATTCGCCATTCAATGACCGTTACTTCTTTGACAAGTAATCAAGATCAGTTAAGAACTATTGCTGTCCATAAAATCAGTAAGGAAGATTTATCAAATTCTTATAACGCAGATTGGGGAAGTATCTCCTTCTTTCAACCTAAACGTGCTTTTTCAAAATACCAGCATGGAAAACTATTGAGTTTATATAAAGAAGACCGAGGAATGATCTGTATACTGTTTTTATTTGATGAAGGTGAAGAGGAAGAAGTGGATCGACAGATAATGGCTGCGAAGTTTGAGTAATAAAGCGAGGAGTTTAGAATTGTCATTCTGAGATTATTGAACATTGTCATTCTGAGCTTGCCGAAGAATGAGGACTTCCTAGAAAATAGAAAGTCGCGTTTTCCTTAAGGAAACGCGACTCACTACAACAAATTATAATCCCATGAACATATCCGAGTTTGTGGCTAGGCTTCTTCTAGCGGCTAAATCTTATTAAAGATTTGTTTAATCTATACTTATTATCTATCTTGCGATCCGTCTGCACTTAAAATAAGTAGATTGGAAGCTGTTTATAGCGAGTCGCCTAAAAGATTCGACGACTCACTATTAACAAATTATAATCCCATGAACATATATTCTTAATAATGTATTTACTTTCATTTAAGTAAATTTCTCTTTTCCTCCACTTGACTATCAATCACAATACAATAATACGAGCATATCCTTCTTAAAAAAAATACATTTTGACATAATTGTGCGGAAAATATTCAAAAAACGTAAGTTTACGCCCCACTCAATCACCTGATAATCAATACATTAATTTTTAAACCTCAACCAAATTGTGAAAAATAACTCCCACAAATATTGAATTTATTCCTTATTTTTTCTTCAAAAAAACAAAAAAAGGCACTTTTCTATTCGAAAAGTGCCTCATACTGAGAATCATTGCTATGCAACCTGTCAAGGTATTACTTCATGTTCATGTGTTTTAATCACATAAATCTTTCAAGTCATCATTCATTTGCGAAAGCGAAAAGGTATTAGATATTTGATGCTAAACCAGTTTATCAACATCCATCTCCAAAATCTCCTTTACTTCCGCCTAATCATCACAACTTGTTTTGCCTATTTACTGCTTAACTACTTTATGACAGATTGTTTTTCTACCGTCTAGTATCTTTACTAGATACATGCCAGCTGGATGATTCTTTCCAACTTCAATTGGAATAATTTGCTCTCCTTGACTAACGTCAACCTGAGCTGCCTGAATGAGTCTTCCATTTTGGTCAGTAATCAAAACCTGAATGGTAGATTCTTGAGGTGCGTTATATGCGATACTCAAGTGACTAACAAACGGGTTTGGAAAAACGCCATCTAATTGCTCATTGTTAATTAATACTGACAAGACCGGAGAGAAGGAAAAGCTTCCATCTGCATAAATTTGTTTAATTCGATAAGAGCGTAGTCCTTTCTTTCCCGGTTCTGAATCAGTAAATGTGTATGGTTGTGTTGCTGTGCCTTCGGCGTAAACGACTCCGATTACGTCGAACTTATTGGTATTGGTATTATCAAGTAATTCTATTTCAAAGTAACTATTTTCATCTGCGGTTAAAGTCCAGTTTAAGACTATTTCATCGTCCACTTGGTCAACAGTGAAGTCATGGATTGTCTGAGTTATTTCTGGTAAAAGTTCATAACTCTTTTCTTCAAGTCTTATGTTTGAAATTGCAAACGGTAAATTATTATCGTTTGAAAATTTCAGTTGGAAACTTGGAGTAAAAATTTGATTGTTTTCAATTAATAATTCAGAGATATTAAGATTCTTAACTTGAGTCCATTCTACGGAATGCTTATCTAAGACATAAGCTAAAACCCACTCATCAGTATCTGAACCTCTTACAGAAATCGTATTTTCAAAGGCTTCATCCGTACTTGGCACTTGTTCGAATGCTAATTTATGAATGAACTCCAATTCTATATCTTCATCCATCCCCGAATAATCAGACATATTCAAAGTAAGTAATGCTTCGTTTCTAATCGGCATTCCGTTCGCTGGTACAGTAGGCCTAAGAATCAATCCAGAACCTTGTTGGATTTCCAACACTCCCATTCCAGAAGTTTGAAGGTCCCATTTTTTCAAGCCTTCTAATCCCAACCTATTAAATGTATAAGTTGTCGATGAAGCACTTTCAAAAAATTCAGTATATGGTAATTCAATTGGATAGTTTGAATATTGCTCGCCACGGAATTCACTAATCAAGCTATCAGAATATGAGCTGTTGTTTCCTTCTATATTTACCCAAGTATCTATATAGTATGCTCCAACACCAGATAAATCAGCAGGTGTTTCAAACTCAATTACTTTCGATTCTCCTGATTCTAACAAACCATTGAATGTTT
The DNA here is from genome assembly GCA_937921595.1 of uncultured Saprospiraceae bacterium. Classification (GTDB taxonomy): domain Bacteria; phylum Bacteroidota; class Bacteroidia; order Chitinophagales; family Saprospiraceae; genus JAHDHW01. The sequence continues at coordinate 10,285 of CAKZTD010000284.1, forward strand.
GTTGAACTGGCGTTCCTCCGTTTACTGAATAAAACACTTCGAAAGTCTCAAGATCATTCATGCCTATGTTTTTGACAAAAGCTGTTACTGTTTCAGAATCCGTCATACCCAAAGACGTTAAATCTCTTCCATAGGTTGGCAAAATATGCGGTTCAAGTACTGGATTATCTTCCCAGTCGCAAAGTTCAATATCTTCGGGAATGGCTGAGACTGCTACATTTCGCTGACTTACATTTCCATCCATATCTACACTTCGTACTGAAAACCAATAATCAACTCCTAATTCCATTTCTTCTTCAACTAAGAAACTTGTTTCTTCAGTAGATCCTACAATAGTCATTTTATCTCCATCATACATACATACTTCATACTCCATTGTATAATCACTAGGTGTCCATTCGAGTATCATTTGTTTCTCACAGGTTGGCGTGGCAACTAAATCCTCCGGCCTATCCATGATATTAAAATAAGTCATATTCTGCCCTGAAGTACTTGTTCCATTTTTGGAAACTCTAACAATTGCATCTGGAGAATATACTAAAGGTACAGTCCAGTTATATGTTCGTTGAGTAGCAGGAAGTGCCGGAGCAATTTCCAACCATGTTCCTCCACCATCAAGTGAATATTCTAATCTAAATGTACTTGTATTTGTAACATCAGCATCCCAGCTAATAAACTCATTGCTTCCTGGAAGAAAGCTTTCACCACCAAAAGGATGAGTCACTATTACTTCGTCTTGAACAAACTCGTAAGTAGTATAGAATTTTTGAGGACCGAATGGTATTGCTTCTCCAGCGATCAAAATGGTATACATTCCAGCACTTGGTACATCAATAGTTACTTGTTCAATGTTATTCAAATTATCAACACCACGTACTGCATCGTTTGCAACTCCAGTTGCAGTATGATCAAGAACCCAAGGAAGGATCGTTTCACCAGAAGGTGTAATCACACTAATATCAAGATCGTTTACTAATGCTTTATCTGGATAAATTGCTGCTTCTTTGTCAGGCCAGTAAAGCATGATTTTTAATTGCTTCGTTCCATTAGGAACATTCACTGCTTGAACATTCATTTCTCCATCAACAATTTCATCAGCATAAAATTGATTCATCTCAATTACTTCTGCTGCACGACGTCCGTTGATTAATCCAAAGCCATAAATAAAGTCAGGTCCCGGATTTCCAAGATCATCTGCAGTATTACAAGCGATTGCTTTTAATAAAGCGCCATCAGGATTTTGTCCACTATTTTCTTCTCTATATTTTTCTACTAAAAGTGCAAGTGTTCCAGTCACCGCCGGAGCAGCCATACTTGTACCTCCTTTTGTAGAATAATTATAATCACGGCTGGTAGATATTACATTTCGACCAACTCCGATAATTTCAGGTTTGAGACGTCCATCTTTTACAGGACCTCTACTTGAACTATTTGCAATCGTTCTATTCTCTTCAGCCATTCCAACAGTCAAAACGTTCTTTGCACTTTGATAGTAACGTAGTACTGTATGATAACTTTGCGGAAATGGTTCGCAATGCCCTCCTCCACTATTACCTGCTGCAAAAATGTGTAGCATTTCTGGTAACGCTCTTAGTTGTGCATCTAGCGTTTGTGCAGAATAATTATAGGAGCCGTTTGTATTACAATTAAAACTAGTACCGTAAGAATTATTCGTCAGTACCATTCCATAATCATTAAAATACTGCTCAGCCTTATAAGTGATCTGACTGGTTTTTTGAGTAACAATTGTACACTCAGGAGCCATTCCTTTGTGTTTTTGATTAAGGTTACCTGCACCGCCAATAATTCCAGAAACGTGATCACCATGATCGCCAAAAGAACTGTATGTTCCATTTGCTTCATTAATTACCCGATCTCCAAAATCAATGTGATCTCCTAATTTCCCACCATCACCTACACCAACTACAACACCTTCTCCTTTTAAATTATAACCACCATTCATACCACTATGAAGAACATTCACTTTTTGGTTGATTCGGTTTTCATGATTTAAAACCTGAATAGGCTCTTGTTTCACATCTACAAAAGACACAAAAGGCGATGCTGCAATAGCTTCGATATGATCTTCTGAAACTCTTGCAACAACAGTAGCACCTTTACGATGTTTATCTTCTAAAATTGTTGCATTATATTTTTGTAAAAATTCCTGGATGGTCTGAATTGCTGTACCTTCATAAAAGACAATCGCAATATCTACTTGACCATTTACTTCCTTTGTCCATTCTGGAAAATCTTTAGAAAGTAGCCTTGAATCCAATTTGCTTTCTTTCTCTACCTCACTAACACTTTTCAGGTTAAATGATTTTAGAACGCTTGGATTTAGATCAGCTGGAATAGCTGCCAGGTAAGTATTTTTAGATTTGTATTCTAAAAGTTTAATTTTATGATCTGCTAGTTTTGCAACTTCCGCTTTGCCTGGAAGGCCATCGAAGGTCAGTAGCAAATAATAATTTTCACCGTAAACGGCTTTTTGAAATTCTTTGAATTTTTCAGGTGTCTTTGTAATACTGCGCTCAACAGTTGATAGTGTGTTTTGAGCTAAGCTTACATTAATTGACAGGCTGAATAATGGCAAGGCCATTAATACACTGTATAGCTTTCTCATCTTAAATATTAATTAAGAAGTAAAAAATGATTCAATAACAGGGGTGTTATAGAGGGTATAGCAAAAATTCTGTGGGGGAATTTGTAATAGCAATATTCTAATAAAAGTGAGAGGGATTTGTCTGTTGTAAGTAGCAAGCAGACAATACCATTTAGGCAATAGCCATGCCGAAAGGAAGTTGAGGGATTACACTTTAACAGATTAAATTTGTTGTTATGTTTAATGTTTTGAAATTCAGGATAGAATAAATAGCAAATCTAATTTAGTGAGTATGGTTTGCAATAAATAGGTTTTTATTACAATATGTAATGAGCAGTATATCGATTGAAAAAATTAGAAGCGTAGTGACAGGCATTTTTAAAAAAAAGAACTCTTTTTATAGTAAAATAAATGCAGATTAGAATAATTGAAGTGACAAAATAGACTTTTAAAAAAATAGGGATTGACATAGCGCCAATCCCTATTTTTTTATCTTTATTATACTTTTTTTATTTAGACTTAAACTTAAAAAGCTAAAAAGGACTTTGGTGAGCGGGGTTATTCATAAACTCCTGATCAGTTAATGTATTTAGAAATGCAATGAGCGCTGCCTTTTCATCTTCCGTCATTTGAAAAGGAGACATATCAGGATCAATGTTAGCCGCATCATGAAAACCACTACTATAATGATCCAATACTTCCTCTAAGGTTTGAAATTTACCATCATGCATATAAGGTGCAGTCATTGCAATATTCCGTAAAGAAGGCACTCTGAATTTCCCATTATCAAAAATACTTCCAGTCACTTCACCTAAACCTAAATCTGGGTAATTGCTTAGATTATCAACTTCCCCTCCCCCAATATCAGTCAATCCATTATTTGTAAAAGTATTATCCGTAAACATTTGATTAAAAACCTTATGACAATGCGTACATCCTGGGTGATTATCTTCTTCAAAACTAAAAAGGACTGCTCCTTCCTGCTCTTGCGGACTTAGAAAAACTGCTGGTTCCGCACATCGAGATTGATCATACTTTGACTGACCACTACTCACTAGTGTTCTTTCAAATTGAGCAATCGCTTTAGCTGCTAATTCTTTTGTAATTTCAGTAGTAGAAGATATTCCAAAGGCTTTGCGGAACATCTCAGGATAAGTATCATGCACTTTCAATTTACTGACAATATCCGGCCACGTGTGATGCAACTCTACAGGATCTTCAACTGGCAAAAGAGCCTGTTCTTCTAAAGTCACTACTCTACCATCCCAAAACAATCCGGTATTAAAATATCCTACATTCAATAAAGACATAGAACTTCGACGACCAGCAATTCCATCAATCCCTGTGCTTAGTGCTAAATTATCCGTAAAACTTCCACTTGGCAAATGGCAGGATGAACAAGACATAGTACTATCTGCTGAAAGGATCGGATCGTAAAAAAGAAAACGTCCCAGTTCTACTCCATCAACCATTATTGGATTATCTACAGGAATCTCCATTTCTGGAAAATCACAAGGGACGACTAAATCGTAAGCAACCGGTGTATAAGGAATGTCTGTCAAATCATCAGATTGTCCATCCATTGGATTGTCATCATCATCGCAAGATGTAGCAAGAAATAGAGTTGAAAGAAAAAGGAAAATTATAATTTGCTTCATAGCATTTTGGATTAGGCTGCTTTATAAAATTATTAACGGAGTTAAGGTCGCTAAAAAAAATTAGTTTAAGAGTATATTGGTATATAAGTAATTCGACGGAACCCGCCTATTCCTCGATCGGGCAGATTATAAATACACTATTTTATTCCATCACTTATTAAATACTAATACACTTCACTTTGTTGTGTCTCTTGTACAAATTTAAGGTCTGTTAGTGTATTTAAAAAAGCAATTAGTTGTCTTTTCTGCGTTTCGTCTAAATTTAACGGCTTGATGAGTGGTGATACACTTGGACTATAATGGCCTCCTGAGGCATAATGATCAACGACTTCTTCCAGTGTTTTAAATCGCCCGTCATGCATATAAGGAGCTGTGAGCGCTATATTTCTTAAGCTAGGCACTCTAAATTTTCCATTATCAAACTGACTTCCAGTAAACCCTCCACGGCCTAAATCAGGAAAATCACTTGCTTTCTCCGCATAGGTTATTCCATTATTTAAAAACTCATTAGTGGTCATCAATGGTACATTATGGCAATGTCCGCATTCTCCATCAGGCAATTCTTTGCTATCGTCAAAAAAAATCTCGTAACCCGCTTTTTCGTCTGGAGTATATTCTTCTTCACCTCGTTCTATTTGATCATATCTTGAATTCGCACTGATCAGTGTTTTTTCAAATTGTGCCATAGCATTTGCAGCCATATATTTATCAATTTGAGCGACGCTATCGATGCCAAATGCTTTTCGAAAATAAACTGGATACTCTGGATGAGTTCTCAATTTATCAACCAATTGATCCCAAGAATTATGCAATTCGATAGAATCTTCAACAGGAAGCAAAGCTTGTTCTTCCAGACTTTTTACTCTGCCATCCCAAAAAAATCCTTCATTATAAAATGCAACATTGACTAGAGACATGGCACTTCTCAAACCTTCTTTTTGATCGATACCTTTACTCAATGCCTTTCCATCTGTCATCGCCAAATGAGCAAAATGACAAGAAGCACAAGACATCGTACTATCCGCTGAGAGTATTGGATCGTGAAATAATTTGCGACCAAGTGCTATCCCTTCTTCTGTTTGTGGATTTTTATTTACCAAAGGAAGTTGAGGAAAACCTTTGGGAACCTTAATGGGTACAGGATTGGGATGATAGGCAATCTGAGAAAGATCGAGCGGTTCCTGAAACGAAGAAACCTCCTTGCATCCGGCTGCGATAATGAAAATAAGCAGTGTAGATACAAGGAGGTTTCTGATCATGGTAATAATACCAATTTTTTTATTGATTCAATTTTGTAGCACTGGAATAATTACTCATTATTGTACGGTCTACTAAAAAACCAGGGTCATCTGTATCTTCTCGAGATGATGAATAATTTTCAATATCCAATAACCCGTCCTGATTTGCATCATAAGTAATGTCAGATATTTCAAAAAGTTTTTTAACATCAATATTTAAAGACAAATTAACTGTTCCATCTTCTTCAACAACGATTGGTTCTGAAGGAAAAAGAATTCGCTCTGTATAAACTTCATCTTGTCCAAGGTGGAACCTAATTCCTTCGTCTTCACTTGCTTCAAAAATTCCGTTACCGTTATTATCTGAAAAGCCTTCTATTTTTGAAAAGACATAACTATTTGCTGATGCCCAATAATGAGTCGATGTAGCTAATGCATTTCCATTTCCATAATCTCCTGGACTTGTACGATTTATATCTGCCGGAAGTCCGAAACCAATTTTAACTGCTCGATATGTTCCTGAAGGAACTTTCTTAGTTGAAAGGTCATAACCTGCGGCAGCTTCAGTTGCTTGATCAGTAGTAAAACTCAAATTGACAAAATCAACTTCCGCTAACTCTGTCTCTTCCGTTGAATTTTCAAATTCTAATAAACTAATATTAGAAACATAAAGGTTGAATTCAGTAAATTTGACATTTATAGCACTCGTATAAACATATTCCTGTTGCGTCATAAACTGCTCGCCATCATAGTTAGCTTTAAGGTTGACTTCTACATTCCCAACAATCTCAATTTCTGGTTCTTTGTCACATGAACTAACTACAAATAATGGAGCTATAAAAAAGAGAATAAGTAATTTTCTCATGTTGTAAAAAATTTTAAGCAAAATAGTCAACAGCAACTAAATGAAGATGTTGTACCAATTTCCTTTAATTCTAGCTATGCGTAAATAAATTATTGATTCAATTTTGTAGCATTGGAATAATTACCCATTACTGTTCTATCAACAAGAAACCCTGGCTCATCTGTATCTCCGTGAGAGGAGGAGTAATTTTCAAAATCCAAGAGTCCATCTTGATTCGCATCATAAGTAATATCAGATATTCCAAAAAGCTTTTTAACATCAATATCTAAAGACAAATTAACCGTTCCATCTTCTGTCACAACAATCGGCTCTGAAGGAAAAAGAATTCTCTCTGTATAGACTTCATCTTGTCCAAGGTGAAATCGTAGACCTTCATTCTCTCCTGCTTCAAAAATTCCGTTACCATTATTATCAGAAAAGCCTTCGATTTTTGAAAAGATATAACTATCAGCTGCTGCCCAATAATGAGTCGAAGTAGCCAATGCATTTCCATCTCCATAATCACCTGGATTTGTTCTATTCAAATCTGCTGGTAATCCAAAGCCTATTTTAAGTGCTCGATAAGTTCCTGCAGGTACTTTTTTAGTAGAAATATCATAACCTGCTGCAGCTTCAGTTTCTTGATCTATATTGAAACTTAAATCAACAAAATCAACTTCTGCCAATTCAGTTTCTTCTGATGAGTTTTCAAACTCTAATAAACTGATATTCGAAACAAATAAATTAAGCTCAGTAAACTTAACTTTCATCTCACTTGTATAATCATATTCATTTTGCGTCATAAACAGCTCACCATCATAGTTAGCCTTGAAATTGATTTCCACATTACCAACAACCTCAATTTCAGGGTCTTTGTCGCATGAACTTGCTATAAATAGTGGAGCTAATAAAAGGAGAAGAAGTAATTTTCTCATGTTAATATAAGTTTTAATTCAATTAAGTTGTTGGCCTAAATTACCTTGATAATATTTTATGCCTATTTAGTCAACAACAAAAATTCGTAGTTGTTGTATTAAATTCCTCTAAAATTATCAAAAAAGTTAATTTATTCATCAATAGAAAAGGCATTTGCAGTGTTATTGACAATATTTTCTGCAATATCTTCATCTGAATCAATCACAAAATTTATGCCTGAGAACCACTTTTCATAATCTATTTTTATAGGAATCGCAATATCAAAACCTAAATCTACTTCCTGTGGAAACGACAGGCTTACAAAACCCAAGTTACCTTGACCTTTTATGTTGATGATTCGTTGAGGCATCATATCGACCATAGTGTCAGGGATGACAACAATTTGGTTAAAAATATACCCATCAGATGCTGTCCAAAGGCTATCTGTTCCCAGAGCAAGGGGATGATCTTCATTAGAAATTGATTCTGCATCTGAGTTCTCGGCATTTCCAACAAGTCCAACGGTAAATCGAAGAAC
>CAKZTD010000285.1 GCA_937921595.1 uncultured Saprospiraceae bacterium
TCGAAAGGATTGTAATCTCGGAAAGTTCTAAAAGAGTTTCCACCTTCAACAAATGCTAAAGCATAAATAGTTGAACTAGGATTTGTAGATAAAGGATATCTTAACTCCATTGAGAATTTATTGAAAATCGGTGTTGCTACAACACTACCATTTTGAATATTATCTGGTAATTCGTTTTCGTCATAACCTCTTAGAGAGATCAAGTCAACACCAGTGTAAGCACCAAATTGTTGATTTGCTAATCCGTCACCACCCAATTGAAATCTTTCGAAAGGAGAAATTCCAATGTCATCATTATAAGAATCAATCATACCAATTTTCGCAGAAGCTTTCACTACGAATTTGTCAAAAATATTTGTGTACCATTCAGCGTTGAATCTCCATTTGTGGTACTCCAAGAATTTAAATCTCTCGTCAACAGGTAAGTCTGCGTAATCTTTGTCGCTGAATAAAGAATAAGGAGGAGTTATTGCAATCGCTAAAGAAAAACGAGATCCACTTTTTGGATATAAAGGATCACTAACTGTACTTCTTGTAAAAGTTTGTGTGATGTTGAAATTGTAATAATTTCCATCAGTTACAACCGTTCCATCGTCCGTGATAAACAATCCACGACCCCAATTTTCTAATGAAAGATTTTGCATGGTCAATGCAGTCTGAGAGATAAAGTTATCATCAGGCCATTTCAGTCGTGTACCTAAGGTAACTGTTCCACCAGCAATAGAGAATTTCTGGAAGTTAGAGAAAGCACGATCACCAAAAGCAAATCTGTTATAGAATCCCGCTACCGTAAAAGAGGTTGGTTTCTTTCCACCCAACCAAGGTTCAGTAAATGAAATATTATAAGACTGGAAGAAACGACCATTGGTTTGTGCTCTTAATGAAAGACGCTGACCATCTCCTTGTGGAAGTGGACTCCATGATTCTTTTTTAAGAATGTTTCTTACGGAGAAGTTATTAAATGAAACACCTAGCGTTCCAATTACACCTCGACCTCCACCGGCCCAACCAGCTGAAAGTTCTAATTGATCAGAAGGTTTTTCTTCAACCACATATTCGATATCTACGGTTCCTCTTTGCTGATTTACCGGAGTGTTCATCTCCATCGTTTCAGGATTGAAATACCCAAGGTTGATGATCTCTCTCTGAGAACGAATGATATCTGTACGACTAAATTTCTCGCCTGGTCTTGTTCTTAATTCTCTACGGATTACATGCTCATGTGTCCGATCATTACCAGCAATACTTACTTTGTCAATTGTCGCCTGAGGTCCTTCGAAAATCCTCAATTCTAAATCTATAGAATCGTCCATGATCGAAGTTTCAATCGGGTCAACTTGGAAGAATAAATATCCGTTGTCCATGTATTGAGTACTCACATCACGACCGTCCTGACTAAATCGAAGTCTGGTTTCTAAAAGTTCAGTATTGTAAACTTCTCCTTTTTCAATTCCAAGAACACTTGCTAAAGTTTCGTCATCATAAATGGAATTCCCTTTCCAGACGATATTTCTAAAGTAGTAACGATTTCCTTCGTCTATATTCATATGGATTCGCAGTTCTCCGTCATCTTCTCTCCAAATGCTATCGCTAGCGATTTTTGCATCTCGGAATCCAATCGTATTATAGTAAGCGATGATGTTTTTCTTATCGATTTCGTAATCTGCTTTCACTAATTTTGAAGAAGAAAACAATTTCTTTTTACGATGAGTCTCATCCATTTTCTTTCTCAGCTTTTTAGCCTTTACGGTAATACCTGAGAATGTGATGTCCTGAATTTTTACTTTACTCTTTTTATCAACATCAAAAACTAATCTTACTGCATTTACCAATTTTTCATCAGCAACTTCTTCTACGTTTACAGCTACATCGAGGTATCCTTTTCCTTGAAAGTAATTTTTGATGGAATTGATTGCATTCGTTTTAATATTGTCAGTTACGATACCACCTTTGAGTAGGAATTTGTTCACCTCATCATTTAAATCATCATGAAGAGATTTTTTGACATTTTTAAAAGAGTGTCTTGCTAAACGTGGTCGTTCAATAACAACGATTTCCAAAAAGATGACATCACCGATGGCTTTTTCCTGAAGGATTTGAACATCTGTGAAAAGGCGTAATTTCCAAAGTGCTTTGATGGCCCCGTAGATATCTTCACCTGGAACTCTCACTTTATCTCCGACTTTCAATCCTGTAATGGCAATGAGGGCATTGTCATCACTAAACTCTGCGCCAACAACTTTGATCCCTCCAATTTCAAATTCTTTTGGATCCCCATATTTAATGACCGGAGGATCTTCAGTTTGAGCCATAACTCCTGTTGGGAGTCCTAATAGGATCAATAAAATGAATGTTGAAATAAAATATGAGGTATAAAATCTAAAAGGATTTCTTGTGTTCATCTTTGTTTTCAAACTTTGTTTATGCTTCACACTATAAAATAATCTCATCAAAAACTTTTTTTTAAATTCATGTGTTCTCTGACAAATCTTGTAGACTCGTCTTAGGTAAGAACTAAAAATTCCTTGTAAGAACGTATGGAACTTGGGACTGTTGCCCATGAACTACTAAAGGTGCCCAATTCGTTCAAAAAGGTTGTATCAAAAGTCCGGTTTAACACAAAAGGTATAGCCAATTACTTTGCGACTTGTTCGCTGGTTTTACCAAATCTACGTTCCCGGTTCTGGAAATCGATAATTGCTTCGTATAAATGATCTCTTCGAAACTCTGGCCATAAGATGGGGGTGAAATACAATTCAGAATAAGCGATTTGCCAAAGTAGGAAGTTACTAATGCGGGATTCTCCGCTGGTTCTGATTAGCAATTCTGGATCTGGAATACCACTGGTACTCAATTCGTTTTCAAAAGTTTTCTCATCAATATTGGCCGAAATAAGTTGTTTGTCTTCTATTTTTTGAGCGATATTCTGTACCGCATTCATGATTTCCCATCTTGCACTATAATTCAAAGCAAGAATAAGATTCATTCTGGTGTTGTTCTTTGTGCTCTCTATTCCTTCCATCAAGGCTTTATAGCTTCTAGGAGGTAGTTTTTTTAAATCACCAATTGCTTTTAATCGGATATTATTTTTATTCAAAGTGCTGATCTCTCCTCTAATCGTCTCAACCAATAAAGCCATTAGGGCGTTTACTTCTAAAAGTGGACGATTCCAATTCTCGGTAGAAAAAGCATAAAGCGTAATATTCTCTACTCCTAGTTCAGCTGCAGCTTCTGTCGTGTCTCTAACTGCCTTTACCCCATTGCGATGCCCAAAAACACGAGGCTTCCCATGTTTTTTAGCCCAACGACCATTACCATCCATAATGATAGCAATATGCTTGGGTAAGCTCTCCAGATTTATTTTGGATTTTAAATCCATAGTCTCTGACGGTATTAAGGTGTTTTAGACTGCTTCTTGAAAAATTCGCACAAAGTTACGAAATCTAAGGTATGAAGTGTAATGAAAAGGAAATTTAAGTTGCTATTGTTCTGGAGACGATTGTTTAGGTATCGTTTGAGTTATTAACATTGAAAGATGGGATGTGGAAAAGATAGGTTTTTGAATAGTTTGATTATCTTTTTTATAGATAAAAACGTTTAAACAAATTATTCACGTAAAAGAAATGCGATTGTAAATCCAAATCGCTTAGCTATTGCATAGTGTTAAAAACCATTGTATTTTTGCATGGTTTTAGAAACCTTGTCAATATGGGAAACTAAAGAACAAAGAGTAAAGTTTAACATAAACTAAAATCCTAATTCCCGACAAGACCAGTACTATCGTTAGCTACCTGCAATTTCTCTCTTACACTGAAAAGCGGATCATTTGATGCTCTGAGAATTTCATTTCTAAGAAGTGACAATTCCTGTGATAAATGGTCTAAAATAAGGATTGCCAAAATGATTTACTAAGCGAGGTCATGGTATTACTTAACATGCCTTTTGAACTAAAATAAACTAGTAAACGAACCCTATGAAATTTGAAGATTTTAAATACACTCGTCCTGTAATAGAAACCATTGAAACGGAATTTAATATCTGCTTGGACAAATTTGAAAAAGCAACGACGCTTGAAGAGCAAAATGAATTGATTGAGGAAATCAATAAAATTCGTCAGGCTTATTCAAGCATGTATAACATCTGTCATATTCGACACACCGTTGATACAAAGGATAAATTTTACGAAGAGGAAAATAATTTTTTCGATCAAAATAATCCTTCTATCTCAGCGCTTACCACTCGATATTATAAACTATTGTTGACTTCAATTTTCAAAAAAGAATTAGAAGAAAATTGGGGAAAGCAATTATTTGTAATTGCAGAGTTGAGCATCAAAACTTTTCAACCTTCTATTCTGGAAGATATGAAAGCGGAGAATAAATTGGTGAGTGAGTATGTCAAAGTGAAAGCAAGTGCAGAAATTGAATTTAGAGGAAAAAAATATACGATCCCCTCTTTGCATCCATTAGAAACTTCTAATGACCGGAAAACTAGAAAAGAGGCCAGTGAAGCAAAGTGGGCTTTCTATAGTAAACATTCGGAGACGATTGAACAAATCTTTGATAAGCAAGTGAAACTTCGGCATCAAATTGCAAATAAACTAGGCTATAAAAATTTTATTGAACTAGGTTATGCTCGAATGTTGCGTTCTGATTATAATGCGGAAATGGTTGCTAATTTTAGAAAGCAAGTGGCAGAGTTTATTGTACCGATCGCTTCAGCATTGTACGAGCGTCAAGGCAAGCGGATTGGTATTGAGAACATGAAATACTATGATGAAGATTTTCGCTTTGCTAGTGGGAACCCAAAACCTAAAGGTTCACCAGAATGGATTGTAGATAATGCAAGCAAAATGTATAAAGAGCTGTCGAAAGAGACGGGAGAGTTTTTTGATTTCATGCAGTTTAAAAACCTGATGGATCTTGTCAATAAAGATGGAAAAGCAACTGGCGGATATTGTACCTATATTGATGAATATAAAGCGCCGTACATTTTTTCAAATTTCAATGGAACAAGTGGAGATATTGACGTACTGACTCACGAAGCAGGACATGCCTTTCAGGTCTATTCTAGTCGCCATTTAAAAATCAAAGAATACAATTGGCCAACCTACGAAGCCTGTGAAATCCACTCGATGAGTATGGAGTTTTTTACTTGGCCATGGATGGATTTATTTTTCAAAGAAGATACAGAGAAATATAAATTTGCTCACCTTTCTGGAGCCATTTTGTTTTTGCCTTATGGAGTAGCAGTAGATGAGTTCCAGCATTTTGTATATGAAAATCCAGAAGCTTCTCCTGTGGAAAGAAATGAAGCATGGAGAGCAATCGAACGCAAATACCTTCCTCATAGAAATTATGATGGGAATGAATTTTTAGAAAGAGGAGGATTCTGGCAGCGACAAAGCCATATTTTTACAACACCATTTTACTACATAGATTACACCTTGGCGCAAATTTGTGCTTTCCAGTTTTGGATCAAAGATCAACAAGATCATGCAACAGCTTGGAAAGACTATCTCAATTTATGCCAACTGGGAGGAAGTAAATCTTTTTTAGAATTGGTTGATATTTCCAACTTGAAATCACCTTTTGAAGGTAATGGTGTTGAAAGTACCGTGAAAGTGATTAAAGATTGGCTAGATAATGTAGATGATTCTAAGTTTTAACATGTGGAACGGGTTTTGCAAATCTTAAGTTATTGATTGTCAATTCCCTTTCTAAAACCTGCTAACTTAGGTCCTTTCAAAATATTTTTAATAAAATGCCTCAGTTGTTGAGGTGACAACGAGAAGATAATTTCATCAAGATGGGATTATTCGAAGAGATTAGTTTAATTTTACGAATAACTCTAGGATTGACTTTAAATTAACAGCCGATGTATGATATTGTACTAAGTTTCCTTACTGCATTTATGCTCACCTACTTTGCGATTCCGTCTATCATCAACATAGCCAAGCAGAAGAATTTGTATGATGAGCCAGGGGAACGTCGTTCGCATACACAGGCAACACCTTCTTTAGGAGGGATTGCAATTTTTGCAGGAGTTATTTTTTCCATAATTCTATGGACACCTTTCGAATTGTTTGGCGATCTTCAATATATTCTCTGTTCGTTTATTATCATTTTTCTGATTGGAGCAAAGGACGATATTTTGCCTATTTCTCCTAATAAAAAATTGATCGGAGAAGTACTCGCTGCTGCAATTCTAGTATTCAAGTCAAATGTAAAGTTGACTAGTTTTTATGGTATATTCGGTATCAATGAATTACCAGAAGTAGTAAGTATTGTAATCTCTATTTTTGTCATTATTGTGATCATTAATGCTTTTAATTTGATTGATGGAATTAATGGTTTGTCAGGAAGTATTGCAACCTTGATTTCAGTAACCTTAGGTGTTTGGTTTTTTCTAACAGATCAGATAGCTTTAGCGCTTGTTGCTTTTTCATTGGCAGGAGCAGTTGTTGCCTTTTTAAAATACAATTTTACACCCGCAAAAATATTTATGGGAGATACCGGATCCTTATTAATCGGATTGGTATGCTCCATATTAACCATTAAATTTATCGAATCTCATAATGTTTTAGCTGTTGATCATCGTTGGGCCTTTAAAGCAGTTCCTGCGGTTGCAATAGGCATTATGATCTTGCCATTATTTGATACGCTACGAGTCTTTTTAATGAGAGCTTTGAGAGGTAAATCTCCTTTTAGTCCAGATCGGACACATATCCATCACCTGCTAATAGATTTTGGATTGAGCCATATGCAAGCGACAGGAGTCTTGGTAACGGTCAATATTTTCTTTATTATTTTGGTAGTTTCTTTACAAGGTATAGGGTCCCTTTATTTACTGATGCTCGTCATTGGTATCGCAATAGGTTTGACTGCAATACTTTACTTTTCTGTTAGTCGAAAAAAACTTAATCAACAAACTTCGTGAATTTTCTAATGGTATTCATCGGAGGTGGGCTTGGAAGTATCTGTAGATACGGGATTGCCCGCTGGATGAAAAGCTATGAAGGAAACTTCCCTATGGCTACATTTACAGCCAATGCAATTAGTTGTATTATCCTTGGGATGCTTGTTGGTTATTGTGTAAAAAATGATGTGCCTCAAGGATTGCGTCTTATGCTGATCACTGGGTTTTGCGGCGGCTTTTCTACCTTTTCTACTTTTTCCTTAGAGACTTTTGAACTATTACAGAGCGGAGATTATACCAATGCTTTTGCAAATATTGTGGTGAGTTTGTTGGTTTGTTTGGGATGTATTTTCTTGGGGATGAAGGCGGTATCTTTTACCTGATTTAGAGAAAATATAGGTCTATTGTATTTTTACGATCGGTAGAGAACAAGACAGAGAACCTTGCTAATCTAATCGGAATCTTTTATTTCTAACTTTCCTTTATTATTTGTTTTTCCTATTTTAGCAATCTCTTACAGGATCCTCATGCATCGTGTAAGTGTTAGTTTCTAGAAAAAATAATCAACAAAAAATTAAAGCAAACAAAATGAAAAAGACTTACTCTTTTCTCCTTTTCCTATTTTTAGTGAATGTGTCCTTAAATGCTCAAGAAGAATATTGGAATACCACTTTTTCAAACGGGACGATTAAAACTCAACGAAACTCATCGATTATAGAAAAAGATTTTTCTTTTGCCTGTATTAGTGGAAAGACGCTTTATGAAAACACCTATTTTCTAGAAGCTCGTAAAACCACTTCACTGCCATTTGTAGGAAGTCCTTTAAATGGGGGATACTTCTATGGAACTGAAATAGAAGGAGTAAGTAACTCCTTTTACTTTGCAGGACAGAAATCAGGAGATTCTGCTGACAAAATATATTTAAACACATTTGATGGGGCTAATGATTTTACGACTGGATTTGAACTTTCAGTAGACTTTGATGATGGTGATGCAAAAGGGCCAGCAGCAGTAAAAGTAGATGAAGGAAATGTTGTGGTTTTTGGAAATGAGACTTTTTATAGTGTTGATGTTACCAATACAGGTGAGCTTAGTTTAGCTTGGGAAAAAGCTGCAGGTTATGGATTAATTGCAGATGCTAAAAAATATAATGATGGTTACATTCTTTGTAATGAAGCAGGAAAATTAGTTCATGTTGATGAAAATGCGGATGAGGTTTGGGTGAAGGATTTAGGCTATGAATTATTTTCCGTATTGCCAGTAGGTAGCGGGTTTATTCTTGGAGGATCGAAAAATGGAAATGCTACTTTAGCTAAAACAGATATTGAAGGAAACGTAATTTGGGAAAAGGATTTCGGATCAGGAGAAGCCTTAAGTGTAGTTCGTTCTCATGATAGTGGATTAGTCTTTTCCGGAAATATTGATGGAAATGCTGTTGTAGTTAGGACAGATGATGATGGAGAAGAAGTATGGAATCGAGATTATGGTCAGGGTTTTGGGACTGAGATTGTAAAAAGTAAATTCGGAGGATATTTATTTCTGTCAAAATCATCTCTTCTTACAATGGTAGTTCGATTGGATGAAGAAGGTGATATTGTAGAAGACGTATCTGATCCGCAGGTAAGAGTTTTAGAAGTTAATAACATTCGTTCTGCAGTTACTGCCATAGGGCAACTATTTTGGAATGGCTTTATAGGAGAGGATGTAAACACTTCCTATCCTAAAGGAGAATCAACGTCTGTTATTTTTGCCGGAGGGCTTTTGATTTCTGGACAGGATCAAAACAATGAACGACTTACTTCTGCTACTCAGTATGTTTCTTCTGATTTCGAGGTAGGTCCTCCAATGAGCAATGCTAATAGTTGGAATCGAGTATGGAGAATTAATAAAAAATATATCACCCGTTTACGAGAAGATATTGCTGATGGAAATATTGATTCAGCGCTACCATTAGATTTATGGACATACCCTGGAGCGAATAATCCCAATTTCAATTTGTTAGGAGAAGGGCAAGATGTCGTTCCAGAAAATTTTGCTCCATTTGTTGATGTAAATAATGATGGTATTTATAATATCCTCGATGGAGATTATCCAGAAATAAAAGGTGACGAAATGCTTTGGTGGGTGATGCATTCTACAGGAGAGGAATCAGTTTATGGAGGCAACTCTCTTGAATTGGAAGTTAGAGGAGTTTACTATGCTTTCGAATGTGAAGAATCCGATTTATTATATAACTCGACATTTTTAGAATTTGATATTAAAAATATATCAGGAGGGACTTATTCGGATTTATATTTAGGGACTTTTATAGATTTTGATCATGGTTGTTATTTGGATGATTATATAGGTTCTTTACCAAATGTTAATTCGGTTTTTAGTTATAACAGCGATGCTTTTGATGGTTCCAATGGTGTATGTCAAGGTGTAGATATTTTCGAAGATGAAATTCCCATACAAAGTGTTACTTATTTAAATAATGATTTAGATCATTCAATTTTCTATAATAATGCAGGAATATCACCGCCTCCGATCCCTGCGACGACTGATCCATCTACTGCAACAGAAGTTCTGAATTATTTACAAGGGAAATGGAGAGATGGTGCACCTCTTACTTCCGGTGGCAATGGTTATGGTGGTACAATACCTGTTGATTTTGCTTTTTCAGGAAATCCAAGTAATACCAATGGATGGTCTATGTGTAGTGAAGATCTTCCTAATGGCGATAGACGTATGGTCATGTCATCAGGCCCTAAAGCATTAGCATCTCAAGAAGTAATAGAATTTGATTTAGGGATGCTTACCCATGAGGATATTGATCATCCATGTCCGAATACAAGTCAAATTGAAAGCGATATAACTGAATTGCAAAGTCTATATGATAATGGAGCACTTGAAGTAAATCTTTACCTCGGAGATGAGATTGAATTCGAACCTGGTGAAACAATTATTCTGGATGCTGGGCCAGGTGGAAGCGATTACGAATGGTCTAACGATGCTAGTACACAAACGATAGAGGTTACGGTTGCTGGAAGTTATTCTGTAACGGTGACTTCAGCTGCCGGATGTGTTTATACTGATGAAGTTACTTTGATAGATGTAACCAGTATTGCAGAAGTTCAAAAGAATGCGCCAAAGATTTATCCAAATCCAACGAGTAGTCAAATTTTTATAGAATTACAAAATGATTTACCGGAGTACATTACGCTTGAAAATACGCTAGGACAAAATCTTCAAAACCATAAAATTGCTAAAGGAGTAGAATTCTCAACGCTTGAATTAAATGTAAGTAATGTTCCAGACGGAATGTATTTATTGCGTTTTCATTATAAAGAGAAAGGAAAAATGCTACTTCGAAAATTGGTAGTAGCAAAGTAAGAAGTAAGAGACATTAAGAACGGTGTAAAGTGATATATTTAATGTGTTCTTAT
>CAKZTD010000286.1 GCA_937921595.1 uncultured Saprospiraceae bacterium
CCGAATCACCCAGATCCTTCTTGTAGTAATGGTGGAGACATGTTTATGAATTACATGGACTATGTCAATGATGATTGTATGAATGCCTTCACTGAAGATCAAAATGCCTACATGCATCAAATATTGAATTCATCGAGATCCAGTTTGTTGGATGCAGCAGCTACAAAATGTAGTGCAGGAGGTGTTCCTTTATTTGTAGAATTGGTAGCCCAAACTGATGCCCTTTGTTTTGGTGAAAATACCGGAACAGTTACAGTACAAGCTAGTGGTGGATCAGGAGGATATACTTATTCGATTGATGGAGGTGATTTCCAAACAGATAATTTTTTTGGAAACATTTCCCCGGGAGCTCATGTCGTTACCGCTCAAGATAATGATGGTGAAACAATCTCTATTGATATAGTGATTGGTCAGCCAGCAGAGTTAGTGCCTTTGATAGATGCCACAGTTGATGTGACTTGTTTTGGTTTTAATGATGGAACTATTTTGGCTTCTGCTTTTGGTGGGACACCTGGCCCAGGGAATACTTATCAATATAGTATCGACGGAGGAGGTTTTTCTCCGAGTAATGTTTTTGAAAATCTAAGTGGAGGTCCACATCTAATAACCGTTCAGGATGAAAATGGATGCGAAGCTCAGATTGATGGATTTGTTATTGAACCAGCAGAGTTAATTAGTTTACCAGAAGAAATTACAAATGTAACTTGTAATGGAAATGAAGATGGTTTGGTTTCAGTCATTTCATTAGGAGGAACTCCAGGGTATTCTTATTCTATCGATCAGGTAAATTATCAACCAGAGCCAATATTTTTTGATTTAAATGCAGGAGATTATGTGCTAACGACTTTCGATCAAAATGGATGTTTTGCCGAAACGCCTTTTACAATTGAAGAGCCAGAAGTGCTTGATCTTTCGATTACAGATCAACAAGATATACTTTGCTTTGGAGAAGAAAATGGAGCCATTATTTTAGAAGCAAATGGAGGTACCGTAGATTATCAATATTCGATTGATGGTGTAAATTATCAAAGCAGTCCAAGTTTTGATAATTTGTCACCAGGTACTTTTACCGTTTCTGTTTTGGATGCGAATGATTGTTTTTCAGGAATAGAAACAACGATTACTGCACCAGAAGAATTGGTACTTGAATTATTAGAACAAACCGATGCAGGATGCGCCGGGCAGTCAGAAGGTTCTTTGACTTTTAATGCGCTTGGAGGTTCTGGTGATCATATTTTTATTTATCAAACGGATACCTTATATGGTGATACCGTTACTTTTATCGACCTTCCAGCAGGAGCACATACCGTTATGGTTTATGATGTAAATGATTGTAATTCTGAATTGCTTGTTGAAATAGAAGAAAGTGCAGCTTTAGATGTGGAAACTTTAGCTTTAGAAGATGTGTCTTGTTTTGATGCGACCGATGGATTAATTATCGTTGAAGGAAATGGTGGAAATGGAAATTACGAATATGCGATCAATGGAGGGGACTATGGTTCGGAAAATATCTTCAATGATCTTAGCCCTGGAGATTACACAATCAATGTTCAGGATGAATCAGGATGTGAAGGAATGGTTTTTATTGTGTTGACTGCTCCAGATGAAATTACTACAACCATAGAAAATCAAGATGATCCTAATTGTTTCGATGATAATAATGGATCGGTGACGGTATTAGCAAATGGAGGATCTGGAGGTTTTGAATATACTTTAGGAACAGAAAGTAATGCGACGGGTGAATTCTCATCTTTAACTGCTGGAACTTATAATATTATTGCAACGGATGTGAACGGATGTTTTCAAGTTTTAACAATTGAGCTTACCCAACCTGATGAAGTAAATCTCGAAGAAACATCGAACGAATCTTCTACTTGTTTTGGCGATGACAATGCAAGTGTAAGTCTAAATGCGACTGGTGGAAATACTTCTTTTGAATATACTTTAAATGGTGAAACGAATACCTCTGGAAATTTTGAAAGTTTACCAGCAGGAATTTATACTGCTTTGGTAACAGATGGAAATGGTTGTACTCAAACATTGGAAGTGACTTTGTCGGAACCAGAAGTTTTAGAAGTATCGATTGATTATGTTTCGGATGTTAGTTGTGCAGGTGATGCTTCTGGTGCGATTCAAATTGAGAGTAATGGAGGTTCTGGATTGATTACTTATACACTTAATGGCGAGACCAATAATACTGGATTGTTCGAAGGTCTAGTAGAAGGAGATTATACAATTGATGCATTGGATGCCAATGGTTGTGGAACTAATATTTCAGCAGCGGTTGCTTCCTCAGATGAATTATCAATCGCGGAAGATGATCAAGGGCCAGTGTCATGTTTTGGAGAAAATGATGGCTTTATACAATTAATTGTTTCTGGAGGAAATGGAGATTTTGAATATGAACTAGATGGAAATAGTAATACAACAGGACTTTTTGAAAACTTAAGTCCAGGGGTTTATGCTGCAGTAGTCAGTGACAACTCGGGTTGTTCTGGAACCTATGATTTTGAAATTACGGAGCCAGTAATTTTGGAAATCTCTTTGGAAGAAACCGCCAATGAATCTTGTTTCGGTGATGGAAATGGAATGCTGCAAGTTTCAGGATTTGGAGGTACAGGTAATTATACTTTTAATAATGGAACGGAAACGAACTCAACTGGGATTTTTGAAAATTTATCAGGAGGAGATTATGAAATTATAATAACGGATGAATCAGCTTGTTCGGCAACGATATTTATTTCTATTGAAGGAGCAACCGAAATCGAAGCTAATATTTCTGATGAGCAAGATGTCGCTTGTAATGAAGTGAACAGTGGAAGTTTTACTGTTGGTGCTTCAGGTGGAACAGGAGTTTTACAATATTCTGCTAATGGAGAGACCAATACGACGGGTGTTTTTGAAAACCTTTCTGCTGGGGATTATCCAATTCTTATCATTGATGAAAATGGATGTGAAGCAACATTGAATGCTGAGATTCTGGAAACAGCAGCGATTGAATTAGCAGTGACCGAAACGAATATGAATAATTGTTTTGGAGCAACGGAAGGAACAATTCAAGTAGAAGCAACTGGCGGTGAAGGTGATTTGGAATATAGTCTTGGAGCAGAAACCAATACCACAGGTTATTTTGAAAACTTGCCTGCTGGAGATTACGAAGTAGAAGTGATTGATGCAAGTGGTTGTTCAAATACGATTTTGCAAAGTATTTCACAGCCACCGGTTATCGATAGCGAAATCGCGAATAATCAAAATCCTTCTTGTTTTGGTGAAACGGGATCAGTACAAATTTCTGCTCAAGGAGGTTCTGGTATTTTAGAATATACTTTAAATGGTGTAACGAATACTTCTGGAGTTTTTGAAAATCTAGTAGCAGGAAATTACGAAATTCAGATCCTTGATGAAAACGGTTGTGAAGATTTAGTTTCTGTAGCGATTAGCGAACCGGATGAACTCAGTTCTGAAATTGTTGATCAACAAAATATCGAATGCGATGGGAGTGGCGTTGGATCCATTGAAGTGCAAGCTACAGGTGGAAGTAATACTTATGAATATACACTCGGAGCGGAGACCAATAGCACCGGAGTATTTAATGATTTAGCAGAAGGTGATTATGAAATTTTAATTTCAGATGGGAATGATTGTACAACTGTTGAAGTATTTAATATAGTTGCAGCAGCAAATCTTGATGTTGAAATTGAAACCACTCAGACGATTGTTTGCTTTGGTGAAACAACAGGAGCGATTCAAATATCTGCTGTAGGAGGCAGTGGCTCTTACGAATATGTGTTAGATGCTGAGATGAATTCAACAGGCCTGTTTGAAAACCTTGCTGGAGGAATCTATGAAGTTTCAGTGATCGACCAAGACGGTTGTACTGATGTTTTACAATATGAAATTATAGAACCTGGAGTGATCGAAAGCGAAATTGCAGACAATCAAGATCCTTCTTGTTTTGGTGAAACAGGATCAGTACAAATTTCGGCTCAAGGAGGCTCAGGTATTTTAGAGTATACTTTAAACGGTGTAACAAATACCTCAGGAGTTTTTGAAAATCTTATGGCCGGAAATTACGAAGTTCAAATCGTAGATGAAAACGGTTGTGACGATATACTATCTGTAGCGGTTTCTCAACCAGATGAATTAAGTGTAGAAATCATCAATCAACAAAATGTAGAATGTGATGGTAGTGGAGTAGGGGCGATTGAAGTTTTAGCGACGGGTGGAAATGGAAACATAGAATATACATTAGGATCAGAAACGAACAGTACTGGAGTTTTTAATGATTTGTCAGCGGGAGATTATGAAATTCAAATTACGGATGGCAATGATTGTTCGACGATGCAAGCTTTTAATATCGCTGGATCAGGCGACTTAAATATTGCTGTTGAGCCAGTTCAGACCATTAATTGCTTTGGTGAAACGACCGGAGCGATTCAAGTCATTGCAGATGGAGGAAGTGGGAATTATGATTATGTGTTAGACGCCGAGATGAATGCAACAGGACTGTTTGAAAACCTTGCTGGAGGAATTTACGAAGTTTCAGTGATCGACCAAGACGGTTGTACGGATATTTTACAATATGAAATTACTCAACCTGCAGAAGTATTAATCGATGCATTACAAACCAATTCGGTTACTTGTTTTGGAGACAATAATGGTTCACTTAATGTATCGGTAACTGGTGGTGATGGAAATTATACTTATTCCTTAAATGGTCAAACGAATACCTCTGGTTTGTTTTCAGATTTGACTGCAAATAATTATCAGCTAATAATTACCGATGGAAATGGTTGTTCAACTAGTGCTCCATTGACGATCGAAGAACCGCAAGAAGTATCCGCAGATATCATTGTAAATACAGCTTTGACTTGTTATGGATCTGAAGATGGTTTGATTCAGGTAGCTGGTTTGGGAGGTGCCGGGGATTTCAATTATACTATAGGTTTAGAAACGAATACTACTGGAATATTCGAAAATTTACCAGGAGGAATTTACACCTTACAATTAGCGGATGACAACGGTTGTTCCAGTACGCTTGACATTACGATTGAACAACCTGAAGTACTATCTTCCGAAATTTTAGATCTCCAATCGATAGGATGTGGAGGAAATATTTTTGGTGCAGTACAAGTATTGACGGAAGGTGGAACTGGCATGATTGAATATAATCTCGGCAATGAAAATAACACAACTGGTGTTTTTGAAAATTTAAATGTAGGAGATTACACCATCAATGCAAGCGATCAAAATGGATGTAATACTTCGATTGAATTTTCTATAATTCAATCTGGTGATCTTGAAGCAGCTGTTGTAATGAATACTCCGACAAGTTGTTTCGGAGAAAATAATGGAAGTATCCAAATAGAGGTTGCTGGTACTGGGGATTATATTTATACTTTAGGAATAGAAACGAATACTGATGGCGTTTTTACCAATCTACCAGCAGGTAACTATAGCGTAGAAGTTTCTGACGGAAGTGGATGCAATACTTCGGTGGAGTTTTCTATTAGTCAGCCCAATGCGATTGTCGGAGAAGCTTTCGAATTGTCACCTTTGACTTGCTTTGGAGAAAGTGATGCACTTATTCAAGTCGAAGCTTTTGGTGGAAATGGACCGTACACTTTTACTTTAAATAATGAAACGAATACGACTGGTGGATTTGAAAATTTATCAGCAGGAGCTTACGAAGTCTTAATTGCTGATCAAAATAATTGCACCACTTCGCTTGATATTTTTATCATCGAACCTGATGCCATTCAATCAGAAATTGTACAAAGCCAATCACCACTTTGTAATGGAGATGAAGATGGTTTAATTCAAATCGAGGCTCAAGGAGGTACCAATCCTTTTGTTTATAGTTTAGCAGGGATGACAAATACAGATGGCCTTTTTGAAAATTTACCTGCCGGAAATTATGAAGTACTGATCACTGATGATAATGGATGTACGAGTACAGCATCTTATTCACTGACACAACCGGAACATTTGATTTCAGGAGTTTTAAATGTGACTAATATTCAATGTTTTGGAGGAAATGATGGAGTCATCTTTACCGGAGCAGAAGGAGGCACCGCTCCTTACCAATTTGAATTAGATGGAGTGACCAATAATGGTGGTGTATTTTTTAACTTATCAGCAGGTCCATATACGATCATCGTAACAGATGCAAACGGTTGTACTAGTGAAACGGTTGGAGTGGTTTCAGAGTATCCAGAATTGCTATTAGAAGCAACGATAGTTCAAGATGATATCGGATCAGGAAATGGCATTGTAAGTTTATCCGGCATGGGAGGTATCGCTCCTTACCAGTATTCTATGGATGGAGTTAATTACGATTTTGATGGTACATTTAATAATTTATCGGTCGGTACTTACACGGCTTATGTAAGAGATTCGAATGGCTGTATTACGGAAGTTACTTTTACAATTGAAATGGGAACGTTTATTTCTAATCCTGATCAAGGCGTTAGTGATATCCAATTATTTCCAAATCCTTTTGCTGAAGATCTACATATAAAAGTAGATTTGACGATCCCTCAGGAAATTCAAATTAGAATGTTTACAATTCACGGGCAAGCTTTATATTTTTATAAAAACAACTTTAGCTCAGGGACGACAAACCAAAAACTTGATCTTCCAAACAATCTTCCTGCTGGCGCGTATATTTTTAGTATCCAAAATGCAGATGGTCAACTTGGATATTATAAATTGGTGAAGCAGTAACATTTTATTAAAGAAGCTAAAGAGGATTAAGGAGATTAAGAGACTCTCTATTTAAGCCCTTTTTAGCTTCTTTATTCTTCCTTCGTTTTCTGGAACTACCTTTCCAAACTGAATCTTACAAATACACGATTAATGAACGATGATCTCAAACGAGGTCAAATTATCTTAATCTAGCTTATCAAAAAGATCACATCGGTCATTTTGATCACAGCGTGGTCTCATCAATGAAAAAACTAGGAATAATCATTGTTTATAAGATTAAAAGAATTAACATTCTCCAACATTTACCATTAACTTTCGTATCGAATCAATAATATTTTCCCTATAAAAGTAGTTTTCTAGTAAATCAACAAAACAGTGTTTATGAAAAATTGTGGAATCCTTGTATGTGTATGCTTTTTGATCGTTTTATCCTCTTGTAACAAAGATAAAATCAAAGAATTGCAAAAAGACCTCTCTTTTAAAACAGAGAAAGTTTCTGAGCTTGAGGGTCAGGTCGATTATTTAAAAGCGACTAATAACAGCCTTTTAGATCGAATGTCTGATCTATCTATTGTCAGCAAAACTGGTGCAGAAAGCATCAAGAAATCCTTAGAAGGCATGACTCAACAATACGGCTATATTCAAGATTTGAATTCTAAAATACAATCAAAGGATTCCTTAAATCTTGCTTTGGTGATGAACCTTAAACGTTCTCTAACCGATATCAATGACGACGATGTACAAGTAGAAATCCGAGGAGGAAAAGTGCACGTTTCAATTTCTGATAAATTATTATTTCGATCAGGATCAGCAAATTTAGGAACACAGGCTAAAAAAGTATTAGAGAAAATTGCTTCTGTCCTCAATGACCATAGTGATCTTGATGTCATGGTCGAAGGACATACGGATGATCAGCCGATGAAAAACGGATGTATTACTGACAACTGGGATCTTTCAACAAAGAGAGCAACCTCTGTTGTTCGTACTTTGCAAAATGATCATTATGTAGATCCAGAGCGTTTGATTGCAGCAGGTCGATCAGAGTTTTTACCTAGAGATGATAACTCAACAACTGAAGGTCGTAGTGCCAATCGTCGAACAGAGATTGTCATTTTACCAAAACTAGATCAGTTCTTCAAATTAATGGAAAGTCCGGAATTGCCAAATTAGTGAGATATTCCAATAAAAATAGCAGAAGTCCAGTTCAGAATTTGTTTAAAGGAATGAGCCGACTGGATTCATTCCTTTAGAGCGTGTTTAAAATTTGTTTTTGTAATTAAAATTCGTCAGTTTTTTGATTAGACAAGGCTCGGAAACCGTAGTTTAGCCATGGCTAAATGAGGATTTTCGGAACGAAGTATAAACTAAAAAACTGGCAATTTTAGTCCGAAGCATAAAGTTTAAACACGCTCTTAAACAGGTTCTTAGTCTTTCATCCCCACCTCAACCTGTTGCATTACTTCTTTAATCACTTCAAAATCTTTATCCAGATTAATAGGGTAGATGCCTAATTTGCCTGTATTGGTTGGCATAGAAGGATCACAAATGGTATAGTTTACTCCCTGATGAATAAATGGCTTTCCAAAGACTTCTGGAAATTCTACACCTACAGTTATGATGTCGTCATAGAGGTATTCTACAATTATGAAATTAAGTTCAGTCGTCTCCAATATGAGCTGATACATCAAAGCAGCCCTGTCTTCAAAATCCGACATACTAGCAACAAGGGTTTGTTCCGCAGTCAATGGTTTATCTCTTCTAAACCGTATTTGATCATTTTTAAACTCAAAAGCTTTTCGCGAAAAAGAGACAAAGAAACTTAATTGATCTTCAATCTCCAGATTTTTTATATGCGGTTGAATGGCTTTGGTCAAAGACTTTTTAGTTGTCTTGGTTAATGGTGTTTCAATATAATTTATTGCTTTTACAAACGGATAATTACTGAGTAGTTGATTGGCAACGGTATCAATATCAACTTGAAACTTGATCTTTTTTTGTTGATGAGTAAAGCTAAATTCCTTAGTCACGATCATTGGAGGAATATCAGGATAATTATTAATTTTCAAAGAAAAGGTTTGTGTATTGAGTGTCCCCGGCTGAAATTTTTGCATCTCCATCAGGAGGCCTTTTGTTTTTGCTTTATAATAAATGCTTGTAACATCAAGATAGAAGTCCCCATTTACCTTTAGAAAAGGCATCTCGTAAACTTCATCATCAGTTCGAAGATATAGGAATGAAAATTTATTTTGCGCAGTATAGAGCCGAGTATCATAACCGGATTTAGTCATGAAGAACCAAGCATAGTTGGTTCGATACATGCTCTTCTTTTTTGGAAAAATTTGTTCCATTGTTTTTTGGACGAGCACATAATAAAACCAGTCATTTAGTTGTAGCTTTTCTCGATATTTGAGTAGATCGTTTAGTAAAAGCTTATAGTTTGTCTCTTCGATTTTATTATAGAAATTTTCAAGACAAAGTTGACTGGTACAATATTTATTCTTTTTCAACATCGCTGGATCCAAGTCCATTTGCAATGTCGTAGAATAATATTGGATGGTGATTTCTTGTGAAGCATTTGTATATGCAATCGCATTATTAATGTTCAAGAAAAAGAATGATAGTATGAATAATATACTACCTGTCGAAGTAGAAATGGTATACGTTGTTCTCATTAGATTAATGCTTAAAAGATGATTTTAAGAAATAATGTTTTTTTAATGAGAACGGGAATGTAGAATAAAAAATAACAAGAATTAAACCAAGAAGCCTTGCCAAATATTTTTAGTGGTGAAATTCAAGTGTTTTTGCTATTTGAACAGAATCAACTTTTTTAGGGAAATTTGAAAAATAAAAAGGGTTACCAATAATTTGGCAACCCCTTTTTATTTTCAAATATTTTCGATCAAATTATTACAAGCTATAATAAGTTAAATTATTTCTGTACTTCAAATTGATCACTCCTCACCACATCCAAAATTTCAATATCCTTATGAAGATTTATCGGGTAGATACCAAGCTTACTCGAATTACCTGGCATTGTCGGATCACAGATTGTATAATTGATTCCTTCATGAACAAAAGGTTTTCCAATCACTTCAGGAAGTTCTACACCAATAGTAATAATGTCATCATGAATGTATTGAACAACCACATAATTTAAGTCTGTCGTTTCTTTTAATAAATTACAGAACAAGGCACAACGGTCTTCAAAATCTGAAGAGTCTGCCAACATTAACTGATCAGCAGTCAATGGTATATCCCTTTGGAATCGTACTTGATCGCTTTTGTAAGGAAAAGCCTTTCTAGTAAAACTAGCGAGCAATCGTACCTGATCATTTAATGATTTTCCATCAAGATGAGGCTTTAGAGCTTTTTTCAAAGAAGCCATCGTGGTATTTGTCATCGGTACTTTGATGTAATTATAAGGCATTGTAATTGGAAAATTCTTAATCAATGCCTGAGCAATGGTATCAACTTCAATCTCGATGCTTATTGTTTTTTTATCATGCTCAAATTCGTACTGCTTGGTAATAGTTTGAGCAGGAAGATTTGGAAAATGATCAATTTTAAATGAAAAAGGTTTGTCGTTTGCTTTTCCAGGCTGATATTTGCCAACATCGAAAATCATCCTTCTTGTATTCAATCCAAAATAGATACTAGTAAGATTGACATAAGCTTTTTCTCGAATAGGAATAAAAGAAACCTCAAAAACCTTGTCTTCTGTTAGGATGTATAAAAAGGTGTATTTATTATTTGCAGTATAGAGTCGAGTGCTGAAACCTAATTTCGTCATTATAAACCATGTCACAGTTGTTTTATACATGTCCGATTGATCTTGGTAAATATTTTCCACAGATTTTCTAACCAGCTTATAAAAAAACCAGTCATTGAGTTCCATTTCTTCTTTATGAGCCAAGAGGTCATCAATAATTACCTGATAATCCGTTTTTTCAAGTTTTTCATAAAACTTTTTCAAGCAGATATGGCTTGTACAAAGCTTATTTTTCTGCAACATTGTAGGATCAAACCTTAGTTCTAAGGTTTTGGAAAAGAATTCAACCTTAGTCGTAACCAAGGGTTTCGGTGCTGAAAAGGCAGCTATAGGTAAACAAAGAACTGCCAGGATAAATAACAATTTTCTTAGATACATAAGGGTCTCTCGTTGTGTGAAAGCATATAAATGCTAAATCTGGGGGATTTATTGTGGGGAGAGTGTTGAAAGGTAATGGAATATAATCTGCCCGATCATGGAGCAGGCGGATTTAGTCCAGTAACCTATATTTCAAAAAGTAATCCAGAAAAATAAAATATAGCAGAGTCTTAAGTTAATAAGTTCTCAAAGGTTATACTTATTGACAACTTATTAACTTAATGACTTGCTCACTTGATTAGTCTTCCTTCGGATGAACCAAGGTCATTTCATCAATCAAATGCCGAGCTCCAGCATATTTGTCTATTATAAAAAGGATATAACGAGCATCGACCATAATATTTCTACAAATAGAAGAATCATAATTATAATCACTCATTGTTCCTTCCCAGGCTCGATCAAAATTAAGGCCGATCAAATTTCCATAAGCGTCAATCGCAGGACTTCCTGAATTTCCACCCGTAGTATGGTTTGTTCCTATAAAACAAACAGGGACTTTGCCATTTTTATCGGCGTATTGACCATAGTCTTTTAAATCATATAGTTTTCTCAAACGCGCTGGAACATGGAACTCATAATCATCTTCTACATGTTTTTCAATGATCCCATCAAGGTAAGTAACCGGTGTATATTCGACCGCATCTCGAGGAGTATAACCATCGACTTTTCCATAGGTAACCCGCAGCGTACTATTCGCATCAGGATAGAATGCTTTGTCTGGAAATACATCCATCAATGCTTTCATATAAAGGCGTTGATTTTTTTCAATCTCTCCATTGATAGCGCTATACTTTTCTGCAATATTATTTGAATATGCGGATGACATTTCTTTTGCAAATTGATAAAGCGGATCAGCCATGATTTGAGTTACTGCTGTTTTAGGATTTTGTCCTAAGAGCGCATACATGGATTCTTGATCTGTAAATTTTGAATTTTCAAAAAGATGTTTTGCCAATACATTGTAGTCTTTTGTTTTCAGACTGGAAAGTAGTGCTTGGATTGGCTGGTTCATTTCCATCTTAGCATTTTGATCATACATTTCAATCAATGCTACAAAAACTTTTTGATCAATCTCTGGTCGATAGTTTTTATAAAAACCATCAAAGTAGCGACTGATTAATCGATCCTTGAATTGGTTGTACTCTTCTTCGCCATTATCTTTATAACGATCAGCCAGACTAACCATATAGTTTGCCGAACGCATGATCTCGATATTTCGACCTAGCACTTCTCCATGATAATCCCTCATCAAAGCGTAAGGTTCAATTTCTTTGTATTGTGTTTTAAAATCAGAAAGGATTGATCCATACTTTACTTTAAACTTTTTATTTCCATTGACTTTTTTTGTAAAATCAGCTTCCAATTTTTCCTTTCGGCCAATTCCATCTGTTGCTTTGATACCCTTGCTTTCGCCGATCCATTTTTTCCAGTAATTTGCAATTCGTGCAAACTTAGAAGCGTATTGAATTTTTACTGCTGGGTCTGCTCGCATCGCTGAGTCTACAATTTTTAATGCACGATCTCTGATTGAAATTTTCGCAGGATTCAAAACATCAACAATTTGGGAAATTGCATCAGAAGGCAAGTACTCATTGGTACGACCAGGGAATCCAAAAATTAAAGTAAAATCATCAGGGCTTACACCATCTAAAGAAATTGGTAAATGGTGCTTTGGTTTGTATGGAACATTGTTTTCAGAATATTCAGCTGGCTCATTATTTTCATTAGCATAAATTCTGAAAAGCGAAAAATCTCCAGTATGTCTTGGCCAAACCCAGTTATCGGTATCTGCTCCAAATTTACCAATCATCTCTGGTGGTGCACCAACCAAACGAACATCATTATAAGTTACTGTCGTGATAGAGAAATATTGATTTCCTTTAAAAAATGGCTTGATTTCTAATTCTTGAAATTTATCAAGTTTCGCTGCTTTTTTAATCGTTGCAAGGTTTTTATCAATTGTAGATTGACGTTCTTTTTCTGTCATCTTATCCGAAACACCTTTCAGTGCTTGCTTACTTACATCATCAATACGAACGATGAACTTTGCAAACAAACCAGGGTTTTGAAGCTCATGTTTATGGCTTGCTGCCCAAAAACCATCTTTGATATAATTGTTTTCTAAAGTCGTGTGGGATTGAACTTGACTGTAACCACAATGATGATTGGTCAATAATAATCCTTGGTCTGAGATAATTTCTCCGGTACAAAAACCTCCAAAGTGAACAATCGCATCTTTCAAACTTCCCTTGTTGACACTGTAAACATCTTCGGCAGTCATCCTCATCCCCATCTCTTGCATCTCTGCTTCGTTGAGCGATTTTAAAAACAAAGGTAACCACATTCCTTCACCAGCAAAACTGATGCTTGTCACACCAATACTGATTAATAATACTAATACTGATCTTAAGATTTTTTTCATTTTCTATTTAATTTAAATTTAAATTTTTTTAAAATAATCTCCTCACTCCTCACTATTGCCACAGGCAATCTATCCCTTAAAATGAGCGAAGCAAGTTTTAACTAATCACTATCTCGACTAGTCGGGATTCATCCCTTATCACTATTTTGCTTCAGCGAAATCTACCCTTCTCTCTTCCTCAATTCCTTTTTCAAAATCTTCCCAGTCGCCGACATTGGCAATGCATCTAAAATTTCAACGTGCCGAGGATATTTATAAGCAGCGATATGTTCCTTCGTCCAAGCGATAAGATCAGCCTCTGCAGCAGAAGCACCTTCTTTCAAAACGACACAAGCCTTAATGTCTTCCCCCATTTCTTCATGAGGTACACCATAAACAGCGACTAGAGAAACGGCTTCATGTTTCATCATTACTTCTTCGACTTCTCTCGGATAAACATTCAAACCTCCACGAATGATCATGTCTTTTGTTCGATCTACAATATAGAAAAATCCATCCTCATCTTTGATGGCAACATCTCCCGAATGCATCCAGCCATTACGAAGTGTTTGTTCATTAGCTTCAGGTTTTTGAAAATAACCTTTCATCACATTTGGGCCACGATAAATCAATTCTCCTTTTTCACCGACGGGCATTTCATTATCATTTTCATCGACTACCATTACTTCCACTCCCCAAACTGGCGTACCAATTGATCCCGGTTTTCTACCAATTTCTTTTTGATTAAAAGTAACTACTGGCGAACCTTCCGACATACCATAACCTTCATAGATTGGTACTTTAAAACGTTCATCAAATTCTTCTAGTACTTTTATTGGTAAAGAAGCACCTCCGGAAATACAAGTTCGTAGATTCGAAGCAATTGTTTTATAATCAAATTTATCTTCTTTGTAATTTAATAGTCCCCAGTACATCGTCGGTACTCCAGCGAAGATGGTGACTTCATGTTTTGCCATTAACCCAAAAACTGCTTCAGCATCAAATCTTGGTAACAATATATTTGATGCACCTCTGTAGATACCGGCATTCATCAAAACAGTCATTGCAAAAATATGAAACAAGGGCAATACAATAAGTTGAGTGTCTTCAGGACTTACTTTAAAAAGGTCAGCAGATACAATCGCATTGCTCAGTAAATTTGAATGCGTTAATTCCGCTCCTTTAGGTCGCCCCGTTGTTCCTGAGGTATAAATAATAACTGCCGTATCGTCAGCACCAGTTTGTACCGATTCGCAAACCGGAGATTGTCCAGTCATCAAATCACCTAAGGTTTTAACTCCTTCAATCGAGGCAGCCATATCTGGTTTAGGCATGATCATAATAAACTCTTCACATTCCGGAATCTCCTTGAAACCATCA
Organism: uncultured Saprospiraceae bacterium; assembly: GCA_937921595.1. Classification (GTDB taxonomy): domain Bacteria; phylum Bacteroidota; class Bacteroidia; order Chitinophagales; family Saprospiraceae; genus JAHDHW01. The sequence continues at coordinate 14,640 of CAKZTD010000286.1, forward strand.
TGGCCCATCTGACCCATTGGTAAATCCGCACTTCCTACAAAACAGAAATAAGCTTTCGCTTGACTATCCTTAAGATGATAAGCGATTTCATCTTTTTTTAATAACACGCTCAGGGGAACGACAGTTGCTCCAGCTTTTAGAATACCAAAATATATAATTGGAAAATACGGAAGATTAAAACAGCTCAATGCTACTTTGTCGCCACTTTGAATTCCCATGCTTTTTAAACCATTGGCTACTTGATTTGCAGCACCATTGATTTGTGCATAATTCAAAGTAGTATCCATAAAAGTAAAAGCGGATTTCGCAGGATATCGACGAGCAGTATCTTCAAGAAGAACGGAGAGGTTTAACATAAATAGGGTTTTATTTGAATTTTTTAAGCTTCGGAAAGATAAGGAATTTTTGGAATGAAAAAGCCTTAAATCTACCAAGATATGAAGCAAAGAGGCAAACAACTTAACATAAGTCTCTAATATTACTAAGCTGCTTGTTTTCTCCTTAATCTCTCTATTCGAATTCTAATTCTATTTCAACGAATTCTTACTCATTCCCTACACCTAGTCTTTTTGCACCTCAATAAGCATGAATTGCCCGCATCTTTGAAATATCAAATGATTCGAAAGAACAGCCATTGAAAAGACAGGCGACTATTTTTAAACTATAAAATTTACTATTATGAAATTATCAGCATTTTTCCTTTGCATCCTTTTATTAGCAAGTTGCAAAAATAAAATGGATTCCGATAAGGCGGAAGACACGACAACTATTGAGCAAGTTGATAATCAGACGGTCAATCTATATGCTCAGATTGGTTTTGAAAATCGGATGATCGAACTAGGTAAGATTGTTTCTTTTGAAAACAGTCATGTTATCCATTTTACCAATGAAGGAGATACAACACTTGTACTCAACGATGTATATACTGAAAGCGATCGAATTGAAATCCACGGATTCACATACGAAATTGGTCCTGGAGAACAAGGCAAAATCCGATTAAAAATTGATTCCAATTTAGATCTTCAACAATACAACGATTTCATTTTTATAAAATCAAATAACAATAATACATCATCTCTTGCTCGACTGGAAGTCAATTATGAATTGTCAAATGATTTGGTAGTCGGTGGAATATTTGTTGAAGATGGTGATCGTATTAACGTCCGAATGTTTCCTTCTTTAGATGCAACCGTGATTTTCGGTTTAGAGAAAGGAGATTATATTTCCTGTATCGGTGCCATGCAAAAAGATTATGTAGAAGAATTTGATTCTAATCTATGGTACTATGTCGATTATAATGGTCGTAAAGGATGGATTCTCAGCGCACTTACAGATTTTCGGAAACAAGAAGTAGTAGCTATGAAGGTTTCTTGATGAAGACAGATTATTCTCCCGAAAACATACAGCGGAGGTGAGGGAACTAAGTACTGAAGCGATAGAAATCAAGCGTGGAGTTCCCGGCCCTGCTGCCAAATAAGTAACAGTTTTTCTTTTCTAAGAGTATGTTGGAGATTTGGGCTTCGAGCCGAAAACTGACAGCTTTTTGTTTAGACGAAGTTCAAAAACCGGAATTATGCCATAGCATAATGAGGATTGTTGAGCTGAAGTATAAGCGAAAAAATGGCGTTTGTAGGCCGGATGCTAAATCTCCAATATGCTCTAAAATAGGTTCTTTGGTTAGGCCGGTTCTCATGGGGAGCCGGCCTCTTTTTTATATTAAATGATTCTAAACAAAACCCTCCATTTGTAATTATAATACTATGAGATACTCTAAATATTAAAATGATTTTATATTTTAGGGCAACAAACCAAACAAAAAGAAAACCATGTACATCAGACGAAACATTAGATTAGGGCTAGTTGCAAAATTTGCCTGGTTAAACCTCTTTATATTTACATTATGGTCTGGAGGGGTTGTTTATATATATCACTTATTTCTCCATTGGGATATAAATATTGGAATACCTTTTCTTCCATTAAGTACGATCGGTATTGCGGTTGCTTTTTATATCGGATTTAAAAATAATGCTTCCTATGACCGTTTTTGGGAAGGCCGAAAAATATGGGGTGGAATTGTCAATTATAGCCGAACCTGGTCAAATCAGGTATTGAGTTTTGTAAATAATCGACATGCTCATGTGAAATTGTCTGATGAAGAATTAAAGGATATTCATACAAATTTAATTTATCACCACATCGCTTGGTTTAATGCTCTAAGACTGCATTTACGTCAGCCAAGTTCTTTTAGTAGGAAACACAAAAAGGCCATTCGTAAAATGCTTACGGAAGGAACTGATGAACGACAACGTTGGGATGATGAAGTTGGAGGATATTTTGATCGAGAAGAATATTGCTATTTGATCGAGTTGAAAAATACTCCAGCTCAGATTATTCGCCACCAAGGAAAAGCACTCAAAGATTTAGAGGAAAAAGGGTTGATTGAGGATTTTCGACACATGGAAATGATGCGAGTACTCGAAGAATTTTATAATCTTCAAGGAAAATGCGAAAGGATTAAGAACACACCTTTTCCAAGACAGTATGCTTTTTTTAGTAAAATATTTACCTGGATTTTTATTCTATTATTACCTTTTGGAATGGTTCGAGAATTTGATGCGATGGGAGGAGATGCTGTTCATAGTTTTATTTGGTTGACTGTACCATTTTGCGTCTTAATCTCCTGGATTTTTATAACCATGGAAAATGTAGGAGACAGCAGCGAAGATCCATTTGAAGGCTATATTAATGATGTGCCAATGACCGCATTGAGTAGAACGATTGAGATTGATCTTCGAGAAATGCTAGGGGAAACGGATTTGCCAGAGAAGATTAAGCCAGTACATGATGTGCTATTATAAATAAAATTTTTATATTTTAGCTTAATTCAAAATTTCATTTTATAAATAATCAATAAATCATGAGACCAGAAAATTTAACTTGGGAAGAATCTTTAGAAAGACTTAGAGCAGGAAATTCAAATTTTGTAGAAGACAGTTTAGATGGTAAACTTCAAAATTCTTCTCGACGAGAAGAGTTAGTTGGAGGACAACATCCATTTGCTATTATTTTAAGTTGTGCTGATAGTAGAGTTGTTCCAGAACTTGCTTTCGATACAGGACTAGGTGAACTTTTTGTGATCCGCGTAGCAGGAAATACAGCCAACACATCTTCCATTGCAAGTATCGAATATGCAGTGGCGCATCTTGGTGTTAACCTGATCGTAGTATTGGGACACGAGAGTTGTGGAGCAGTAACCGCAGCAATTGGCGGAGGAGATAACGGGCATAACCTAAATCATCTTCTTGCTCACATCGCTCCGGCAATTGCCGTTTCTAAAGATAATGAAGTCAATGACGTTGTAAGAATAAATGCAAACTTAACCTGTTCAGCTTTAGCTGACCGTTCTTCGATCATCAAAGATGCTCGAGATAATGGCGGTTTGAAAATCGCTCCAGCGTTTTACAACCTTGGATCAGGAAAAGTAGACTTTCTTTAATAAAGGTGAGGAGTGAGAGGTGAGGAGTTGATGCCTCAGTTTTTACTCCTCTCTTCTCACTCCTTAGTTTTATCTCCATTATCCCTTCCTTCATCTATAAAACTAGCAATAGATCCCAATTCTTCCTTTATTGCTGTTCATTGTTAAAATTCCTACTGTAAAAAATAAGTTTTGATTTTATTCTATCACTTAGCTTTGCGTGCTCTGTGACACCTTTGTGCGCTTTGTCTCCAAAATACCTATATCAAAATGTTGAAACAATTTTTCCTTTTTTGCTCCGGAATCGATCAAAAAATATTAGAGAAATGCCCATCAGATACCAATAAATATATCGGTATTGGCGCAACCGTTTTCTTTACTGGAGTACTGGCTTTCTTTTCCTCAGCGTATGCATTATTTACCATCTTTGATTCTTATATCGCCGCATTTGTTTTTGGCTTGGTATGGGGGCTGATGATCTTTAACCTGGATCGATATATTGTTTCTAGTATGAAAAGTAAGGGCTCCGTGTGGAAAGATTTTGGAGTAGCTTTTCCTCGTTTAGCTATGGCTGTTTTATTAGCCTTGGTGATTTCAAAACCTTTAGAATTGAAAATATTTGAAAAAGAAATCAATGCGGAATTGATTGTGATGGAGCAAGAGAAATTTAAAGAGCAAGAGGACAAAGTAAAAGTACGTTATGAATCTCAAATCGCTGGATGGCAATCAGAGGTTAAGGTTTTAAAAGATGAAATTGCAACTAAAACCACTACTCGAGATGAACAAGCTTTGATGGCCATTCAGGAAGCAGATGGTACTGGTGGATCTGGGAATAAAAACTTAGGCCCCATCTATCGAGCTAAAAAAGAAAAAGCGGATGCTGCTCAATTAGAATTAGATAATTTACTAGCCTCCCATGTTCCATTAATTGCTGAAAAAGAAAATGCGATTAAAGAAACTCAAACGAAAGTTCAAGAGGAAATTACGTCCTTACAGCGAGGAGCTTTCGGAGGTATTGCGGCAAGAATGGATGCGCTAGATCGTTTGACGAAACAGAGCGAAGCTATTCTCTTTGCAAATATTTTTATCATGTTATTATTTATCTCCATTGAAACGGCTCCGATATTTGTCAAGCTAATTTCTTCGCGAAGTCCTTATGATTATTTACTCCACGAACATGAGCACATTTTTGAAATGGCGAATAGAGAAAGAACGACCTTATTGACGAATGCAGTAAGAAATAATATAATGACAGATACGGAGATCGGTGTTCATAAAGCAAATGCAAAAGTAAAAGTAGAAAGAGCAATTATTGATGAGAAACTCCGTCAGAAATTAGATGGACTTCAGCAAGGGAATTTGGATGAACATTTTTCATTTTAAGATTAAATGTTTGATAGGAACCATCAAACTAGGCATAAATAAAAAAAGATTAAAAGGACAGGTTAAGAGCTTGTCCTTTTTTATTTGCTTCAAATAAATGAAAATTTCTAGAATTATCTTGAATCTGTTTGATATCCTTAAATTTTGATAAGTGGCTGAATGTTAGGTGATTGTGAAGTGAGTTTTGAAGTGTTTTGAAATTCACTCATTTAATATAATTTAGTCCAATAACTTATTAAGATTTAAGGTTGTACTTTACCAAATTCATGAATTCAACTTTCATTACAAATCTTCTTTTTGCCATTTATGACAACGAAACCAGATATAAAAACGTTAGTTTCTCCTTTGCTTAACGAACAATTAGCAGAAGAGCAAGTCAAAGAAATCATCACTGCTATTCATAAAATATATGATGATTTTACGGGGATAACTGGTTATGCACCAGATGACAATTTTCAAGAGCAAATTCATGCGAAGCATGGAAAAGCGATATCTATCAACCAAGCTGCTCGTTGTCTATTTGATCATCGGCGTACTGCTCAGTTTTTTCGAGCAATGATCCAAGTCATTCGGGATAAGCAAGAATTATATCCAGCAACGACCATTCAAGTCTTGTATGCGGGTTGTGGTCCTTATGCTCCTTTTCTGACGATGATCGCTCCGCTATTTCAACCAGAGGAAGTACAATTTACTTTGTTGGAAATAAATAAGCTATCTCTTGTAAAAGCAAAACAGTTGACTAAAAGCCTGGGCTTAGAAGATTACGTCAAGGACTACCGACATGCAGATGCGGTGACCTATAAACTTCCAGAAGGCGAGCACTACCATATTTTGTTTACGGAAACCCTAGATGCCGCTTTGCGAAGAGAATGCTTTGTTCCTATTCTATTAAATCTCTTACCTCAATTGGATACCTCCACAACCCTAATTCCTGAAAATGTGATTTTGGATGCTTCCTTGATAAAACAAGAAGATTTACCAAAGGGAAATGACGATATTCGAGACATTGGGATTACCTATCCGGAAAGGCCAATCGGTGAAATTTTTAATGTCAAAGAAGTACTTAAACCTTACCTTGAAAAAGGAGAACGTCCAGTTCAATTTCCAACCAAGCAATTTAAAATTGACGATTGGGAATCTTTCGATTACCTGATTATTTATACGAAAGTACAAGTTTATAAAAACTTCTGGCTCACGAGAGGAGAAGGATTTTTAGGAGAACCACAGCTGTCAGAAACGCTTAGAGTTATTTATAAAAATGATATTCGCTTTACTTATTATCTGGAGCCTGATGTGGAAATGGAAATTGAATCGTAGAATTTCAACAAAGGAATTGTGAGGAGTATTTCATTTTTTTAGTGTAAAAAAATGATGAAATAATTTCTATATTGCGTAGAACTATTGAAGCCTCAAAATAATAAAAATCTTATGAAATCTCCAATATGTATCGCTGCTCCTTTACGTCGATCGGGCACGACATTAATACAACGATTGATTTGCTCAGCCTCTAATGGATTGATTTATGGAGAGACCTGTGCAAATGATTTCCAGATGATTTCAAACCTTGTTTCGAGTAAACAATCTTTTATGCTACAACATAAAGATTGGCGAAATGATCAAATCAAAAAAGTACTGAGTGGTGAAGTCAATAAGTGGATTCCTGATTTGATGCCGGACATTGAAACTTACCTGGAAGGCTTTCAAGGAATGATGAAATTATTGGTGGAAAATTATGGAGGCTTTGCGGAAAAAGAAGGTAAGCCGATTTGGGGAATGAAGATGCCAGAGTGGAATCCATCGAACTTAGTGCTGCTACAACAATTATTACCAGAGACAAAAATTATTTACCTGCATCGAAATTTGGAAGACTGTGTTCGTTCTGCAAAGAAGATCGAAATGATTATGGGGGACAATGAGATCAACCAGTTTTGTCATACGTGGAAACAATTTTCAGAATATGCAATGACTCATTTGAAAAATGAAAACGTTTTACATTTAAAGTATGAAGCGCTTATTGCTGATCAGGAAAAATGGATAGGGGAGATCGAATCTTTTACAGGAGCTAAAGACATTGATAAAGCAGTGATGAAGGTCAAGGTAAATACTTATGAGAGCGATCATAAATTGGAAGGAAGCAAAGAAGCTTATTTAAAACCATCAGCTCTTTCAGAGGAAGAAATGAAAATCGTAAACTCTTTTATTATTCCTTCATAAAAGTAAAAGACCTAGTAAATTCGAAAATCTACTAGGTCTTTTTAATTACATGTCAGCGTTAAGAAGTTTCTTTCGATTTGCTTCATCTAAAGCTTGTTGCCTACAAATTTCTTCTCTCCAAGCACCTTGCCAAGAAGCTTTTTCTTTATACTTGTTTTTTAGGAAGTCAATGTTTTTGACATTTGTTGCACATTGTAAAGTCCAGATGTCATGCCAGACATAATCATAATGTTTTCCTTCAGGAGATTCATAGGTCAGCGCATCACCGTGGATGATTGTACATCTAGGTTCATCATTAAAAAGAGGACGTATAAAATCTACAAGATCTTTATCATATTCAATAACGGTAAGATCGGTAACGGATTCTTTTTTCAAAAGATGAACATTACACATTCCCATTCCAAGGCCATTAATCAAAATCGAACCTTCCGCTATTTTAAGAAACGCTTCAAAATCCGCTACGATATTAGGCGTATTGATCATTTTTATAATTCCTTTATGAATTAATTTTTGATATTTTATATCATTTTCATAAAAAGATTCAATAGACCAATCACCTTCTTTTCTTTCTTTAAAATTTAACTCAA
>CAKZTD010000287.1 GCA_937921595.1 uncultured Saprospiraceae bacterium
ATGCATTAATTTCCATTGAGGAGCACCTTTGCTAGTTGATCGACTAGTGCCTTGGTTATGGCGAATTAATCTAGCTTGGATATCTTTAGATACACCGATGTAATATTTGTCTGTGATAGAACTATAAATAATATATAGGAAGCATTGTTCCATAAAATCAAAAAAGGTTTTATATAAAAATACAAAAGCATCTTAAGATTGTGGGAATGAGAGATGAGAGCTTTCGACTCTCCCTGTTTAAGTCAGGGTACTCGGAATAAACGGGGGAGAGACAACAAGATTTCATAAACTAGAAAAGGCTTCTGCAAAATATGCAAAAGCCTTTTTTTGTGGGCGATGAGAGATTCGAACTCCCGACCCCCTCGGTGTAAACGAGGTGCTCTGAACCAACTGAGCTAATCGCCCTATTATTTATCTAAAATCACTTCTCTTTCAGAAGCGGTTGCAAAGATATAATTCCTATTCGTTCTAATCAAGTTTAAATTAATTTTTTTTAAAAAAATATTCCTTTCTCTTTTTTCGTTAGAATTTTCAACAAAACAAGCTATTTTTTCTTAAAATTAAACATCAAGCTCAGTTTTTACGTACACAAACACCATGGACGAACAACCCTATATCATATATGCAGACCCTCCAAAGGAGAAAAAGCCTCGTCGTTCCGGATTTTTGAAAAAAATCTTGGTTTGGGGAGCTATTGCATTTGGGTTATTGTTTTTGACTTCTATTGTTATAGCTGCCTTCTTTGAGGATGAAATTGGTCAAAAACTGATATCCGAAATCAATAAAGAAATTTCCACAGAGCTCATAGTGGAAGATTTTAGCTTGTCTTTACTCGCGGGTTTCCCGGATGTATCTGCTAGCCTTGTAAATGTCTCTCTAAAAGATAACCAAAAAGGAAATCTCATAGAAGCTGGGAATGTGTCCTTCAAAATTGGATTTTTCAGTCTGTTTGGTTCCAATATCAAAGTGAAATCAGTGGAAATCAGCGATGGAGCTGTTTATGTCACTCGAGATCGGAAAGGTCGGGTCAATTATGATATTCTAAAAAAAGGAGAAGTCCAAAAAGCATCTGTTTCAACTTCTAGTAGTAGTGATTTGGGTATTTCAATAGAGGAAGCGTCTTTTAAAGATGTTGAATTGATTTACACAGATAAAAAATTGAAACAAGAGATTGTAGCCTTATTAGACGATGCCATTATTTCCGGAGAGTTTTCATCAAAACATTTCAATCTAACCAGTAATGCTGAAATCCACTCTAAGTTTGTAGAATTGGAGAAGCAACGATATTTCGTTGGCCAGTTGTTAAATTATGAAGCAAGTCTTGATGTGGATTTAGAAAAAGGAAGATATGTTTTTGAAAATGTAGAAATTGGAGTTGATGAGAATCATTTCAAACTGACAGGATTTATCGAATCCAAAGGTAAAAACTCTAATTTCGATTTAAAAATAAAAGGTGAAGATGGAAATATAGAATCTGTTGTTGGTTTCCTTCCTGAAGAATATCAGGATTATTTAAAAGGTATAAAAAGTAAAGGTGCTTTTTCTTTTTTGACGACGATCAAAGGAAAAATGAATAGCAAGGAGACGCCAGCGATTACGACCAATTTTGGTTTGACTGATGGAAGTATCAGTAGTTCGAAATTAGGAAGTGCTCTGAAAGATGTAAATTTTACGGCTAGATTTACCAATGGAAAAGAGCGTTTAAATAAAACATCTATTTTCGAAATAAAAGACTTTAAAGGATACTTTGGTAGAAAAGAAGTTACCTCGAAACTAAGGGTTTCAAACTTTGATACACCGATGGTTGATTTTTCTTTAAACGGAAGTCTACCAATCGCTTCAGTCTATGGATTGTTTGAGCAAGCAGCGATTACAGATGGTACCGGAGATATTGAAATCAAGGATTTAAAACTTAAAGGTCGGTATAAAGATATGATTCGAACATCGCGAATTAGTCGCGTCGAAACATCGGGAACCGTAAAATTTAATGAAGCAGGCTTGACGATCAATGGAGAGGATATCCTAATAGAAGAAGGTTCGTTTGCGGTCAAAGATAATTACCTCCGAGTAAGAGATTTGAAAATCGAAGGACCTGATACAGAGATTAATTTGGATGGAAAATTCACGAATCTTATTCCTGTACTTTTTGCAGATTCGATAAACTCTCAAAAAGCGGAATTGAAATTTGATGCGACGCTAGATGCTCCAGAAATTGATTTCGATCAAATCATAAAAATGACAGAAAGCCCAATCAAAGAAGGGCAAGTGGCGAAAGCTGTTTTTGATTCCATTCAGGTAGCGCATACTTTGAAATGGCGGCATTATACTAATTTCCTGAAAGGTACTTTTAAAACAAATATCGAGGCCTTTAATTATAATGAAATCGAAGGTGAAAACTTTGAAGGTACTTTTAAATTCAATCATAATATTCTATCCGTTATCGGAAGTACAGAGGCTATGGAAGGTGACTTTAATATCGATGGAAAAGCTTACTTTGAAAAGAAGCCTTATATAAAAGCAAAAGTGATTGCAGAAAAAATAAACGTCAAAGAATTTTTCCGTCAAGGTGAAAACTTTGGACAAGAGGTCGTAAAGTCTAAACATCTAAAAGGAAAACTCGATGCTAAATTAGCCATAGATGCTTACTGGGATGAAGAAGGAAAATATCAGAGTAAAAAACTTCGGGTACTTGGAGATTTAGGAATTAAAAACGGAGAGCTAGTCAATTTTAGAATGCTCTACGATTTTGCAGATTTTATAAAAATCAAAGACTTACGGCATATCAAGTTTACTAATATGCGGAATTGGTTGGAAATTCGAAATGGGAAAGTTTATATTCCTGCCATGTTTATCCAAACCAATGCCCTGAATATGACGGTGAGTGGTGAACATAGTTTTGAAAATAAAATTGATTACAATATTAAGGTCAATGGAGGTCAAGTTTTATTTTCGAAATTTAAAAAGTACAACCCTAAAAAGAGACCACAACCAGCTCAGAAAAAAGGTTGGTTTAATATTTACTACCGCATTTACGGAGATGTAGAAGATTACCAAATTAAAAACGATAAACGGTTAGTTAAAAAGAAATTTACGTTAAGCGAAAGTCGTAAACGAGATATTCAAGCTTCCTTGAAAAAAATATTTGGTAATAGTATTGATCTTTATGATGAACCAAGTGATTGGAATGATGACGATGATATTCCTGAATACGATGAAGGAAATGGAGCAAGTACGGATGACGAGTATTTAGATTTTGAGGTAGAAGGAGGAGAGGAGGAAGATGAATTGATGTGGGAAGAAGATGAGGGAGGGAGTGGCAATAAGTAGATTTTAAAAAGCTGATTTATGAACAAGGATTAACGATTTTTGATGTTCGCCGTTGGCCTTGGTTACATCTGAAATCTAAAATCGTTAATCCTTGCTCTGAGATCAATATTGATTATTGTCTCATCATTTAAATAGCGAATCGCTACTTTATTTTATCATTAATAACTTACCGAAAGTTTCTCCATTCTGTTCCACCATCAAGGTGTAAGTTCCAAACGGAAGATTTCCAAGACCCAATTTCAGTTCCTTTCCATTTGTTGAAACCGCAGTCCAAGTTTTTGTTACTTGTCCGAGAATGTTCACCAGTTTTATATTCAAAATACTTTCGTCAAAACGATCTGAGCGAATAGTAATTTGATCTTTCGCCGGATTTGGAAAGATGAAAATATCTTCCGTGTCTGCAAAATCTTGGTGAGCGTTTACGTTAATTGGAGCACCTGAATTATTCGATGAAAATCCTTCGATAGAACCTCCCGTTAATGAAACACTGTAATCCTCTACTTCTCCATTTATGAATAAATCACAAGAACCCGCGAAAGCATTTCTAGCCATAGAAATTCTCATTCGAGTACTTCCATTGGTGATGCCATCCGGGATAGTAACAGTTCCCGTAAGCGGAGCTGCATCAGTACCGCCCGGTCCTGCATTTCGAATCGTAGAGAAGACTAATTCTCCTGGATCATTAAAATCAAAATCCCGATTATAATCAATCCATACCTGGAAATATTCGTCGTATTGGGTGTAACTGAATTTTGGTAAAATGCTAATCGGATAATTAGATCCTGAAACAAGATTAGTGCTTTGATCCGTATAGTCACCATAGCCATCTTTTCCAGAAGTATTGTTGATGGTTCCAAAAGTTACATTGGTGATGTACTCAAACCAAGGAGCAGATGCCTCAGATTCACAGTATTCTGAAGAAGGAAGATCTTCCAAAATATTGATAGTGAAACTACAGCTTTCGAAAAGACCGCAATCATCGCTTGCTTCATAAGTGATAACATGTGTTCCGATTGCAAATAAATTCCCACTAGCCATACCTTCCGTTTGAAGAATAGAAATATTTCCACTTGGGCAATCCGTTGTTGCTTGTGCATCTTGCCAGCTCACCGTTTGACTTGCTGAACCAATTGGAACAACAAATGAAATATCTTCCGGACATTCTAAATCGATGACTGGAAGCGGAGCATTGACAATAATGTTAAAAGAACAAGATTGGTTTCCTCCACAGTCATCAGTTGCATTATAAGTCACGGTGTACGTTCCAGCAGAGAGACCGCTTCCGCTTGATGGTCCGCCAGTTTGAGTAATACTAATAGATGATCCTCCGCTACAATCTAATTCCATTGCATAGTTTTTATTAACATCACCAGCTTTCATCGTCCAAGCCGCATTCCATCCTCGGAAATATCCAAAGTCATTGCTTTCTGAATTACTTTCAAAATCGAAATTCGTATAAGTAACCGGATCTCCATTTACCCATTCGTAAGTGCCTTCTTGATTGATATCATTCAAGCCCATGTGCATAGAGTAGATGGTGTTATTTTGTAAAAATAAATTTTCCGCAGCATCATTGATTACTACCAAATGGCCGCCAAAACTTTCACAAATATTTTGAGCATTCAGCCAAGTATCTTTTTCATCCGAAAGGAAATATTTGTGATCAGCGATGGCTCCGATATATTCAAAGCCAGCTAGGTTTTCTTCATCACAATTTGGATTAACCATTCCTCCGTTACAAGTTGAAATAGCAATTGGCTGCAACCAATTTACATCGACAGTCGTTGCTCCTGAAGGAATATCGACAACAATATCCGAAGGACATTCTAGTTCTAAAGTTCCTGAGGATTCCGTAACTTCGATAGTAAAGCTACAAGTCTCTATGTCGCCACAATCATTGGTTGCTTGATACGTTATTTGATGAGCTCCTACAAGATAAGTAGATCCAGAAGTTGCTCCACCGACTTGATTAATACTTAGACTTCCTCCTGGGCAATTGGTCGTAGCTTGAGCATCTTCCCACTCAACAAGGGCACCACCACTTCCTTCAGGAATATTGATGATTATATCTTCTGGACAAACTAGGTCTATTGAAGAAGGTGAATTTTCTACAGTGATGTCAAAAGAACAAGATTGAGTGTTTCCACAATCATCTGTTGCTGTATAACTAATCGTAGTTGTTCCAAGTGGAAAACTAGAACCATTCGCTGGACCACTTTGCGTAATGCTTGCGCCACCATTTGGACAGGTCGAATTAAAGCTCGGTTCAGTCCAGTTAACGATTGCAGAGGTGCCTCCGACTCCTGCATTAATAATGATGTTATCTGAACAATCTAAGCTTAAATTACCATTGGTTTCTATTATCGAAATCGTAAAAGAACATTCTCCAATGGCTTCGCAATTATCTGTTGCTTGGTATAGGATCGTTGAAATTCCAGATGGAAAGAAACTACCGTTTGAAAGACCAGAAGTTTGAGTAATCGTTGCACCACCTAAAGGACAATCATTGTTTACCGTTGGTTCGGTCCAAGTGGCAGTTGCGCCGCCCGTTCCAATAGGAATCAAAATCTCGATATCCACAGGACAGTCTGTGATAAGTGCTCCGGCATTGATCAAGCCTGGTGTTGCTTCGAAAGCCAACCAACTTTGTGCTAAGGCATTGTCAAGGCTTGGAGTAATCAATTGTAAAGTTGGACCATCACCATCGGCTGCAGTTGGCCAAGGATCTTTATCATCGAAATCTACTTCGTCGATCAAAACACCTGCTGCATTTTTTAAAGTAATTCTTTCCCCTTTGCCGCTTAATTTAAACCCTCCTGGATCTTGGGCAAAATTTCCATAGATATTGGAAACGTTCGGGTAGATCGCGGAAAACATTTCTTCGTTTTCAGCGAGTATGATGTAACTGTTTCCAGGCATAATTGTATTGGCAGGTAGACCAAAAAAGTTGCCACTCTCATCTTCAAAATACCAACCGGAAATATCGACAGGTGCATCGTTGGCATTGTACAATTCAACCCAGTCTCCCGGATCAACATCGGCTGGAGAATTGTAATTAATTTCGTTGATAACGATTGCGCCAGTTTCGGTAGATCCTTGGCTGAAATTTGCAGTCAAAGCATAATTGCCTCCAGAGATGTTTACCACACCAACCGGATTATCTCCTAGGTTAGCTTCAGACCAATCTTCAAAAAAGTATCCTCGGTTTGGAACAGCTTGAACAGGAATGTCGATTCCTCGAAAATAAATTCCGTCCCAAGGGAAAACAGATTCTCCAAGTGTCAAAGTGCTAAAGTTTATTTGCCCACCTTCAATTGGATTGGCATTTAAGGTAACATCAGTTAATCCATCTACTTCAGGGAAGTAATCAACGATATGACCTCGAACGGCATTTTCTCTGCCATTGGCGAAAATGCGCAATTTCTCAATTTTGCTAGCAGTTCCGTTCCAGCCACTTTGCCAGACGTCCATGTGCTGATCCATTTCTGGGATGTATAGGTTTTCGAAAGAGTCAATCTTGGTCAGGAGTCTTTCAGTATTAAAAAGAACATTTAAATAATCAGCGCCTCTATTTATAAAATAATTTTTCGATTGATCATTTTCCATAAGTCGTCTTAAAAGCAAAGTGACTCTTGGCGCATTATAATATTCGGAACTATTTTCTGCTAGGCAAACTGAAACCATATCAGTGGTAAAATCTCCAGATCCCCAAGGACCGTTCAAGGGCCTGAGACCAAGTCCAAAATCTAAATCTTTGGTCATCCATCTCCAAGTTCCATCAGGAGTACGTTCCCTCCAGTGTTTATTGTTTTGTCCTGGCCAATCATTGTTGTCTAATAAAATACCTTGAAGTTGATAGTCGATATAATGTTCAGGGTCTACTTTGGTGCTTAATAAATTGTAATTCTCTTCGCTGCTAAATTCATTCTCCTCTAAAAAATCAATGAAAGCATTCCATTCTATATTATCACCATCATCGGCAGTATTTGTTCGCTCAATGATATCAACTTCCCCATCTTCTATTCCGTAATGCATATTTAAATATTTCCAGTTCATCTGTTCACGGATATTATAAATTCCGTAGTATTCACCATTCAGATAAACAACTCCTGGCCGATATCCTTGACTATCTAAATCAGGATCTTTGATGATGCCATTAAGGTCATTTAAATCTGTAAAAATATTTTGACCGAGCGCATCTCTGATCCAAGTTTTGTTCCAATCTTGTCCAGAGTTTCTAATTAGAAAACTTCGGTATTGATCGAAAGGTAAACCAGGGAAAATTGGATATTCAAAAAACTCATTTCCAAGACCAGCTTTAGCTTTTAATTTTAAAGATTTTTGAGGAAGACTAGCTGCGGCATTTCCTTGGATTTCGATACCGATATCTTGAGCAAAAGCTAGTGTGCCGTCTGGTTCATAAAAAGCAATATGCGCTGGTTGCTCAATGTCCTCTTCATAATTTTCAAAAATACCTTCTTCGGAATCATAAAGATGATCGGGGTCAGTATTTAATGCAATGATGGCGAAAGTGTGATTGACGTCAATAAGATAAGTGTGCGTCATCGTTTTACTCGGTTCCATCGGATCGCTATAAGCAATTGCTCTGATCGTAGAAACATCATCAAGGGTAATTGGGCCATTGTATTCTGTTGAATTATTGTCTGGGTCAGCAGCATCAAGTGTATAGTAGATGGTTGCGTCAGGTGTTGCAGAACTTAAAGTAACGACGATGTCTCCGGCAGGATAAATTCCCCCTTCGATATCCGCTACTGGAATTTCAACTTGACCTGGCAGTGGATCGGAATCATTGGTTGCTCCGGGTGTCGATTCCGAGAAAAAACTCCAGGTTGTTCCACCATCAGGAACTCTTCCTTCTGAAACATCGGTTAATTGTGGACCAAAAGTCAAGCTGTCAATTACTGTGATTCCATCTTGAGCGAACAGACCAATCGCTTCACCGCCAGCTCCTAATTTCGCATCAACATGTAGGATTCCCTGGTCGAGATCTTTGTCAAAAAATAAGTAGAGAAAACCTCCAGGTGCAATCGTTGTACTTGCCGGATCAGTCAAAGGAATTTGCCATAAGGTTGGATTGCTTAGATCATCGGTAAGATACATTCCTCCGATATCAATAGGTGTGTTACCGGAATTGTACAATTCTACCCAGTCCTCAAATTCACCAGCTTCATCGACAATACCTGCATCATTGGAAGCTAAGTATTCATTGATGAATAAATCTTGCGCATTTAAGGAAATAGCAATTAATAAAAATAGAAATGTAGAAAAAAGATTTAGAGCATAGCTAGCTTTTAGATTGTTGTTCATGTTTTCTTTTGGTTAATTGTTGAGGCCAAAAAGCAAGGCCATTGGATTGTAGTTCGTGTGTGGGTTTGTGTTTAAATAGATTTCAGTTACCTATTTAATTAGCACAAAAAAGTATAGCAACCTTATGGGAGGTTACTTTGCTTTGCCACGATTTTTGGAATCTAATTATTATTTAAGAATGGTAACTGGTAAGAATTGCACATTAGATAAAACAAATATAATAAAAAAGAATAGACAATCAAAGGGTAATTTGATTGAATACAAGCTAATTGCTGTAAAAGAACGGACACTAAATCATGATGATTAGGATGACTTATTCTTCATGTTTAGAATAATTTTTTCGACTACTAAAATAGAACTAACCGTAATTTTATTTTAAAAGACAAGCTGAAATTTAAAATTGATCGTCAGTTATCTTAATATTTAAAACAAACATTCTTCGCTTCTGTAAAAAAGCGTAGTGCTTCCAAACCTCCTTCCCGGCCAACACCTGAGCTTTTGACTCCACCAAATGGTGTTCGAAGATCTCTTAACAACCAGCAATTCACCCAAACGATTCCAGCCTGGATTGATTCAGCAATACGGTTTGCTTTTGTTATATCCTTAGTCCATAAAGTCGCTGACAAACCATAGTCTGTACCATTCGCATATTTTAAAACTTCTTCTTCCGTATCAAAAGGCATGATCGTGACGACCGGTCCAAAAATTTCTTCTTGATTCGTTCTGCAATCATGAGGTAAACCTTCAATGACCGCCGGACGTAGATAATATCCTCCTTCATGTTCTCCTTTCATTTCTACCTGTTCTCCTCCGCAAAGAATCTTTCCACCTTCTACTTCTGCCAGTGCGACATAGCTCATGACTTTTTCCATATGCGAACGAGAAACCATGGCTCCAAGATCAGTGACCGAAGAAAAAGGATCTCCAACTTTTAAAAATTTAGTACGTTTTACCAATTCCTCTTTAAACTTATCATAGATCGGTCGTTCAACATAAATTCTTGATCCGCATAAACAGATTTGTCCATTATTCGAAAAAGAAGATTTCAATGTGCCTACAATCATTTTATCAAAATCGCAATCAGCAAAAATGATGTTCGGGTTTTTTCCACCTAATTCAAGAGATAATTTTTTAAACATTGGAGCAGCCGTAGCCGCAATTTTCCGACCAGTATTTGTACCTCCTGTAAATGAAATTGCTTTGATTTTTGGATGCTCAATAATCGCTTGTCCTGCTTTTGGTCCTTCTCCATGAACGATATTTAAAACTCCAGGAGGAAGTCCTGCTTCGATACAAGCTTTGGATAAAAGATAAGCTGTCATAGGTGTCACCTCAGATGGTTTTGCCACCACACAATTTCCTGTAGCTAGTGCCGGAGCAATTTTCCAAGTAAAAAGATAAAGCGGTAAATTCCAAGGAGAAATACACCCGACTACTCCGATTGGTTGGCGCAAAGTAAAATTAATCGCTTCGCCTTCCATATGATGAGACTCAGAAGAGAAGTGCATAATTGCGGTTGCAAAAAATCGAATATTCTGATGTGCTCTCGGAATGTCAATCGTCTGAGCATTACGAAATGGTTTTCCGGAATCAATACTCTCCGCTTTTGCAAAAGCATCCAAATTTTGTTCGATGATATCTGCCAATCGGGTCAATATTCTAAAGCGTTTCTGAACGCCCGCTTTTGACCATTCTGGAAAAGCTCTTTCCGCAGCCTCATAGGCGCGTTGGACATCACTAGCTTCAGAAGCAGGAATATGTGAATAAACCTGTCCAATTGCAGGGTTAACATTATCCAGGTATTCTCCTGAAATGGCTGGTACCAAAGCACCGTCGATGTAGTTCTTAATATATTTATCTGGAGACAAAGCTTGATGATTTTAGTTGAGGCATCAAGTTAGGGAATTCAGGAGTTAATATAAAATATAGGCTAATGAATGTCAGAGAATGGAAATGATTACTTTATTGATTTAAATATTTTTACGAATGAGGATTTGAAATAATGTTATTTTTTTGCTCTAAAGGAGGTAAAAGCGGCATTAGTTATTAGGTATTCGGGCTCTCCTAATGCCGAATATCGAACGCCGTTTATGCTCAGGTTAAAATAAACGCTTAGGTATCATATTAGTAGCTCTCAAACTTGATTTGCATACTTATCAAAGCTGTCCATTATTCTCTTTATAAACAGTAGCCATCACGGTCTGACCAACAGCTCTAAGCGTATTTTTATGAATATTAGACATATCGTCGCATTGTGTATGCCAGCATTTTGTGAATCCGGTTTCAGATCCTTTAGGCTTGTTGATGATGTCGATGGTAGGAATACGAGCAATTCTATTTATAAAAAGATGATCATCGATGACCGCTTTTGTTTTATCATTTAAAAAATAAGCATTATACCCCATACCTTGACCAAGTTTCCACACCTTACGCATCAGGGTAGGAGCGACAGACATTGAAATTTCTTCCATGGTAAATTGTGCATTTCTAGCACCAACCATGTCGAGTAAAATTCCATATTTGGCTTTGTAACCTGGTTTATGTAAATTCTTCGCCCAATGCTGTGAACCTAGACACCAAGAATTTATATTATCGCTTTGACTTTCACCATAATCTTCTAAATCAAAAAATACAATATCAACGCCAAGATCGATGGGGGTGTTTTGAAGGTTTCTTGCAATTTCCATTAAAACACCAACACCGCTTCCACCATCATCAGCTCCCAAGACGGGTTTGGTGTGATTGGCTTCATTAGGGTCATGGTCAGAAATGTGTCGGCTATCCCAGTGTGCGCAAAGCAAGATTCGATTTGGATTATCAACATTATATTGGGCAATGATGTTGGTGCCATTTAAAACATCACCAGTATAAGCAGTTGCTTTAAAATCTTGTTCGATCACTTCAGCACCCAAAGCTTTCATTTGATCGACCATCCAATTTTTACAAGCTACATGCTCCGGAGAATTTGGAACTCGTGGGCCAAAATCTACTTGTTTCTGAACATAATTAAAAGCAGAGTCTCTCTCAAATTTAGGAATCTTTACTTCTGTTTTTGGCTTGGTTGCTACAGGAGGCGTAGAAGCTTTTTTATCTTCTTTGCAACTTGAAAAAACAAGGGCAACCATTAAAACCAGTAAATAAATTCGACTATAATTCATCTGTTTATAATTATTTAAATTCCAAAATTTTCAGCCCCTCGTAAAGCCTTATGCTCCTCACCTCTCACCTCTGTTTAGTCCTTTACCCAAGTTGTCCCATCCTTACCATCTTTCACTTGTATCTTTAACGCTTTAAGTGTGTCCCGAATTTTATCAGAAGTATCCCAATCTTTATTGGTACGAGCAGATTGACGGATATCAATGATTAACCCCATCAATCCATCCATCGCTTCATTATCTTTTCCGCCAAGAGATTCGTCACTCAATCCAAAAATATCATAAATAAAAACTTGGAAAGTACTTTTCAATCGATCCAAAGTATAAGAAGTAATATCGTTGAAACTAAGGTGCCCATCTTTTAAGCCATTGACTTTAGGAACCAAAACAAATAATCCAGCCAAAGCTTTTGGGGTATTAAAATCGTCATTCATTTCTTCAAAAACCTGATCGATCAACTCGTTTAATTCTTTATCTAATTCGCCTTCTGTTTCTGTTCCAGAATAAACTAAGTCCTGAAGGGTTTTATTACCTTCCATTAATCGTTTGTAACCTTTTTCTCCTGCGAGCAGCGCTTCGTCAGACAAATCAAGTGTACTGCGGTAATGCGTTTGCAACATGAAGAAACGAATCATCATTGGGCTATAACCTTTGGAGATGTGAGCACTTTCACCAGTAAATAATTCCTGAGGTGTGATCGAGTTGTCATCGCTTTTGGACATCTTTTTCCCGTTCATCAAAAGCATATTGGTATGTAGCCAGTAATTAGCAGGAGCACATCCACAAGCACCGTAATTCTGAGCAACTTCGTTTTCGTGATGCGGAAACTTTAAATCATTTCCTCCACCGTGAATGTCAAATGTTTTTCCAAGATATTTAGTACTCATTGCACTACATTCCAAATGCCAACCTGGAAAGCCAACTGACCATGGAGAATCCCAATGCATTAAATGAGTTGGTGCGGCCTTGATCCAAATCGCAAAATCTGAAGGGTGATTTTTTTCACTCTGATTTTTTAAATCATCTCTGGATTCTGACATTAAGTCTTCGATGACTTTGCCAGAAAGTTTTCCGTAGACTTCGTTCTCTTTTGCAAACTTGATGGTGTCAAAATAAACTGAACCATTTTTTATATAAGCTAAACCATTGTCGATGATTTGTTGAACCATTTCGATTTGCTCTATGATATGTCCAGTAGCTCTTGGTTCGATGCTTGGAGGAAGAACGTTGAATGTTTTCATCATGTCGTGAAAACCATTCATGTATTTTTGAACAACCTCCATCGGTTCGATTTTTTCAAGTCTTGCTTTTTCAGCAATCTTATCTTCACCTCCCGTATCTACATCTCCTACCAGGTGACCAACGTCAGTAATGTTTCGAGCATAACGAACCTGATAACCAGCATACATCAAATATCTGTAAATGATATCGAAACTGATAAACGTACGGCAATTACCTAAGTGTACATCGCTATAGACTGTAGGCCCGCAAACATACATCCCGATTCGCCCTTCATTGATGGGTTTAAAGACTTCTTTTTTTCTACTTAAACTATTATAAACCTGAAGTGTCTGATCCATTGATTATTCTTTGGTTGCTTTGAAATATCGATTTTGAATGATGTTTAAGTGAGTTATATGGCTCACTTAAAACATGCTTGTTTTCTTAAAGATGACAAAATTACATAAAATCTTTGTCTGATGCTTTTTGTGCTTGGCAAATTTGTTTTACCTGTTACAATATGTTCTACGGAATCATTCCCAAACAGATACATTTTTTATAAAAAGACTATTTTAATTCTACTGCAGCGAATACTGGATAGTGGTCAGAATGTTTCTTTTTTAAAATGTCACTGTCTAAAATTTTAAATCTAGGGTCCGCGAGAATGAAGTCTATTCTCAAAGCAGGAATGCTGCCAGCATAAGTACTTCCCAATCCAAAACCTTTTTTCTGAAAAGTATCCGTCATGTTTTCTGAAAGCATATTGTAAACATAAGACTGAGGTGTTTCATTAAAATCACCACACAAAATTATTGGATAAGGGCTCGTCGCCATATGCGCTTTGACTAAAAGCGCTTGTTGAGCTCTGATCTTGGAAGTGTATCTGAACTTTCCAAAAACGCCCTTTATATCGGACCAAGTTTCTTTTTCTTGTATTTCTCCTTTTTTTAAAATTCGTTCTGTATCTGTACTTACCTGATTTGATTTGAGGTGGATGTTGTAAACTCTAAGAATTTTATTATCGATTTTTATATCTGCCCAAACACAGGAATTAGTTCTGGTTTTAAAAGAGACTTCTCCCGTTTTTATAATGGGGTGTTTTGATAGAATATTGGTTCCATGATAAGGTATTCGATGTTCGTATTTGAACTTAAGTTTATCAACGACCTCTTGTGATTGCCAACTATTTACTTCTTGAAAACATAGAATATCTATGGGACCATTTTGACTGGATTGTATTAAAAAATCTTTGACATTTTGTTTGTGTTTAACCGTGTCTTTGTTTGCCAAAAAGCTAAATCCTGAAGTATTGAAAGTTAGAATGTTGATAGATTGTTTAGTCGGAGAAGAGGAAGTCAGGCTGAATCCAACAAAGCTGGTCATGTGATTCCATCCTAATAGAATTGTACAAAGAGAAAAAAAGAAATATCGATTTTTTGATAGCACCCAGAAAATAAGAAAGAGGATGTTGGCCAGTAATAACCAAGGATAAGCTGTTCCTAAAATATTGATCCATGAAAAAGATTCAGGATTGATAAAAGGAGAAAGGTACGCCAGAAAGGTAACTAGAATTAATATTAGGTTTCCCCACCTCAATAATTTTTTAAGACCTTTCACAATGTTTTGGGATGATTTAAAATTAATTAAGTTGCTATATATTTTCTTATTTGAGGGCAAA
Organism: uncultured Saprospiraceae bacterium; assembly: GCA_937921595.1. GTDB lineage: Bacteria > Bacteroidota > Bacteroidia > Chitinophagales > Saprospiraceae > JAHDHW01. Next base: position 14,710 of record CAKZTD010000287.1, read on the forward strand.
GCATCGGGATACTTTTGAAGTAACAAAAAGGATTTTGAATCAATGCAAGATTATTTTTTACTAGCATTAAACAGAAATTCTTTTTCTTCTTCAGAAAGACTATCATATCCAGTCTTTTTTATTTTATCGAGAATAGTATCTAAATGTTCTTGGTGAGAAGGATTTATATCACTTTTTGCATGAGGTTTTGTTTTGGCTGCTTTTTTCATGGCAGCTGCTTTTGGGTTTTTATAAGCTACCCTCGGGCCAGGCTTTTTGTCAGAACTTATACTTTTAAAAAGAGAAACCAGTTTATTTGTAAAGTTATTGACAGGCAGGGACCAATCATTTCCATTCTGGAGTTGAATAGCAAAAAGATAACCAAAGAATGCCCCACCAAGGTGAGCAGCATGCCCGCCGGTATTGACCATACCGTTGACACCAATCAAGTCTAGTAATAATAAAACGGCGACAATGAATTTTAATTTAACTTCCCCAATCAAAATCAGGTTGACTGAATAATTTGGAGCAATAACTCCAGCAGCGAGGATAATTGCCATCACTGCTGCGGAAGCACCATAGGCAATACCTTGTGCATCTCCAGTGAAATTTGCGTAGGCAAAGTAGACAAAAGCACCAAATAAACCTCCAAGAATATAAAGGGGTAAGATCCGATGATCACCGATCAGGTCTCCAACAATTCGTCCAAACCAATAGAGTAAAAGCATATTCCAAAAAATGTGACCAAAACCAACGTGTAAAAACATATTGGTGAAAATGACCCAAGGGTGAGTCACTGTAAAAAACCAATCACTATGAATTGAAAAATATTTGACGATATTATATTGCACAGCGGTATCACGAAATCCTCCTGCGAAAACCAAAACCAAGACCATAACAACAAACACAGCTATATTGAACAAAATGATTCGAGTGATCGAATTGCCATAACTAAATTGTTTTTTTAAGTCGTCCCAGATGGATGTGAACATATATGATATAAAAATTTAAATCAAAAAATACTAGAGGCTTTTGGTTGATAGACGGATAATATTTTATTGAAATAGAATATTGTCCTAAAAAATTATGTGCCTATATAGGTTCTAAAAATCGTTTCGCTCTACAAATATACTGAACTTAAGCAGCAAATGTTTTATAAACGGGAACCGAATTTTCGCCAATAAAGAATCAATAGGAAACCAAAAACCGCACCACCTATATGTGCAAAGTGTGCAATGTTCGATCTGCCAAGTAAAGAAAAGCCAGTGAATCCACCGATGAAGTCTAAAGCTAAGAGACCAAAGATCAGGTGTTTTGCAGCAATTTGAACCGGTATAAAAAAGAGTCCCATTTTCTGATCTGGGTAATTTAAAGCAAATCCAACCATTACACCACTTGTTGCACCTGATGCTCCTAAGACTGGGGTATTGATGGTTTGGTATAAAGACCAATTCAAACTTCCTAAAACAGGATCAACATAATTTTTCCCTCTTTCGATAGCACTTGCTCCTTTTTGGGTTAACAATTCAAGCATCTCTGGAGTCATATCTTTTATAGCATAGAGATATTCGATGTAATTGACGCCTAGATGTAATGCCCATGCTCCAAATCCAGCAATGAAATAAAAGAATAAAAAACGCTTAGCTCCCCAAAGTGCTTCTAGCGGAGGCCCAAAAAAATAAAGCACGATCATATTGAAAAACAAATGCATCAGATCAGCATGACTAAACATACTCGTTACAATCTGCACCGGTTGAAAATGCTCAGATAAAGGAGAATATAATTTAAACCAATCTTGCAATTCGAGAGGCAAGAAACTTGTCCCGAAGAAAACGATAACATTTATAATGATCAGATTCTTTACAACATCTGTAATTCTTAGCATAGTTAGATACTTTCCGTAACCCTACAACGTAGGAAACCCTAAAAAGATGAGTCAAGTTTTAAATACCTGAACTAAAACGGGTGATTTTTCGACCAAACCTCAATTTTAATCTAAAACAATAACTTTTAAGCCTCAAATTGCTTAGCAAGGTCATCTAATTCAAAGGTAATAAAGCAACTTTTACCGTTTGGACTTTTGTATGGAAGGCTGCAAGCAAACAATTGGTCTATCAGTTCTTGCATCTCAACCGGAGTCATTTGCTGACCTTTTTTAATCGAAGCACTTCTTGCCATAGATCTCGCAATGTTGTCATGAATGTCAAGTTTGAGATCGAGATTATTCTTGTATTGTTCTAAAAGTGTTTCAATGATTTTTTGCTCGTCAAAGCCTGTTGGCAAATCTGCTGGAATTCCATGAATCACAAAAGTATTGTTTCCAAATTCTTGAAGGTCGAAACCTAAAGCATTAATTTGAGCACCAATAGATTTGAGAACTTCTGAGTCGCCTTTCGAAACAGTAATTGTTTTTGGAAACAATTCTTTTTGAGTAAAAGATTCTTGGTTTTCTAAAGCAGCAACATAACGTTCATATAGAATTCGTTCATGAGCGGCTTGCTGGTCGATCAACATAAAACCAGATTTTAGTTGACTGACTATATAAGTTCCATGAATCTGATAAGGCTTCTTTTGCGACTTTGCAAAATCATCTGCATTATCTTGGTCGTTATTATCAGACCATTGACTTCCGATCGTAAGCGGTTGGTTTTCAACAGTACCTTCTTTTTGATCAAAAGCATCTAAGCCTTCGTACATCTTATCCCAGTTTTGAAGGTTGGATTGTTCTCGTTCCGACTTCTCTGGTTTTTGATAATTATCAACATTATTTACTTTGGAACTAGCCTTGGTGAAATTTTGCGTTGGTTTATTATCTGTATTGGGTTTGTAGGTAGAAAAATTTATCTCTTGATCAAAGTCCAAAGTTGGAGTGATACTGTATTGGCCGAGTGCATGACGAATAGCTACTTTTAAATAATTATAAACCAATCGCTCGTCATCGAATTTTATTTCTTGTTTTGTTGGATGAACATTGATGTCTATCCGAGCCGGGTCGATTTCGAGAAAGACGACATAAAGCGGAAAAGCATCTTTAGCTAGGATATCTTCATAGGCACCCATGATGGCATGATTGAGGTAACCGCTTTTTATGAATCGCTGATTGACATAGAATAACTGTTCGCCTCTGGTCTTTTTTGCAAATTCTGGTTTTCCGACAAATCCGGTAATTTTTAAAATATCTGTTTCCTCATTGACTGGGACTAGTTTTTTATTCCAGGTATTTCCAAAAATACCAACGATTCTCTGTCTAAGGTTTCCAGCTTGAAGATGAAAAACCTCTGTCCCATTATGATGAAGAGAGAAAAATAAATCAGGATGAGCAATTGCTACTCTTTGAAATTCATCTAGGATATGCCGCATTTCTACGGAATTGGATTTTAAGAAATTCCTACGAGCCGGAACATTATAAAAAAGATTTTTAACAGAAATACTTGTTCCTGCAGTACACTGGCAAGGCTCCTGAGTCTTGATTTCAGAGCCTTCCATCACGATTTTTATTCCCAGCTCATCTGCTTGACGTCGGGATTTTAGCTCAACATGAGCAATCGCCGCGATACTCGCCATCGCTTCGCCTCGAAATCCCATCGTTCGGATGGCAAATAAATCTTTGGCTTGACGGATCTTAGAGGTAGCATGTCTTTCAAAACACATTCGTGCGTCAGTCTCGGACATACCACAACCATTATCAATAATTTGAATCAATGACTTTCCAGCGTCTTTAATGATCAGTTTTATATTCGTACCACCTGCATCAATGGAGTTCTCAAGCAATTCTTTCACTACAGAAGCTGGTCTTTGAATAACTTCCCCCGCAGCGATTTGATTGGCTATTGCATCAGGTAGTAGCTGAATAATATCAGCCATAGTTTGTTTGATTATATATTTAGAGGTTAAAAAAAGAACCTCTTTGGTTTTAATTAATTTCCTATACTTTGTTCAATCACTGGCAAATATACAGTAACTAAATAATATGATATAGCAACGAGGCCAACAGTTATTGCTAAAAGCATAAGTGTTGATTTTTTTGAAGAAGAATGGGATGACCTATTTTTTAATTCATAACTTCTTCTCAATCTGTTGGAAATCCTGTTTTTTACTGCATCTGAGCTCATATCACCCTTGCCTTGTGCCGCATTTACCCTATCCATCAAATCCTCTTTCATCGGATTATAGAACCTTGGTTTGTATTCGAACTTTTGATGTTTAGTTTTTTTAAAAAAGCCGCCGAGCATTGACATACGCAAAAGATTTAAAGATTTAGGAGGTTTTAGTGCAGAAACACTATGATAAACCTGCTTAACTGTAATTTACAAAATTAAGATATTAAGTTACTAGTCAGAATTATTTTAAGTTATTTTTTTTAAGATATCCCAGGATTTTCAACATAATTTCCTTTTAGTCAATTGTTTATGAAGTTTTCAGAATATCAAAATAGCTTATCAATAATTTTGATCTGCATTTATATGGAATTATTGATAAATAATTTTGGTCCATCGTTTATTAGAAATATTTAACGAGCTGATTCGTGTGATTCAAGTCTTTCTACTCTTAAGATTAAAAAAATAAGAATTATGGTGTTTGAAGGTCTAACAACAATTGAGATTTTTTTAACAGCACCTTGAAAAAATTAAAAACCATTTATGGTTTACTTCTTGTCATTATAGATACAAAAGAAGTAGAAAAATGCCGATATCAATCAAAATGATAAAACATTTACTTCAAGACTTGTTGAGGACGTATAATCGGTTTATATTTGCACCTTCTTTTGAAGAAGACGGAGAATAAGAAAAGGCTAGTAGCATTTAGCTTCCTTCGAAATGTCGAGGGTTATGTTTAAGAATAGAAGGAGGGCTAATGGCTAATGACAAAAAGCTAAAAGCATGCTATATTACCTCCATTTAATTGTCTAATTCTGTAACGATTTTTTGGGTTTTTCGAATACTGAGCAATGAGTGATTCAATTAAACACGAGTGCGGTATCGCACTAGTTCGACTTTTAAAGCCACTTGATTATTATCATAGAAAATATGGTACAACTCTTTACGGAGTCAACAAGTTAAGGCTACTTCTACAAAAGATGCGTAATAGAGGTCAGGATGGAGCTGGACTTGCTACCATCAAACTTCATTCAAAACCGGGGTCTCGCTATATCAGCCGTCGCCGTAGCATCACTTCCAACTATCTGGAAGATCTTTTCCAAGGCGTATATGATAGATTTAGAGATGTATCTCCGGAGCAACTCAAAGATGGGGTGTACATGAAGGAAAACCTTCCGTACACTGGAGAATTGCTGATGGGGCACCTGCGATATGGAACTCATGGAGTCAATACTATCGAAACTTGCCACCCTTTTCTAAGACAAAATAATTGGATCAGTCGAAATCTGGTACTTGCCGGCAATTTCAACTTAACCAATGTTGACGAACTTTTCAAAGAGTTGGTTGACCTAGGACAATATCCTAAAGAAAAATCTGATACGGTAACGGTACTCGAAAAGATAGGCCACTTCTTAGATGATGAAGTTGCTCGTCTACACACTTGGTTCAAACCGGACGGTTACTCCACGGAAGAACTCAATGAATTGATTTTTGATAATCTTGATGTTCAGCGAGTATTGCGAAGAGCTACTAAGCGATTTGATGGAGGTTATGTGATGGGAGGAATGATAGGACATGGTGATGCATTTATGATGCGTGACCCCTCAGGGATTCGGCCTGCTTATTATTATGCCAATGGAGATGTTGTTGTTGCGGCTTCTGAGCGACCTGCAATTCAGACGGCTTTTGATGTTCATATTTCAAAAGTAAAAGAATTGAAACCAGGTCATGCATTGATCATCAAGCGTAATGGAAAAGTTAGCGAAGTTCCTTTTATAGAGCCTTTAGAAAGAAAGTCTTGTTCTTTTGAAAGAATATATTTCTCTAGAGGAACCGATCGAGATATTTATAATGAACGAAAGAAACTAGGAGAGCAGTTGGTTGGGCAAGTAATGGAAGCGGTTGATCAGGATTTTAAAAATACCGTATTTTCTTTTGTACCAAATACTGCGGAATCTTCTTTTTATGGAATGATCAAAGGGGTAGAGAAGAAACTCAATCTGGTGAAGCTTGAGAAGATTAAAGCAATGGGTGCAGATATAAAACCCAAGCGTTTAGAGAAGATTCTCAACATGTCAGCCAGAGCAGAAAAGATCGTTGTAAAAGATGTAAAAATGCGAACGTTCATTGCGGATGATTCGACTCGTGGAGATTTGGTTTCGCATGTTTATGATGTTACTTATGGAGTTGTTGTAAATGAAAAAGATAACCTTGTTTTGATTGATGACTCTATCGTAAGAGGAACAACTTTACGAGATAGTATTATAAAAAGTGTCTCTCGTCTTCGACCTAAAAAAATCGTCATTGTCTCTTCTGCACCACAAATTCGATATCCGGATTGCTATGGAATAGACATGTCGAAATTGAAAGAGTTTGTTGCGTTTAGAGCAATGGTTGAGTTGCTCAATGATACCAAGCAAAGTCATTTATTGGATGAAGCTTATGAACGTTGCAAAGCGCAGGAAGGGAAACCAGATGAGGAAATCACGAATGAATTGATCGCTTTATACGATACTTTCACTTATGAACAAGTGTCGGATAAAATCGCTGAAATCATTACGCCAGAAGGAATCAAACCTGAGGTGAAAGTGATCTATCAAACGATTGAAGGTTTACACGAAGCTTGTCCGGAGAATAAAGGAGATTGGTATTTCTCTGGAAATTATCCTACGCCAGGTGGATTTCGCGTAGTTAATAAAGCGTTTATCAATTACATGGAAAAATCTGATCGAAGAGCTTACGCGTAATTAGAATATTGTAAAAATAAAAAGGGTAGAAATGGATTGTTCCGTTTCTACCCTTCCTGTTTTTATATCTTGTAAATGCTTATTTATATTTTTCAAAAACAGCATCAACTGCTTTCGCTAATTTGTGATCTTTTTCAGTCACGGTGTTTCCAGCATCATGGGTGTTCAATTCAAAACTCACCGTATTATAAACATTACTCCAGTTTGGGTGATGATTTTGTTTTTCCGCATGAAAAGCAACTTCGGTCATAAAGCCAAAAGCTTCTGTGAAGTTTTTAAATTTGAAGGTTGCCTTAAGGGTATTGTTTTCTTCGGTCCACATAAGTATATGAAGTTAATAAATTAGCAATTAAAGAAGTTAACAATAAGGTTCGTCTATTGTTAACTTAATACTTTGCTGACTTGATTACTTAAAACTCCAATCGTACTGATCCAAATTCGTCAGCCCTTCACGGAGTAATTGAATGCAATTATAAATATCTTCTTTGTGTGCCATTTCGATAGCCTGATGTATATGTCGCGTCGGGATAGAAATAGCTCCGGTAATTGCACCTTTTTTACCTCCTCTTTGAACTCCCGCAGTATCCGTTCCACCTCTAGGTAAAATCTCTGGTTGCCATTTAATTGACTTTTTATCAGCAAGCTCTTTTAAGTATTTTACCATTCGGTAATCACTAACAACTGAACTATCCATGATTTTTATACCTGCACCTTTTCCAAGAGAAGTGACCTTCTCGTGAGCTGCTGCACCAGGGACATCAAACGCGATCGTTGTATCTAAGCCAAAACCAAAATCTGGATCAACTAAGTGAGTGGAGGCAAAAGCACCTCGAAGACCAATCTCTTCTTGAACCGTAAAGACACCATAGATATCATAAGGAACCGTCGCATCTTTTAATTCTCTAAGCACTTCAAGCAGGATGAAAACAGAAACTCTGTTATCTATAGATTTTCCATTTACACAATCACCCAATTCGATTAATTGCCTTTCGCGAGTAACGGGATTACCAATGGAAATTAATTTTTTCACTTGCTCTGCAGGCATTCCCGTATCGATAAAATATTCTTCGATAGGAACAGCTTTCGAGCGTTCTTCCGGTTTCATTAAGTGAATTGGTTTGGAACCCATTACACCAATGACATCTTCTTCGCCGTGAATGATTACACGCTGAGCGGTTAATGTTTTAGGATCAAAACCACCAAGTGGAATAAATCGAAGAAAGCCATCATCATCAATATGAGTAATGATAAAACTAATCTCATCCATATGTGCAGCGACCATTACTCGTTTGTCTTCTTTACCTTTTTTTACTGCAATGACATTACCCATTGGGTCTATTGAAACTTCATCGACAAGCGGCGTAACATGAGAAATAACTAATTCTCGGATTCTTTGTTCAAAACCAGGAGCACCTGGCATTTCGCATATCTCTTTAAGAAGAGGAAAGTTGATCATCGTGTTTGCTTTAGTTTTTGAAGCCGCAAAAGTACAAATTTATAAGCAATAACGATAAAATATGCGGAATGTTGGAAGGTAGAAAGAATTAAAAGTGAATAATTAAGAATTTAGAATAGCTAAATCTAGCGAGTAAAAAGCTATAGGCTTTGGAAAATATATAATTTCTATTGTTGCTCAAAGAATTCGTAAGCAGTAATAATGTCAAGGAAGACACCATTAAACTGAGCGTTTAGTATTTTTTTTTAATAAGAATTTTCATTGCCAAAGATGAGATCTTGTCAATCTTTTTCCCAGTACCGAACTTTGAAATTACCAGCCCAGTTTGGGATTTGGTTTTTCCTCAAACAAGATTATTCGTGTTCTGGTATTTACTTTTGATCTTAGTGAGATATCTTTTTAAAAATAAAAACCGAAAATAAGAGACTAGAAATAATAATAAGAATAATCCACCAAAGGGATGATCCACCTTTTGGTTGAAGAGAAGTCATGTCGCCTACAGCTACAAGATTTGCCCAAAAGTAAGGATGAGAAGTTAGAGGATCTGCTTGATTTAAGTAATCAATTTTTGCGTTTCGAAGAGCTTCGTCTTTTGATAAACCTTCAGAAGAATATTTATAAAACCCTTGCATGATTGAACTGGTAGATTCATCATTGGCCAGCCAAAGACTAGAGATCACCGATTTGCATCCAGCGTACATAAATGCCCGACCCAGACTCATGATTCCTTCGCCTTCAGCTAGTTGTCCGTAGCCAGTATTGCAAGCACTCATGACTGCAAGGTCGGCGGAGAGGTTGAGATTATAGATTTCTAAGGTGTTTAAAAATCCATCTTCGAGCGTGTCATTATTTTCGGAAAATAATAACCCTGATTCTAGGGGATGTTGATCATTGGCGACACCATGAGTAGCGAGGTGGATGATTCTGCTTTTTGAAGCCCATTGAAGAAACTGTGATTCGGAGGCGGAATCATCGGTAAAAGTTTTTCCAGGAAAATAAAATACCGCATTTTTTATCTCAGGTATAGAATAGCTAAGCTCTGTTTGGTAATCTCTAAAAGAAGATAAATTTGCTGCGATTTGTTTTTGATTACTTGGTTTGAAGCCTGGAGCAAAACCAGTAAATCCTATATTATGATTTGAACTAGAGGTGTTTTTTTCTAGCCATAATCCTGCAGACCAAGCGTAGTATAAATTGTGTTTTTTTAAAAGGTAGTCCAAGGTTCTGAAATCCTGAGTATCGGAAATTGGAGCTAAGGTTTCGAAAGACAACAATTGAAGAACACCGTGAGGGATTAGGATTAAATTTGTTGAATTTGTTATTTCGGATTCAATTGGAGCAATTAATAATTGGTGTAATTTATTGATCGTTGCGATATAGTCCAAGCTAGCTCCTTTATTAGCCATCATGTGTTGGACATCATTTTTTCGAAGAGACAAAATAGGTTTTTCTAAATCGAAATCAACTGGGATTTTGAATCCCTTAAATTCAGTTTTCGAAAAAGTAAAAATAAAAAGCTGGTCTTTGGTATGGAAGTACTCGACAAGCGTGGTTTTATTATCAGGAAGGTTTTCTTGAATGGAAATTGGGTTTATGTTTTTTGCAGCATATTTTAATTGTCGATATTTGGGATAAGAATTTTCTAAATCAGAAATTTCTTTTTCATAATTTAATTTTAATTCAAACAATTCTTCTTGTAATTGTTTTTGAACAGCTATATCTTTTTCTGTTAAAACACTTTCTTCGAATTCTGCAATATTTTGATGCAGAGATTGCAAGGATTTAATTTCATCAGCAGAGATGTCGGAAATTTTTAAAGCGTATTGATCATTAATACTCTGTTGAAGAATACTAGCTTTACTTTTTTCAGAAATCTCAAAAGCTTTTAAAAGATACTCCCTGTCTTTGGTCAATAAATATAAATCGAAAGCTTGTTCGACGGCTTGTTCGTAGATCGGAGCAGTGTCAGAATTTAAAAATTGTCTAGCCGATTCAGACTGATAGCTTCGTCGTATTTTTTCGATGAGTTCGATCGCAAGTTCTGAAGTCACAAGTGCTTGTTCTAAGTCAATTTGCTGCTTGTCTTTTTTATAATGTTCGTGTAAAAAATAAGCTTTAGATCTAAGGAGGTCTAAAAATTCTACTTCTGCTTGAATGAAGTCGAGTTTTGGGTTTTTATATAAATCACCTTCTTCGAATTCGAAATTGGGAGCAATTAATTTAATCCCATCTCGCAGACTTAATAATGCTTTTTGAATATTCTCTTTTTTAAAATGTACATTGGCCATTCTTCTTAAAGTCGAAGAGATTAAGTGCTTTGGAACATAATCTGCTTTTTGATATTGTTGTATGGAGTATTCGTAAAGCTCTAAAGCTTTATCAAAATCTTTTTTTGTTTCATAGGCTTTTCCAATATCTGAATAGCCGCTGACTAAATACGGGTGAGTCGGGGGTAGCCCTTTTTCTTGGATTTTAACTGATTTTTTTTGAAGTTTTAAAGCTTTGTCTTGTTTTCCGAGGTCCTCGTAAACTGTAGCCAGTTCACCCATGAGGCCTGCTGTTTCCGGATGCTTTTTTCCTCGGGATATCTCTGCGATCCTTAAAGCTTTTGCAGCATAAGGGAGCGCTTTTTCTGGCATTCCTTTTATCTGATAAATCCTCCCGATATTTCCATAATATTTATAAACACTTGGGTGGATCGTGTCATAATGCATCAGCTTAATTTTCAAAGCTTTTTCAGCATAGTCAAGCGCTCGATCATAATTGCCTAGATCGATTAGTAGATTACATTGGTTGATATAAATTCTATAGAAATCCTTACTGGTAGGTTCTGAAGATTTTTTAAAAAGTTCAAAGGCTTTTTTATAATATTCCCCTGCATCTCGATAATTCCCCATTTTTCGTTGGCCATAACCAATGTTCATCAATGCATTGCCGACTTCTGAACTTTCCTTCCCAAACTCTTTTTCATAAATGCGTAAAGTCTTTTGATAATATTCTTTCGCTTGGTCAACCTTGTATTGTTGGTCAAGCGTATTTGCAATGTCCATATAGAAATCTGCTGCATTGAGACTTTTATGACCTTCTCTTTGGATAGCACTTTCAAGACCTTTTTGAAAATAAGAAAGAGATTGTTCATTGTCTCTTAAACCTTGTTCATTGACACCTAACCAATAATAGAGGTCTTCAATTTTGATGTGATTCTTCGGATAGAATTTTTCTCGAAGAGCGAGTGATTTTTTGAATGGTTTTCGAGCAGCTTTATATTTACCATCATCATACAAATCCAATGCTTCGTCCAGAAAGGTATTTGCCTTGATGGTGTCATGTTGAGCAAGAACAATATTTTGACCTAAGAAAAGGAAGATCAAAAAAAGTATTGGCTTTTTGAGGATGACTGTCATTGGTTTTTATTTAAAGATACAATTTAGGATACGTTTACTAATATTCAAAAGTTTAGTAAACGTATTCTAAAATAGAGTTATACAAATTTTACTTTCCAGCCAAAGCCTTCAATAAATGTTTGGAGATACTCTTTTGCATTTGCTTTAGCTTTGCTTTCTACTCCGTTCTTTTTTGCAGTAGCTTTTATTTTTGCAAAAGCTTCTTTATGCCAATCATTTCTTTGTTTTCTACTTGGTTCAGGCCCTATACCTTTTTTCTCTTTACAAATCTCTCGAAATGTTTCTGCAGTTGGATTAGATATTTCAACTTTAGGAAGTTTGATGGTTACTGTTTTTAGAGCATCATCTTTAGTCATTTCCATTTTATCTAAATCGATAGACCCGACTACTTTTCCAACGGCAACAAAACTCATCGTTGTCGATGCTTTTGCCCAATCTTTTATAGTTTTAGTCATAATTTCGTATCCGGTATATTCGACAGTTTGTAATTTTGCTACTTTTTTTATTTGGCTCAAAATTAGGAAGTCTTCGGTTTCGCCATTTGAAAATATATTAGGAAAGAATTTGAATACAAGGAGGCCGATAAAGAAACAGGCTGCTCCAATTGCTAAGTTTTTCATCTTGTTGTTTTGAGTTGTAAATGAGTAAAAGAATTGGTCAATACATTCTCATATAGCGGATGATGATGAAAGGTTACCCAATAGGCTTTTATTATTTTTAATCTAGGTTGCGAACTTTCTCAAAAAGAACACTCTTTTAAATTTAAGCCGATCTTAATAAGGCTGTAAATGAAAGTGATGCATGAAGGCAAGTTTAATGACTTGCCATATTAGTACTTCGCAACTTGATCTTTTTTAAATAAAGTATCTTCTTTACGACAGCAAAGAGTAGGAATGCTCTATTTTTATTATGAACTTTATGCTACTAGAATAGTTAAGTATTTACACCAAATCAAAAAAAGATGAAAATTACAAATCTCTTTATATTCTTCTTCTCGCTCCTCACATTAGGAGCCTGTCAGACTTCAAATACCGATAATACTAAACAAGTAAAGGTCATGGATGCGAAGCCTGTTATGGTCAAAGCAACTAAGGAAGGTCTATCAAAAGCTTATTTCGCATCAGGTTGTTTCTGGTGTGTAGAGGCAATTTATGAGTCTGTAAAAGGCGTAAAGGAATCTATCTCCGGTTATTCTGGAGGTCATACAAAAAATCCGACCTATGATTCTTCGAATACGGGTAAAACAGGTCATGCTGAAGCCGTTGAAATTATATACGATCCTGAAGTGGTCAGCTTTTCAACTTTGGTTGATGTATACTTTGGTTCTCAAGATGTTACTCAGGTCAATGGGCAAGGGAATGATCGTGGATCTCAATATCGTTCAATTATTTTTTATCAAAATGCAGAACAAAAAAAGATCATTGATGATAAGGTTGCAGCATTGAGCAAAGAAATTGCTCCTAATAAAGTTGCCGCGGAAGTGATGCCTTTTGAAAAATTCTGGTTAGGAGAGGATTACCATCAGGATTTCGAAAGACTTCATCCAGACCATGGTTATATTCGCGCTGTTTCGGTTCCTCGATTGAAACGATTTCAAGCGAAGTTTCCTCATTTGATCAAGGAAGACAGCCACTAACGAATCAAAATAAGAATCAAAGTCAAAAAGCTCAGGTCTGAATTGTAAGATCTGGGCTTTTTTGTTGTATTAAGTATTGTAGAAGAAATACTTAAGCATTTTATGAGATGCTTTTAAATTTATACTTCGTTAGAAATTTTCGCCATAGCGAAGGCTATGTCTCAATTTTCTGCCTTGCCTAACTCTAAAATCCTCATCCTAAAATACCG
>CAKZTD010000288.1 GCA_937921595.1 uncultured Saprospiraceae bacterium
TTCTGCTTTTTCATTCTTTACATCTGCAAAGAAGTTCATAGGTTCCATACAATTATGGGCAAGGTAAGGAGCGGTATAGGTTTTTTCAATGACCTTGGCTGCATTTTTGAAAGCCGCTTCGGGATTGCCATCTTTGCGTACTACGTTACTCTTTTGGGTAGCCCTTTCCGTCATTTTTACTTTATGGTCGACGGTGTTTTCCAAGCCTGCAGGAATGGTCAGCGTTTGTTTGGATTTTCCCCAAAAAGTTCTTTCTTCAGTATAAGCTTCAAAAGGTTCCCATTGTATATTGATCGCTTTTTTAGCTTGCATTACTTCCCAGGTGGAATCACCTACAATTGCTACCACATCGAGAAAAGTACAAGTATCAAAATGCTGTCTTTCAAAATCTTTATTCAGGACATCTATGGTAAATACATCTCGGATGCCGGGCATTTTTTTAATCGCTTCTTCATCTACGGATTTTAATTTCATTCCAAACGCAGGAGGATGGACAATCATAGCAATGAGCATTCCTTCCTTTTGGGCGTCTATTCCAAAGAGCGGTTGACCAGTGATAATTTTTTTACAATCTACATTTTTTTTAGAGGTACCGATTATTTTAAAATCATTGATTTCTTTTAATTGAACTTCTTCTGGAATTGGTACTTTGGCTGCAATGGAAGCTATCTCACCATAACTTATTTCTTTACCACTTGCCTTATGTTTTAGAATACCAGCCTCTGTAATAATATCTTCTAGAGGTACACTCCAAGTTTGAGCTGCTGCTGTTCGAAGCATCTGTCGAACCGATGCCCCTGCCATTCTCAATCCTTTCCAACCAAACCGGATTGCATTACTTCCACCAATGAATTGACGCTGATACAAGTCGGTATTTAAAGGAGCTTGTTCAACGATCACATCATTCCAATTGATATCCAAGTCTTCAGCTACGATCATTGGCATTGAGGTTTTGATATTCTGTCCTCCTTCAGGATTGGGAGAAAAAATAGTTACTTGACCATTGTTTCCAATTTTTAAATAAGCATTGAAATCAAACCATTCTTTAGGTAGGCTTTCAATTTTTTTATCGGAAGGAGTTTGACAGGAAGCCAGCCAGCAAAAATTGAGCATTAATCCACCACCAGCGATGGCGGAAGCCTTTAAAAAGGAACGTCTGTTATAGGATGTTTTTATTATTGACATGTTTCTTTTTGTAACAATTGAGTAATTTTGCGAATTATTTAAGGTATGGATTAAGCCTGATGAATTTTTAAAATTGCGTATTGAATTCCATTGGAAATTGTTTAGGTATATCTTCTGTTGCTTCTCCTAGATTTTGTCGTAAGTCAATTTCAATACCCCTAGCAATCGTAGATATTGGAACATCATTCGCTGTTCCTTCAAAAGGGTTTTCACCTGTTCTACCAATTCGTTCCATGGTATGAAAAACCCAGGCAACGATCACATAAAAAGGAATACAAAACCAAACAAAGAGGTCACTTATCATTGGGTGAGTATCAGCAAATTCTTTTCCGATCTCAGCGAATTGAGGGACGATTGCTAGCGGAAGTAGCAAAACAAAAATCCACATAAAAAAATGGTTTAAGGTGGCAAATTGTCTAGGGTAGGGGAAGTTTTTTATTCGTTCACTTTTACCTTGATGGGTAAAGAGTTCTTCAAGCACACCTTCCAAATGAAGGAACGAAAATTCCCAAATGATGCCTTGTTCTTTGAGTTTTCTTAAGTGATGTGACTGCAGATAAAGTAATGCGGTTTGTTTATTATTCTTGCTCATGACATATTCAAAATCGCTGTCAGAAACATAGGGTTTTAAATCCACATCTAAGGAAGAATTTTTTTCAGGAGGCTTAAAACCCCATTCTTGATTGGTTCTATGATTGGCAGTTGTCTCCCAAGGTTTTGGCATTCGCATAGCGTGTCGTAATGCTGTCATCCAGGCAATGTGACGATAGGTAAGTGTTTTTATTTCTTGTTGAATTTCTTTTTCAGATAATTTGGTTTCTGCATATTCATTGGTTAACATATCTTGCAGTGACATCCCAAATGTTCTGGAAGTATTGACAATACCACCCCATATCTTTCTTGCTTCCCAAATCCTTCCATAGGCTGCATTATTTTGAAATCCAATAACAAATGCGACTGCAGTTCCAATTAAGGCTAAAGGTGTCCAAGGGATTTTCAACCAACTTAGATCAAAAAAGTAGTATATAGCAACACAGGCTACAATCAATATTATAAACAAGAATGTCTCAAAGCGAGTCCACATTGCCATTTGCATTGTGGAGTATGTTTTTTTAGTGTACATGGATATGCTATTAAGTAGGTTATTTCTGTTATGAATAAAGACGTTGGATTAATCCTGTTTTGATTAGCACTAATTTAATTACACGTTTTCGTTTTCTAAATGTTAGTGAATCGGAAGCTCAACCAAGGGTAAATGATTAGCTAATATGCCATTTTTTTCTTTGTTGTGGCTTTGTGTTTGTTTTTCAAAAATAAGAAAAAAAATGATTAATTTTCTTGAAGTTAAACTACTTTGATTTTGAATGTGGTTATAAGAGTATTATTTTAATCTTGTAATTTAGAAAGTGCTTTTGTTGAGCTTTTGCACCATGAGCAGTCTTTCTCGGGTGCTAATTTTAATGCTTTTTTATAGCTTCTTATGGCTTCTTTTTCTTGACCATTTTTTAAATAACCTTCTCCTAATGAATCCCAGATGTTTCCATTTTCAGGATGGAGCTCGGTGTTTAATTTGAAAATTTCTATAGCCCAACTAATATTGTTTTTGACATCAACTTCTTCATACCTCATTAGATCATACCCCAAACCATTTAAATAATGAGAATCTTTGGTCGCATAATCATATTCTTTTGTGATGATGGATTTAAGTTCTTTGGATTGCTGAATGTCATTGTTTTTCATAAAGTCAATGACTAAAAGGTGTAGACTCTTTTGTATAGGTTTTGGATGATGATCTTTTTCAAAAATCATTTTTCGAATTGGCCATGCTGCTTCAACTTCTCTACAACCAGCATTGGTAAATAGGATAATCAAAACATCTTCTTTGGGCATCCAAATAAAATCGTGAAAATAGATTCCGTTGCCTCCATTATGGGTAATGATTTTTGTGTTTCTTTTGGAATTATAAATCACCCATCCATATGCATAATTACTAGTTCCCCCTTCATATTCAAGGATGTAAGGTGTCGTTAATTTTTCGAACATTGACTTTGATAAAATAGTATTTGCTTTCAGGGCTTGATACCATTTATACATATCTCCTGGTGTAGAATGAATTCCTCCATTGCCTTTTAATGTCCAGGTAACTTTTCCCATTTTTCTATATCGTTCGATCATTGTACCTACACTTACCACGTTGTTGGCATATCCTTTGGCGAATAAATTTTCATCCCAGTTAGTTATGAAATATCCTGTTTGGTTCATGCCTGCAGGCTTAAATAAATATTCATTTAAAAAGTCTTCATAATCTTGATTTGAGACTAATTCAATAACTCGAGCTAGTATACTATAACCTGCATTCGAGTAAGCATATTTTGATCCTGGTTGATGCAATAATTCTGTTGCGAATAAGGCTTTGAAAAATCGTTTTCTTGGTATGTCATTAAAGTCTCCATCTCCG
This sequence comes from uncultured Saprospiraceae bacterium, assembly GCA_937921595.1. Taxonomy (GTDB): domain Bacteria; phylum Bacteroidota; class Bacteroidia; order Chitinophagales; family Saprospiraceae; genus JAHDHW01. The sequence continues at coordinate 3,644 of CAKZTD010000288.1, forward strand.
ATTACATCAATAAGCCCAGATGAATGGGTGAGTAATTGATGTATGCTTATATTCTTTTTATCCTCAGGAATATTTTTGAAAAAATTGCTCAATGGGTCACTTACTTTTAATTTATTCAACTCCACTAATTTTAAAATTGCAGTGGCTGTAAATTGTTTTGTGACCGATCCGATTGTAGCTACCGTATTTTGAGTGTATGGGATTTTGTTTTCTCTATTCGCCATTCCATAACCTTTGTTTAGAATGATTTGTCCTTCTTTTGCAACGAGGACCGATCCCGAAAATCCGTTCTTGACACCTTCACTTAAGTACTGGTCTATTTTATTTTTGAGATCTATATTGTTTTGATTTACTTGAGCATTTAGTGACAAAGCGAGTAGAAAGAATATGAAACTGTAAATGGTAATTAAGATTGTTTTTTTCATGATAATTAGATTTAGAATATTCGTTTAAAAATGGACATACTTATCTATTGCTCCGTTTGACGGAGACATCCAATAATTAATTCAAAAATATTTATGATGTAATACTTGCCCTTTGAAAGAGCAAGCGGATTTAGGCGGTTCTAATCCTGTTTTTCAATACGTTTTAAGTATAATGAATAGGCAAGAAAGCCAATGGAAATACTTATTGCCATTATTGCAATAGAGTGAATACCAAGCGGTGAAAATCGTTCTGCTACAAATAAACCGATGCCTGTGGATAGTAAAATTGAGAACCATTTTATATTATTCTGTAATTCGCTATTTGCATTAGCTTGTAGGATGGAGTTAACAAATTCTATAGACCTTTCTTTTTCAATAATCTTGTTTTTTAGCTTATGGTTCAAGAAGGTTTTTAGTATTGATAAGATGAATTTCATCACCATGGTAAGTACAAGAATAAAAGCGATCGTTCTGTAAACATCTGGATTAATATCGGTTAAGAGCATTATAAAGATTGATTTCATTTTTTATAATTTTGTCAATGATTTATTAGACCATTTGTTTTGAATAATGTTGCAAAATAAAAGGATCAAGATATAAGAACCTGTTTAAATTTTATCCTTCGAGCTGCAAAAAAGTACTTTAAGAACCTGATTTTGCCTTTTTGTATTCCCATAGCGAAGGCTATGAAAAGACAAAAACGCTTCCTCAGAACCTTAAATTCCATTTTTTCGCAATCGAAAACAATTTTTAAACAGGTTCTAAGAACTCAACTTGTTTATTTTCTTGTTAAAAGATCTAAATAAATCAAAGCCAAGTAAAAATGAGATGAATAAAGTAATGCTTATGATAAAAGAATATTGAATGTTTAAAGCATTATTAAAAAGATCAAAAAGCGTTTCGCTAAATAAAAATAAAGTTGAAATAATCAATCCTATACTTGCAGTAAGTAAAGAATAAATAATATAGTTATAGGATTTTTCCGGTTTTGAAGTGGAAGGAATCTGGTCTAAAACTAAGTCTGAAAGATTATATTCCAGAATTGGTTCTGGTTGATTTTTGATAGCAGAGGAAAGTGAAAAATAAGCCTCCACTCTTTTTTTACATGCAAGGCAAACCTGAATGTGATCTATAATTTCTGGTTCACATTCTGATTGATCGAAGGTGAATTTTTGTATTTCAAAATCATTTAAATGCTTAGTATTCATAAATCTTCTTTTTTATAATTAACAAGCAAATTCTCTTTCAGTTGTTTTCTCGCTCGGTACAAATAGTTTTTTAAAGTTCCTTCTGGCAAACCCGTAATCACTCCAATTTCTTTATAGCTTAATTCTTCATTATGAAAGAGTGTTATTATCGTCTTGTATAATGGAGATAATTTTTCAATCTCTAATGCAAGAATTTGAGTACGTTCTTTTTTGAAAATATTAGCTTCTGGTTGATTATAGGTTTCGTTTAAAATATGGCTGTCAAAAGTTTCCCAAGATTCCTTTCCTTCTTTATCAATAACATTTAGAATGGGGATTTTTTTCTTCCCTAGATAATTTAAACAGGTGTTATAAGTAATGGTCCCGATCCAAGTTGAAAGCTTTGAATTAAACTTAAAACTGGCGAGTTTGTCATAAACTTTTAAATAGACTTCCTGACTTACATCTTTTCGGTCCTCAGGGTTCTTTATCATTTTATAAATGATTTGAAGAACCAAGTGCTGTGTATTGGATATGATGATTTTAAATATTTGAGCGTTTCCCTCTAATATTTTTTTCACTAATTCTCGATCTGTTAATTTTTCAGGTATCATAAAGTCCAATATTTGAATTAGACCATTTGAAAGTAAAAATGTTGCAGTCTAAAGTATTTTTTATAAAAAACACTCAAGAGGAGCTATGAAAAAGGAGGTTTAATTATGTGGATTTGAAAAATATCAATAATGATACTGATAAATGTCAAGAACTCTTTTGGCTTCATTCATTATCTTGAGATTATATTTTATTAAACAAAGCGAATCAAGTTTGAAGGTATTAAGATATGCTATCTAAGCAATTAATCTTAACGGAAGTAAATGGAATTAGGTATTAGGAGAGCTCGAATACCTAATTCCAAATGCCGCTTTTTTGGCTGAGGGCAAATAAAATCTAATTGTAGTTTAAACTCTGATTCTCTTAACCAAATAATTTTACCTTAAACATGAAAGGTGCAATATTTTTTTCAAGTAAGTATGGCAGCACTGAACAATATGCCAATTGGATCGCTGAAGCAACAGGATTGCCAGTGTTCAATGTTGATGTAAAAAAGGTTGATCCATCAAAGTTTGATTTTATAATTCTTGGCAGTCCAATAATCTATTACAAATTATATATTCGAAAATGGGTAAAAAAAAATTGGTTAGCTATAAAAAATAAACCCATCATTTTCTTCACTGTTTCTGGGGCAGCTGCTGGGCCGAAATTAGAAAAATGGTTTGCAAATAGTCTACCTGAACATATGGTTTCAAAAATGAAATATGTTGCTTTGCGAGGAAGACAAAAGCCAGAAGAACTTTCTTGGTGGGATAGACGAATGTTGATCATCGCTTCAATGCTAAACAAGGATTCACAATCCAGCAAAGAAGAATTTGAGGGATTTGATTATATGGATAAGTCTAGTATTAAACCAATATTGGAAATGGTTTCACAACTTCAGAAGAAATCGAATGAGATGGTGTAAGTGTTTTTTATTGAAGTGTGATTTTTTTGCAAAATTTAATTCACTATTTCCAAGGACCATTTTTCGTAATATTAATTAATTTCGTTCCATCAAGCCGAAATATACCTCCGGAATAACCAAACCACATGTTTCCATTTTGGTCTTCCAAGATGCTTTGAACGCAGCTATGTTGAGTTATATTCATGCTATTTTCAACCGTTGTAAATTTACTGCCATCAAATAAAACAATCCCACGGTTTTTAGGAGCGAACCAAATGTTTCCTTTTCTATCTTGACGAATATCCCAAATCTCGTGACCACTTAAGCTTTCTATTTCTGGGAAACTTGTAAAATTATTTCCATCATATCGGCTTAAACCTCCATCGGTTAAATAGGTAAATGTTTTTGAATTTTTCTTATTAGGTATTTCAGTTTCTAATGATCCAAACCACATGTGTCCGTTTTTGTCTTCAAATATTGACTTGACACTATTGCTATGTAATCCATCATTTTTTGTGAAATGAATAAATGAACTTCCATCATATTTACAGACTCCAGCGCCTTTCCGACCAAACCAAATATTCCCTTTTTTGTCTTCGATAATTCTTTGAACAAGATTGGTACTTATTTGAGGGTCAACCTTGTCTGGTTTTGGTAAATGAAATTTTGACCAAGATTTGCCATCGTATAAAGACACACCATTTTTTGTTCCGACCCAAATATTACCTTTGCTATCCGCAAGAATACATGAGGTCCAATTACTAGTTAAACCGTCTTTTTCTGAGAAGTTATTAAAAGACTCTTCGTAATATTTAGAAACTCCATTTCTTGTCGCTATCCAAATATTTCCTGCTTTGTCTTCCGTCAAATCGAGGATTGTATTATGAGGTAATCCATCATCCATAGTGAAAGAACTTAAGGTGTTTCCATCAAATTTTGCTAGTCCACTAAAAGCCGTTGCGAACCAGAAGTTTCCTTTTTTATCTTGATGAATGTCAGGGAAATAATCACCAATTTGGGAGGCTGAATTGAGCTTAGGTTTCTTTGTTTGTTCAATAGAGAATGGGAGCGTAATTAGTTGATCTGTTTCAGTAGTTTTAGGTTTGTCCTGTCCTAAACATGAAGTGAGGAATGCTAGTAAAAAAAATAGCAGATAAATATTAGATTTAAGCATTAGCAAGATTTTCAGATTAAGGAAATATCTTTTGGCTAAGCTAAGTAAAAAATAAGAGGGTAGATCATTTGAGCATTGTTTAACAACTGAATAACAGGAAGAACTCTTAGGTAAAGGTAGTTAGATCAAAACTCTGAAGAATAAAAAAAGCCTAAATAGAAATCACTATTTAGGCTTTTTAGAATAGAAATATTTAATTACTTAACCTCTAAAGTAATAGAAGGATAATCAGTATACCCTTTTTCTCCTGGGGTGTAGAAGGTATTAAAATCCGGAGCTGCTAATTCCAAATTGTTTTTAAGTTTTTCTACAAAATCTGGATTAGATATAAAAGGCCTACCTACATACACCAAGTCCAGGCCGCTTTCCAAAATGACATTCGCCTTTTCTTGGGTATTAACATCCCCACCTGAAATAACGGTCCCTTTGAAATTGTCCTTAATGATTTTTTTAATGTTGATCGTAAAATCAGGTGCGCCAAAAGCTACTCGTTGATCTACAATATGGATATAAGCAAGATTAATTTTTGCTAGTTCTTGCGATAGATGAGTAAAAGTACTTTCCAGTTCTTCGTAATCTGATTGCATGTCATTGAATGCACCATAAGGAGAAAACCGGATGCCTACTTTGTCACTGCCAATTTCATTGCTTACTTTTTTAGCAGTTTCCAAAACAAATCGAGTTCTATTTTCAACTGAACCTCCATACTGATCTTCTCTTTGATTAGACTTTGGGTCAATAAACTGATTCATCAAATAACCATTAGCTGCATGCAATTCTATACCGTCAATTCCTGCTTCCTTGACCAATCGTTTGGCGGAGAATACATGTTCATTTTGAGTGCTTTCTATTTCGTCAAGTGTCATCGCTTTAGGTAGGTCGTGGGCAACCATTCCATCCGCAGTATCAGTCATCATTTCACCCGGTGCTTGAAGACTTGATGGAGCAAGTGTAAAACTACCTTCGGGCAAATTAGCCTTTGCTGAAACTCTGCCAGTATGCATGAGTTGAACAAAGATTTTACCACCTTTAGCATGAACTGCATCTGCAATTTTCTTCCAGCCTTCAATTTGTTCATCTGAAAAAGCACCTGGAATACGGGGATAGCCAAGACCATTTGGTGATGGAGAAGTTCCCTCCGAAATAATAAGTCCTGCACCAGCTCTTTGTTGGTAATACTTTGCCATCAATTCGTTAGGGATATTGTTTTCAGCTCTTGATCGTGTCAGCGGGGCCATAACTACTCGGTTCTTTAGCTCTATGCTACCAAGGTTATATTTTTCAAATAGATTCATGTCGTTTTTTTATTTAAATAAGATAATAATTTTGTTCATTACAAGCCAAACATACCAAGTTAGGGTTGGGTTGTATTTTTATGGGCTTATTTTTTTAAAGCTTGTTAAAGAGACTCTTATGAGACATTAGTAGATGAATCTTGTTTTAGACTAACAAAGAATGGAACATAGCCATAGCTCATGACTAGACAATATTTATTTAAAATAAACCATCAGATACAAAATTTCCATCGACGTAGGGATTTTCAAATAGCTGTAATCAGTTTTAAATTAATACATTATGCATTAGTGATATGTTTTATGTGTCCTACAAGATTGAAATTATGTATTTGTAACTTTAAGAGAGATCCTGTTTCTTTACATCATTAGACTAATGTCTTTTTTAAGAAAACTTAATCTAGTAAAAACAAAATATCCTCTTATCTTATTAATTTTTAAAATCCATAATCCATGAATTTAAATCAAAAGTATTTTCGGAATATTGTAGGATCCTTTTTGTTTCTGTTGGTTTTTAATTGCTCCAATGCCCAGAAAGTTATCAGCGGAATTATAAGTACAGAATTTGGAACTCCAATAGAAAATATCGTTGTTTCAATATCCGGATCATTAGATGCGATAGTCTCGACCGATGAAAATGGGTATTATGAATTTACGGTAGCAGAAGGAGGTAATTATACTATAACTCCTTGTTATAATGCGGATCCGTTAAATGGTGTATCTACTTTTGATAAAGTGTTAATCTCAAATTATCTTTATAGTCAAGGGCCACTCGGTTCACCTTATAATCGTATTTCAGCTGACGTTGATCAGAATGATTCAATTAGTGCATCAGATACTCTAGTTATGCAACAATTAATCACCCAGACCATTACGAGTTTTCCAAATAGTAAATCATGGAGATTTATCGAGGCGAGTTTCATTTTTCCTGACCCTTTTAATCCTTTTTCTTCAGCCTTTCCTGAAGAGGGTATTGCTGATGATTTGACAAACGATACGACAATAAGTTTCATTGGTTTAAAAATAGGAGATGTCAATTATTCTAGCATCAATCAACTATCCATTAGTCTTGATGATCTTTCTAATGGTTGTGTTTTTGATATTGTAAATAATGATTTTATAATCGAAAATCACGTCGAAATAAAAGCATTTCCAAATCCATTCGGAAACAATTTTACAGTAAATTTAGGTAAAGAATATGGACAAACAGATATAGAAATTTATACCAGTTCAGGAATTAAAATTACAAACAATGTTTATTACAATACTGAGAATATTACTGTAGACCTTCCTAATGAATTAGCCGGTATTTATTTTGTAAAAATAATTATAGCTGATGGTGCAAAGTGGATTTCTATGATTAAAGCTTAGGTACAAATCTCTAAATTTTCATTTAATGTGTAGCGCTATCACTTTCATCAATGAGTCGCTCACCATGATGCACATACCAGTGTAAGTGTTTGCTTGTTTGGTAATTGCCTACATTAGATGATATTCGACAACCTCCATAGTTTTCTTCAAACATCTTAGTTACTACTTTGATCGCTTCAAAAAAATCTCTATTCAATTCTGTATTATTTGGATAGTGGGAAAGGGAGTCGATATGAGTTTTCGGAATGATTACAACATGATGTTCCCAATATGGCTTTGTATGATGAAAAGCCATGACATTATTGGTTTCGAATATTATATCAACTTTTAGTTTTCCAGGAATGATTTGCTGACAATAAATATCTTCCATAAAAATTAATTTGTAATACTTCGTTGGTCTTTCCTAAAAATAGAAAAGCCCCAATTTCTTGAGGCTTTCCATTAAAATATTTATAATTCAGTAAGCATCATTGATGCTTGAAATCATTAATATCTTTTGTTAAATCCACCGCCACCACTTCTGTTCTCACGTGGTTCAGCTTCTTTGACAACAATCGTACGACCATCAAAATCTTGATCGTTAAGGCCGTCGATAGCAGCTTTGCCTTCATCATCGTTTGACATCTCAACAAATCCAAAACCTTTGGATTTAGAAGTGAATTTGTCCATGATGATTTTCACAGAATCTACATTACCGTACTCTTCAAAAGCACTTTTCAACGTTGACTCTTGGGTGTCGAAATTTAATTTTGCAACAAAAATATTCATTAAAAAAAAGTTATTCCCACTCTAAAGTGGAATTGTAAATAAAAAACTAAGGAAGGGTAGGAGAATTTAAAATAAAAGTCTAATAACCTAAGAACTCAATTATGTTTGCACAAAGGTAACGTAATTAAACTGTCATGTATCATATTAAGATAAGTTTAACCTGAAAACAGTGCATATATGTTAGAGTTTCCTGTTTTTAGTGTGAAATGCGGTGATTTTTCATAATTAATTATTCTAAAATCAATAACCGGGTCCATTTTACATGATGAACTAGAAGGGGAGTGTTTGTTATTAAGAGCCTTAGTAGGACTTTATGGTCATTGAATTCTTCCTTTTATTTTCAATTTGATTTCTGAGAGTTATGCGCTGTATATATAAGGTAGTAGAATGATTCATTTTAATTGCAATCATTAACCGTTTCAACATCCGCTAAGTTTTTATAAGCAGCTTCGATGACCATTGAAGAGCCACTGCTAATATTGTAAGTTCCATCATCTGCGATTGACCCATTCCCCTGATTTATGGTGTACTCAGCTTCTGAAATAACTGAGAACTTAATTCCATTTTCATAATGAATAATCGGATTCAACCTTGTAGTGTTTTGATTATTATTCGAAAGGTCGAAAGCACAGTAGGAGCGAAATTCAAGTTGAGTAGGTTCATCAATAACACTTACACCCTCGAGAAATATTTTGAATGGAACGTCAATTCTTAATTGCCAGTCTTCTGGAGCATGGTCAGCTCCAACTACTTCATAGTAAAAAAGTGAA
>CAKZTD010000289.1 GCA_937921595.1 uncultured Saprospiraceae bacterium
ACAGATGTATCATTGACTTGGAGTGCTATTCCTACTTCAATTTCTTACAAAGGTTCCTTTCTTCATTTAAATTCTACAGTTCTCGGCGGAGAAACAGGATCGCAGACGACCACAGGAACAAGTATGAGTTTTAATGTTTCCGATGGTCTAATACTAATGGCATTTCAATCAAGATGTAATATTGGTACTACCGGAAAATTGGAAATTATTATTGTAGAAAAACCGGTGATGACACCCGAGTCAGGAATTGGTTGCGCCTGTAAAAAGCCCAAAAATGAACAAATCGAATATTTTGATGATGGTGATGATTTGATAAGTTTTAATTATACACACTATGGAGATAGTGGATATTATCTTGGCACGATTGATTATGAACCATTTAGTGGTGCCGATGGAGGCAATTACGATATTGTATCTGAATTTGTTATAGAAGTGGATTTTTCATTTAATAATCAAATTTTTGTGTATGTAAATTCTTCCTGCTCGGAGGAAATGAGCATAGGAGATGGAGTTCTTTATAGCAGCTATGACATTGAGGATGCGGTGAACCCACTAGGCAGTATCACTTTTGATGAAGACAACATTTATTTTGATCCAATAGAAGGGGTTGTTGGTAGTTTCTTATTGAGCCAATGCCCTTCTGGAAACCTCAGAGCAGATGACGCTGTATCATCTCCTTTAAATGTACAAACATTATCATCAAGCCCAAACCCCGCAAGATCTGAAATTACATTTTCTACTAAGGAAGATATTAGATTAGAAGGTACTCAATTCTATCTTACAGATGCGTTTGGGAATCAGATAAATTTACCGCTTAGTTTATATCGAATATCAGAAAAAAAGGTTGACCTAAACATTAGTAGCCTACCTGCAGGAATCTATAATTTTGTAATTCAAAACAAAAATGAAGTTATGAAAAATAGGTTTGTGAAAATCAATTGATTTAATTTAAATTAATTTTTAGAAGAGCAATGGAATTTATTTTCATTGCTCTTTTTTTATGTGTTAATCTAAAAAGACATTGAAGTCGAACCGGAATTTGTTACCGAATCATATTCAGTTTTAATTGACCTTTACATTGTAGTTAAGGATGCGCATCCTCTTAAAAGTACTACGAGTAATTCATTTTATTAAAACTAAATTCAGAATCATGAAAACAAGAATATTGTTTTTTCTATTGACTTTTATTTTTGCGACTTCACTTAATGCGCAAGATTGGAAAAGAGAAGGTAATAGTAATATTGATGATGATCTTCACAAATTGGGGACTACAAATAATCAATCTATACCTTTCTATACAAATGACACACAAAGAATGAGATTGTTTAATAATCAAACGAGTACAATTAATGGCTTTCCGGGGATCAATCAAGGTGGTTACTTGATGCTTTCGAGAGACCCTAATTTGTTCAATAGTAGTGCAGGTCCACTTTCTTTACTCCATTTGGCAGGTACTGATGGCTGGTTAGAGTTTGCTTTTCGTCCTTGGATGAAAGACGGGATTACGTTTACAAGTAATTTAGATGCCGCATATATAGGTCTTAAGGAAATTTCTAGTGATCAAACGGAGATGGTCGTCAACTGGGGAGATAATGCTGGTCCTAGTCCCGGAGGTGCCGATGATATGGTCTTTAGATTTACGCAGGTTTATGAAGCGGGTAATACTAACGATCTACATCCAGCATCTCTTGATGGATTACAAGTCATGCGATTGACAGGATATAAAGGAGGAAGAGTAGGTGTAGGAAACGCTTTTAGTTTAACCGATGAAACAGAACCTCAAAGAAAACTTCATGTACATGACAGTGGAGCTAATAATACCGATCATGCCCAAATGCGATTGTCTTATGATTTAGAAGATAAATATGCAGATTTTAGGGTAACTAATGATGGTGATTTATCGATCCGTCCAATTGAAATTAACTCAGGTATAACCTCTTTCAAAAATGTTGGAATCCATGAATTCAATCCAAGTCATACGCTACATGTAAATGGAGATTTACGAGTAGAAGATGTACCAGAGGGAGCTAATGAAGTGCTGATTACTGGTAAAGAAGAATCCGGTGATGGGGATTACAGTCTTAGTTATCTGGAGTTTAATGGAGATGAAAATACCGTATTATCAGGAGATGGTACCTGGGTCGATATGACAGGAACGGGTGAAGATGATTGCGATTGGAAAACGGATGGAACAAACGTTTGGACGGGAGTTTCAGGTGATGAATGTCTTCCTCCGAAGAACGTTGGAATTGGAACATCTACTCCAGGGAATAATAAAGTGTTTATTAGAGATAATGGAAGTGTTTCAGGAAACAATGTTGCTCAAAGAATCCAATTCTTGGGAGAAACTGGGACTAATTGGGGACAGAGTATTTGGATAAGTTCGAATCCTCAAGACAATACCCAAAACTTTGGAACTGCAGTTCGTTGTTTAAATTCATTAAGGCCGACAGCAGGATTATTTCATGCAATTGGAGGAGGAGATTATTCTGTAGGAATTGAAGTTAGAGGGGAAGGAGCACCAAATCAAAATTTTGGAGTTTATGCTTCTGCTCTTGGAGGAACAAACAATTATGCGGTATATGGGCAAGCAAATGGAGAAGGGTCATTTGCAGGATATTTTGCAGGTGGATTAGTATCAGGACCTATTGTTACATTATCAGATAGTAAAATAAAAAAAGATGTAAAGGTCATGGACGGAATGTTAGACAAAGTCATGGCGCTCCAGCCAAAGACATACAAATATGATTTTGAAAAATTTCCTCAGTTAGGATTAGAAGAAGGACTTTCACATGGTTTTATAGCACAAGAATTGGAAGAAATTTTTCCTGATATGGTGGAAGATGCTACCAGCCCAACCAAATTTGATGAAGAAGGAAATAAAACAATGGAATCTGTTGATTTAAAAGGAGTCCAATACACAGAAATGATTCCAGTCCTAGTTTCTGCAATGCAAGAGCAACAAGAAATTATCAATAAGCAACAAGCGCAAATTGATCGACTAGCTGCTATGGTTGAAAGTTGTTGTGCTTCTGATCGAAACGCTAATCAAAATGACTTGGACGGATATGATTTAGATATTCAAGTTACAAAAAGTGAATTAGAACAGAACTTTCCAAACCCGTTTAAAACTCAAACTTCGATTACTTATACTGTAGGTTGTAATTGTAACGCTAAAATAGTGATCTATGATCAGGCAGGGAGAACGATTTCTACCATTACTGATGAAGCACATGATGCTGGAGTTTACACAATTGATTGGGATGCTTCGAGATTAGATGCAGGAATCTATTTCTATGCACTAATTGTTGATGGACAAGAGTTTGTGAAAAAAGCAGTAAAACTTTAAGCTTAGATTATTTTAAGCTTTATCATCCTAATGTCAAATCCTCCCAAGTATAATTGGGAGGATTTTTTCTTTTTTTTAAAACAGTTTATTTTTATTGAAAAAAAATTCCCTCTTATCCTCCTTTCAACTATCTTAGTGTTTTTGAATAAAATTAAACATACATGTCAGATAAGAAGGTAATATTTGCGATGGAAGGCGTCAATAAATTCTTCCAGCCGAATAACAAACAAGTTCTCAAAAACATATGGCTTTCCTTTTTCTATGGAGCCAAAATCGGTGTTCTCGGTCTTAACGGATCAGGAAAATCAACCTTACTCAAAATCATTGCTGGACTCGATTCCAATTATCAAGGTAAAGTAACCTTCGATAAAGAATACAAAATCGGGTATTTAGCTCAAGAACCTGAGTTAGACGAAACAAAAACGGTTAAAGAAATCGTGCAGGAAGGTGTTCAGCACATTGTAGACGTAGTCAATAAGTATGAAGAGGTTTCTGCTAAATTAGCCGAACCGATGAGTGATGAGGAAATGATGAAAGTTATTGAAGAGCAAGGGGAGTGGTTAGAGAAAATGGATTTTTATAATGCCTGGGAGTTAGATCATACCCTTGAAGTAGCGATGGATGCTTTGCGTTGTCCACCAAATGATGCAAATGTTAGCGTGTTATCCGGAGGAGAAAGACGTCGAGTTGCGCTTTGTAGATTGTTACTTAGCAAACCGGATATTTTATTACTCGATGAGCCTACCAATCACTTGGATGCAGAAAGTGTTCATTGGTTGGAACAATTCCTTCAAAATTTCCCTGGAACAGTTATCGCCGTGACGCACGATCGTTACTTCTTAGATAATGTTGCCGGATGGATTCTTGAATTAGATAGAGGAGAAGGTATTCCTTGGGAAGGAAACTACAGTACTTGGTTGGATCAAAAATCTAAGCGATTGGCTTCTGAAGAAAAAGCAGAATCCAAAAGACAAAAAATCCTTAAACGAGAATTGGAATGGTCGCGGATGTCTCAAAAAGCAAAACAATCCAAAGGTAAAGCTCGTTTGAATGCTTATGAATCCATGAGTAATGCAGAGACGAAAGAGAGAGAAGCTAAATTGGAATTATTCATTCCACCAGGGCCAAGATTAGGAGATAAAGTAATTGAGATAGAAGGAGTAAGCAAAGGATTTGACAATCGATTGTTGATTGATAATTTAAATCTTTCAATTCCTAAAAATGCGATCATTGGAATCATCGGACCAAACGGTGTCGGTAAATCCACATTGTTTAGAATGATCATGGGCGAAGAGCAACCAGATAGTGGAACGATTACCACAGGTAGCACGGTGCAGTTGGCTTACGTTGATCAATCTCATAAAGACTTGATTGCAGATAAATCAATTTACGAAGTTGTTTCTCAAGGTAGTGAATTCATCACCATTGGAAATCGAGAACTTAATGCAAGAGCATACTTGAGTCGTTTCAATTTTGCAGGAGGTGATCAACAAAAGAAAGTTGGTGTACTTTCCGGAGGAGAGCGAAATCGTTTGCACTTAGCAATGACTCTTAAAGAAGGTGGCAACGTTTTGCTACTGGATGAGCCGACGAATGATATTGATGTAAATACTTTGCGAGCGTTGGAAGAAGCCATCGAAAATTTTGCAGGTTGTGTTTTGATGATCTCTCACGATCGTTGGTTTATTGACAGACTGGCAACACATATTTTGGCTTACGAAGATGAAGGTGAAATCGTTTTCTACGAAGGAAACTTTAGTGCTTATGAAGCTGCCAAAAAAGAACGTCTTGGAGATATCACACCGAAGCGTCCAAGATTTAAAACTTTACTATAAGAAAAAACTAGGTTTACTAAACGTTCAAAGTTTAGTAAACCTAGACCTTCCTTTGACTCTGTGAAAGTCCACGTCAAAAAACTCATCTGTTAAAAAACTCTGTGGACCTCTATGCACTCCGTGGTTCAAAAAAAGATATCATGAAACAATTAACCACTCTAATCATCTCTCTCTTCTTCTTCACCAACATTAATTGCCAAACGGCCACATCCATGACTGCCAAAGAAACATTGCCATATCACCAAATTCCAGAAGCACCAACTGACTACTCAAGCGGAAACGTCATAGCCAGAATGATTGACGGATTAGGATACAGGTATTATTGGGCAACAGAAGGACTTAGAACAGAAGACTTGTCATATCGACCAAGTGAAGATGCATCGAATGTGACTGAAACGCTAGACCATTTATTTGGGCTTTCGGTTACGATCCTAAACGCAACAACAAGTACACCTAATATTCGTCCTTACGAAAAGGTAGAAATGACAGATACTGAGAAAAGAGTAATGACCTTAAAAAACTTCAAAGCAGCAAGTGATCAATTAAAAGGAGCAGATGAAACTACGGTTTCCAAAATGAAAGTTATTTTTAAAAGAGGAGAACAAACTTCAGAATTCCCTTTTTGGAATAATATCAATGGACCAATAGCTGATGCCATTTATCACACTGGACAAATCGTTTCGTTCAGAAGAACATCAGGGAATCCCGTTAATTCAAAAATGAATGTCTTCATTGGTAAAACAAAAGAGTAGAAACGCTACCTTTCCAAAAAATATATAATGACCAAAGATAAAAAACAATTTTGGCTCATCATTCTAGCCTTTTTTATCATCTACATTGTTTGGGGTTCCACTTATCTTGCCAATGCCTGGGGAGTGAAATCGGTACCTCCATTCCTCTTTGCAGGAGCTCGATTTCTATTAGCTGGGATTTTACTTTTAGGAATAGCTCGCTTGTTCAAGCCCATCAAAATCACTAAGAATCAATTAAAGAATACAGTCATAGCAGGTATCTTTCTTTTTACCGTTGGAAATGGTCTAGTCGTTTGGTCATTACAATATTTGGATTCTGGTATTGCTGCACTTTTTGTTGCGTTCGAACCCTTGATAGTTGCGCTCATGCTTTGGCAATGGAAAAATAAAAAGCCAAAAACAGAAACATGGATTGGGATCGCATTTGGAATTATTGGTATTGGATTATTAGTCGGTCAACCTAATTTCGTGTCAAGTGCAATCTTCGTTTATAGTATGATTGCGATCATGGGAGCACTATTAGCCTGGGGGTATATTGCCATTTGGATACCTGATGCGGATCTGCCAGAATCTATTATGCAAAGTGCAGCTTTACAAATGTTTTTTGGCGGTATAGGATTGCTAATTCTTAGTCTAATAACTGGAGAAACTCAAAATATCCATATCGAAAATGTAAACAGTACTGCATTATGGTCTTTTGCTTATCTAGTGTTCTTTGGGTCCATTCTTGCGTTTTCATCTTTTAACTTTTTATTGAAAAATGTATCCCCAACAAAGGTTGTCACCTCAGCATATGTCAACCCATTGGTTGCCCTGTTCATAGGTTGGTGGCTCAACAATGAAATCCTTTCTAACCAATCAATCATTGCTTCAGGAGTCTTGCTAATTGGCGTTATCTTCATCACCAGAGCCAAATCAAAAGCTTGATCCAAAACATAACTCCCCAGCCGACTCTTTCAAGTTTACCCTAATCAATCTCTCTAAACAAGAATACCCAATCCTACATCTAATCAACACTAAAATCTTCAAATCTCAAATTAACTTGGAAGTCTAGATAAAGACAAGTTTGTAACTTGTCATCTTAGCAAATTTTCACTAGCATCAATATAACCCTAGCTAAAATACCGAATCATAACAAGTTTATAAATTGTCCTTTTTATAAACACATAATTTTATATCTTTAGAATTCTCAATTTAAATTACCAAATAAACTAAACTCAAAATGACTTCTTTTTCCATGTTAGCGTTTAAGTTTTTCGCAGTAATCGCAGGCCTAATAAACCCGCTAATCACAATTTTTATAGGGGTTATATTAAGAAGAGTAGAAGATGTATTCTACTTAATAAACCCGAGTAAAGAAGAAGCTATTTACACCCTTCGAGGTCAAAAAACAATCAATCTTTTTAAACTTTTAGGACTTCTAATGATTATCTATGGTTCCTTTAAGATGGTAGATAATATCCTCGATTTCTTGAGGTATATAATGAGCTTTTTAATGTAAAAATCACAGTCCATTTTGTCATTCTTTCAAGTTTATCTCAAACAGCAGTTTCCGCTTTAAAAATATTTTCTAGTTCATAAATCAAAAATAAAAAGCCAAATCCCAACTCTTTCAAGTTTAAGCCAAACGTAATTTCTATTGTATAAAATCAACTAAATTATCAATCAGAAAAAACTAACTAAAATTCCCAAATAAATGGAAATTTAAATTCAAGACAAGTTTATAACTTGTCTCCCAAGCAAAATTTTTATCCAACCAAGAAGAAAAGTATAACAACAAGTGTGTATTAACTTGTTAATCATGCAACCCAACAGATTTACCATCAATGCTCAAACAAAGAATCAACAATTTTTTCAAAAAAAACTTCATCGAAGTAGATGAAGAACTCTGGGCAGATCTCCAGTTCAAGATGCTATTGGAAAACGTTTTTAAAGTGAAAACTGCATCGATCATTGGATTAGCCTTCATGTTGATTTTATTAATCCTCGATTACAAAAGATATCTAGCAGGTAAAATCGATTTCGGAAACATCTATTGGTATTTATTTTTGACACATATTGCTTTAATACTCTTAGTCATTCCGCTTACCATAATTGAAGTAAAAAAAGATAAAATCACCTCAGGTCAATACCCCTATTCCAGACAAGTAATCATGTTGTGGATGGTTATAATGGCAGTGATTTCCATCTTAATGGCAGCATTCAGTGTTTTAGAAAGAGGATCAATGGTTATGTATGCTTTATACATCATGATGATGAATTCGGTGCTCACCTTATTTCATTCAGATCGAGCCTACTTAAACGTTGTAAGTTTTCTCGTATTTATGGCTGCAGTATATGTGGTCAATCGAGAAATAGATGAAAGATTTATAACCATCTTGCTCGAATCCTTTGGAGTGACATTCATTACTTTTTCTTTATCGACCCATGTTTATAATATGATGCTCAAAGAGGTACATAGTGAAAGAAAACTAGTTGAAAAAAATAAGCAAATTGAAAAAGCCAGAGCAGAATCCAATAAACTACTACTTAATATTTTGCCAGAAAAAGTAGCAAAAGAACTCATGGAGAAGGGGAGTGTTCAACCAATGAATTATAAGAGTACCACAGTCATGATGATCGATTTTGTTGGGTTTTCAAAAATTAGTAATTCACTAAGTTCAGAAGAATTAGTTCAAAACCTAGATTACTGTTTTACTGGATTTGATCGGATAATAAAAAAGCATGGCGTAGAAAAAATTAAAACCATCGGAGACGGTTATTTATGTGTCGGAGGCATCCCAACAATCAGTCATGATCATCATGAAAAAACAATTCTTGCAGCTTTCGATATTTTAGATTTTTTAAAAGAATATAAAAAAAATCAACTAGAAAAAAACAGTCCATACTTTGAAGGTCGAATAGGAATTCATACCGGATCTCTCACAGCTGGAGTTGTTGGAGAAACAAAATTCGCCTATGATGTTTGGGGTGATACGGTAAATATTGCTGCTCGTTTAGAATCATCTGGAGAAGCAGGGAAAATAAATATTTCTAAAGATACTTATGAACTGGTCAGTGGTAAATTTCAATGCGAACATCGTGGAGAATTACCCATCAAAAATTTAGGATCAATCGAAATGTATTTTGTAAAGAATTTGTAAAGAGCTACTTAAGAATCCTTTGTAGCTTCAGGGTGTTGTAGTAGCAATACTTATTTTAGAATATTCATCGATTTTCTTATATTGTAGATATAAACGAAAATCAATGAAAATCAGTAAAACCATTCTCTTTTTATCAATTATATTATATATTTTTTCCTGTTCTCAGAATACAACACCAAGCAATCAAAACGGAGATACGAATACTCCAGATTTGGAAGAATTACCCGAAGAAGAAATATCTGAAGAAGAAATACACGAAGAAGGAATTCCTGAAACTATCTTTCAAAGTTCTGTAATCACAAGTCAGACCGCTATTCCGACGTTTATCGGATACACTGGAATATCAGATTCTAATACTCCAGTTAAGATTCGTTCGATGAATGAGTTTCGACAACAATTTGGTCACCGACATAAAACTAGATTCCATATTCCGGAAAATATTTTCGATCCAAATGAATTCGTTGATGTAGAAATATATGGTATTCAGTTTTTATTATATGAAAGTCTAGAGTTGTTTTTTGCAAATGGAGGTTCGGAATGTTTTGTAGTTTCAGTAGGAACTTTTTTTGATGTACCTAATCGCCAAGATCTTACCCGGCCATTGTCATCAGACGGTGTACTTTCAAAAGAAAAGAATGCTGCAATTATTGTCATTCCAGATGCGCTTTTTCTAACTGATACGGAATGTTATGATACTTACCAATTGGTTCTTCAACATTGTAACAGGACAGGAAATCGATTTGGTATTTTCGACATTCATAATGGTTTTAATCCTGAAAAAATGGATGCTGATATTTCTAACTTTAGAAATAAAATTGGCTCTAATGATTTAAATCGAGGAGCGGTATATTACCCTTGGATGAATTCTTCTTTGATTAGTTTGAATGAGGTAGATTTTAATTATTTTGTTGGAGGTTTAGGTGATCTTAGAAACATCATTAATAAAATGGATCAAGCTAGTAAAGATAAAGCTTTGACTTTGTTTAATACTCATTTCCCAAATGGCTCGGCTAATGGATTGTCCCCCGAAGAGTATAAAGAAAAAAGTCAGTTATTAAATACAGGACTTGTTCAGCAAATTCCTAGCTATAAAATGTTATTAACCAAAATTCAAAAAAAGCTAAATTTACTTCCAGTTGGAGGGATAATGGCTGGTGTTTATAATAAATTAGACAAAGAAAAAGGAGTATGGAAAGCACCTGCTAATGTGAGTCTAACTTTGGTTGTGGAACCTTCTGTTTCTATTAGCGATAAAGACCAAGAAGGTTTAAATGTTTCAATGACAGATGGAAAATCAATAAATGCAATTCGTAATTTTACAGGGAAAGGAGTCTTGGTCTGGGGAGCAAGAACATTGAATGGGAATTCTCAAGAATGGAGGTATATAAGTGTTAGACGTTATTTCGATTTAATAGAAACTTCAGTAAAGCAATCTTTATTCGAATTTCGTAAGCAACCCAATAATCAAACTACTTGGTCTCAAGTGAAAGCTTTAACTAATAATTTCCTTGAAGAGGAATTTAGAAAAGGAGCTTTACAAGGAGCCAAGGCTGAAGATGCATATAGTGTGGACATCGGTTTAGGGAAGACTATGACTGCAAGTGATATATCAGAAGGGAGGATGATAATGAGTATAAGGTTAGCTCTAGTCAGACCACAGGAATTTATAGTCATCACTCTAGAACAACAAATGGAATAAATTAATTGAGAAAATATTTTTTGACATGAATTGATTCTTAGTTTTAATTCTGAAACCAGAAGTTAACGGATGGCCTTTTACTTTTATTGAAAATTAGTTAAGAATTATAAATTGTTTGAGCTAGAAATAGGAATAATGATAATGAAGAACTGAAGTAATTAAGAATATAAAAGTAAAAGATGAACTCAAAAGCGAGTTTTTAGATTTTAGAATTTTGAAATTATTTTGCGTTTAAAAAAGTATCCAGCCTTGATTTTTTTGGTTCTTTTTGTATCAGACAAAAAGAATCATCGAAGAAACAGATTTGTTATACCATATTTTTGAAAGGCTTAACCCATAGATTTTTTAAAGGAAATTAAAGATTACTGTTTATATTATAAATAAAAACCAATACTTATGAGAAACCTTACCCTCCTAGGCATCTTCATTTGCCTATTTGTCTTTTCAGCCGATGCTCAAAAGCGAAAGAAGAAAAACAAAGAAAAAGAAGTTGTAAAAAAAGAAGAATCGATCATGTCTGCTTCGACTTTTGCTGGAATAAAACTTCGTAACGTTGGCCCAGCTTTTACTTCAGGTCGTATCGCTGATATTGCGGTCCATCCAGACAATGAAAATGTTTGGTATGTAGCAGTTGGTTCCGGTGGTGTCTGGAAAACAGAAAATGCAGGAATAACCTGGAAGCCAATTTTCGATAGCCAGCCGGTTTATTCCACAGGTTGTATTACCATTGATCCCAATAATCCGTCTGTGATTTGGCTGGGAACTGGAGAGAATGTCGGAGGTCGTCATGTAGGATTTGGTGACGGGATTTACCGTTCCGGAGATGATGGAAAATCTTGGGAAAATATGGGTTTAAAAAAATCAGAGCACATCTCAGAGATCATTGTTCATCCAAGCAATTCGAATACCATTTGGGTAGCTGTCCAAGGGCCACTTTGGTCGAAAGGTGGAGAACGAGGTTTCTATCTTTCTACAGATGGAGGTGCCAATTGGAAAAAAACACTAGGTAATGAAGAATGGACTGGTGTAACAGATATCGCTGTGGATCCTAGAAATCCAGACAGAATTTATGCGGCTACCTGGGACAGACATCGAACGGTTGCTGCGCACATGGGCGGCGGTCCAGGTTCAGGAATTCATCGAAGTGAAGACGGAGGATTGACTTGGACAAAACTAAAATCTGGTCTTCCAAAATCGAATATGGGAAAAATTGGAATCGCAATTTCTCCGCAACAACCAGATGTAATTTACGCAGCTATAGAATTAGATCGTACCAAAGGTGGTGTTTTTAAATCAAGCAACAGAGGTGCTTCTTGGTCCAAACAATCTGGAGCTGTTGCAGGTGGAACCGGACCACATTATTACCAAGAATTATATGCTTCTCCTCATCAATTCGATAAAATATATTTAATGGACGTTCGTGTTCAGGTTTCTGAAAATGGAGGAAAAGATTTTGAACGTTTAAATGAAACCGGAAAGCATTCCGATAATCATGCAATCGTTTTTAGAAAAGATGATCCGAATTATTTACTGATTGGAAGTGATGGAGGAATTTATGAAAGTTTGGATGATACTAAAAACTGGAGATTCATCAACAATATGCCGATTACTCAATATTATAAAGTAGCTGTCGATGATGCAAAACCATTTTATAATATTTATGGAGGAACTCAAGATAATGGTTCACACGGAGGGCCATCTCAAACCGATAATAGACATGGAATTCGAAATGCAGATTGGTATAAAACATTAGGCGCAGATGGTCATCAATCCGCTACAGAACCTGGAAACCAAAATATTATATATGCAGAAACACAACAAGGTGGTTTGCATAGAGTTGATCGATTAACAGGAGAACAAGTTTACGTTCAACCTCAGCCGGAAGCTGGGGAAGGATTTGAACGATTCAATTGGGATGCTCCAATAATTGTTAGTTCTAATAAGCCTTCGACGATTTATTTTGCTTCCCATAGAGTTTGGCGTTCTGATAATCGGGGAGATAGTTGGACTCCAATTTCTTCTGATTTAACGAGAAATGAAGAACGCGTTACACTCCCAATTATGGGCAAAGTGCAAAGCTGGGATAACCCTTGGGATTTAAGAGCCATGTCGACTTACAATACGATCAGTTCCATTGCAGTTTCAATGTCTGATGAAAATTTAATTTATGCAGGTACCGATGATGGTATTATTCAGGTGACCGAAGATGGTGGAAAAAACTGGCGGAAGATCATGGCTTCTTCATTAGGAGCAGTACCGGATCGAGCGTTTGTGAATGATATAAAAGTTGACTTGCATGATTCAAATACCGTTTATGTTGCCATGGATAATCACAAAGAAGGTGACTTTAAACCTTACCTTTTTAAAAGCACTGATCGAGGATTAACTTGGAAATCAATTGCTTCGAATCTACCAGAGAAGACTTTAGTTTGGCGTGTGGTTCAAGATCATGTGAAACCAGAATTACTTTTTGCGGCAACAGAATTTGGAATTTATTTTACAGTCGACAGTGGTAATAATTGGATGAAAGTATCTGGAGCTCCAACGATTTCTTTTAGAGATCTTGTCATTCAAAAAAGAGAAAATGATTTGGTAGCTGCATCATTTGGAAGAAGCTTTTTCGTATTAGATGATTATTCGCCATTGCGAAATGTCTCAGAAGAAAAATTGAAAGAAGACGCTATTTTATTTGCAACGCCAGATGCATTATGGTATCGACCAAAAAATATAATAAGCTCACAAGGTACTGCTAATTATGCGGCAGATAATCCGGACTTTGGTGCCATCTTTACTTATTTTCTTAAAGATGGTTTTGAATCTATGAAATCCAAACGTAAGAAATTAGAAAAGGAAAAAACTAAAGCTAATCAGGATATTCCATTTCCAGGTTGGGATGAATTGGAAGCTGAAAAGAATGAAGAGAAGCCTAAGGTTTGGTTAACGATCAAAGATGAGCAAGGAAATGTGGTTAGAAAAATCGAAGGGAAATCTGGCAAAGGAATTCATCGAGTTGCTTGGGATCTTAAGCAAGCATCCAAGCGAACTGTGAGAATGGGACAAAGTGGTGGTTCAGGACGATTCAGTGGTGGTTATTTAGTGAGTCCGGGAACTTATTCGGTTTCAATATCGAGACAATTAGAAGGAGAGGTTACCCAACTTTCAAACCCTCAAACCTTTAAAGTCGTTCCTTTAAGAGAAAGTGCTTTGCCAAGAATTGCGGATAACATTTATGCAAGTCATATAAAAGCTGTAGACGAATTACAAACGGAGATTTCAATGTTGACTCATGAATTTAGCAAAAGTGAAGAAAAGCTCGATGCGATGTTTGTTGCCTTAGAGCGAACTAATATTGAACCAGGTATTTTGGAATCAAAGTTATATGATTTGAAAAAACGTATTGCTACTTTGGATAGAATGCTGACAGGTAGTGAGGCCAAATCAGAAATTGGCGAGCGTAATCCTCCAACAATTCGTTCAAGAATGGGGGTTGCCAGAAGAGCTTTGTTTAGTACTTATGGTCCAACAGAAATGCATCGTAGGAGTCTGGAAATAGCTAAAGAAGAAATTGCTAAAGTTTCTAAAAAGATTTTATCAATTTCTCAAAAAGAAATTCCAGCCATGGAGAAAGCTTTGCAAGATGCAGGTGCTCCTTGGATAGAAGGTCAAGCTTTACCAGAACGGAATTAAAAATTATATAGCGTATTTTTATTTTCTCAGTGGTTTGTTTGCTTACCGCTGAGGAAATGAAAAACGCCGAAGTAAATATTCTTTCATCATTCACAATCCACCAATACCCGCATGGAAATACTAACCAAAATCATCATCGGCTTAGTCGCATTTTTGCACCTATATTTCTTATACTTTGAAATGTTTGCTTGGACGACCAAAGGGCCAAAGATTTTTAAAAATTTCAAAAAAGAAATGTTCGAGCCCACTAAATCTATGGCAGCCAATCAAGGACTTTACAATGGCTTTCTAGCCGCTGGGTTAATTTGGACGTTCTTTATTGAAAATCAAGAATGGTCTGATAATATTGCGCTTTTCTTTTTAGGCTGTGTGCTTGTTGCTGGGCTTTATGGAGCTTATTCTGTTTCAAAAAGAATTCTCTATGTCCAAGGAATTCCTGCTTTGATTGGGATTGTTTTGGTTTTGATAAAATAAAGTGATGCTAATCAGCGTCTCTTCCTTTTCTCGGTGATTAGTTTTATTTAGTAGTTATCAATTGACATTATTTATTCTATTGTGGTAATATTTCA
Source organism: uncultured Saprospiraceae bacterium (assembly GCA_937921595.1). Classification (GTDB taxonomy): domain Bacteria; phylum Bacteroidota; class Bacteroidia; order Chitinophagales; family Saprospiraceae; genus JAHDHW01. The sequence continues at coordinate 15,035 of CAKZTD010000289.1, forward strand.
AATATTTCAAAATGAAGTAGGGGTAAACTCAAATAATAGCATCTACTAAAGGAATACAGTGATTAAAAAATTAAATCGCTATTAAACTACCATCTAAAAAATACGAGATGAAAAAGAATATTATCCTTTTAGCAGCATTTGCCCTTTTTATCAGTGCTCAATCTTTTGCCCAAAAAGCAATCAAACCTTCCGGTAAAATCATCACCAAAGACTTTGATTTTTCAGGATTCTCCAGAATTGAAATTGCCAATGATTTTAAAGCGTATGTCAATTTTTCAAAAAAGAATGAAAATGTATCCATCGAAGCAGATGATAATTTGCAAGAACATGTTTACGTGGAAGTGAAAGGAAATACCCTCAGAATTGGATTGAAAAACAATGTCAATATTCGTGGGAAAGAGACCTTAGTTGCTTACATTTCTGCTGAAATGATTAACAGTTTTAAAGCTTCTGATGACGCAATTATTCTTCTTAAAGACAAATTAGAAACGGATGATGTTTCCGTTGATCTCTCTAGTGATAGTAAATTTGGAGGAGAATTGGCCGTAATTGATTTGGATTTAAAATTACGGAGTGATTCAGAAATGAAAATTGAAGGAAGTGCACATAACGTCAGCGCTAATTTAAAAGGAGATAGCATCCTTGAAAGTTTTGATTTTGAAATTTCGAAACTAGATATCGACCTTTTTGGCGATAGCGAAGCTTATGTAAGGATTATGAAAAAATTAAATGTAAAAGCTTTTGGAGATAGCGTTCTCTACTACAAAGGTGGTGACGTAATAGAAAGAAAAATTCTACTCGGAGATTCTGAATTGATTAAAATGGATTAAACTATAAAACGATCAATTCGTAAAAGCCATTTAGAAATTTAAAAACCATCTTTCAAACTATTTGAAAGATGGTTTTTTATTAATACCTTGATTAAACAAAAATACCATCAATGTCAAATACGAAAAAAACCATTCTAGGAATTCTAACCTTTACTCCATTAATATTCCTAATCCTATATTTCTTTGCAGCATATAACATGATGATGTCAATAGCAGATATTGAGCATTCAGGACATTTCAATAGTCCAGAAGAAATGATGCAAAAAATGAAGCCAATGTTCGCTTATATGTTTATGCTGATGGGGATATCAATAGCTCTGTTGATTATTTATTTGCTGGATATTTTTAGTTGGAATAAAAAATTAGCAAATGAAGGGAATACAAAATTAATTTGGGCTCTTATCGTTTTATTTACAGGTATGATCGGTATGATTGTTTACTTTTTTGCAGAGATCGTACCTCGAAAAGAATTGCCACCATTACCGCCATTACCTCACGACATCAATGGAATAGTATAAATGGAGGTACTAAATTCAAAACGTCTCATTTTTTCAAAATTTCAAAAGGAAGATTACTCACTGTATCATGAGCTTTCTTCCAATGAAAAAGTGATGCGATATATTACTGGCTACGCATTAACCGAGCAGATAACTAAAAAGCAATTTCAAAAAATATTAAAGATTAACAATGGAAAAGACATCCAAGGCGTTTTCAAAGTAACCGAATCGAAAAGTGGAAAATTTGTGGGGCTTAGTAAATCCACGATTTTTAGTGAGGAAGAAGTAGAAATTGGATATGTTATAATGCCTGAATTTTGGGGGAATGGTTATGGTTCAGAAATGTCATCAATGATGATAGATTTTAGCAAGCAAATAAAGCAGGCTAAAATACTGATCGGAATCATAGACCCTGAAAATGAAGCATCAAAACGTATTTTAGAAAAATCAGGTTTTAGTTTCTCCGAAGAAAAAGTAATTGATGACCTCCCAGGAGCAATTTATAAACGAACCTTATAACCATAAAATGTTATCATGAAAAAAATACTCCCCATCTTATTTCTCGCAGTTTTATGCTGTGCCTGTCCAAAACCCAATTCAAGTGATAATCCTTTAGAAGGAAAATGGGAAATGAAAAACTATTCAGCCTTTATGCCTGAACGACCAGTAATTAATAGTGGCGAAATAATTTGGACTTTTAATACCTCAATTAACAAATTAGATGTCGCCAATCAGATCGAAGATAAATATACCTTTATTCAAAAATCGGGTACTTACGATTATACCACCAACAATGACAAAATTACTTTCGATGGCCAAACCTTTGATTATCGTTTTAAAAATGGTGAACTAATTATCAGTGATAAGCCAGAATTGGATGGTCCAATGATTACTTTTAAAAGAGTGGAGTAGAGGGTTTTCTTTCTTTAAAGATTAAGTTCCTTTATCCGTCGTTTTATCAATTTATTGACAATAACATGTTGTCCATCTTGTTCCTTTGATACCATCAATAGTAAGTGTTTCTTTCCTTTGTACTTAAAGAAAATTTTCTGCCCAATTTTCAAGTCTACACCGCTAGTAGAAAAAGGAGATAGGTTAGGATTCATTACTCCAGGAATCTTTAGAGGGATAGATTTCGCTGTATTGTTTTTTAATTTAAATGAAGCGCTTTGAGCATTCAGTCCGAATGTTGCTAGGCTGAGGATTAGGCCAATAATTAAGATTCGCATGTTTTATTATTTTTAAATGAATAAACTATTTCCATACATACGATTCAAACTTTACTTTGGATTTTCAACTTTGAAATTAAGATGAAATAAAATCCAAATCAATATTTTGAAAGCGAATTATACCTGAAAAAATTAAAGACATAGTTGTATATGTTGTATAAAATTCATTCCTTAGCTCCATGAATACATTTACTACTTTAAGGCAAATTAGAAAGAATATTTTATCTGTGATTGAAGCTTATGATAATGAGCAACTCAATTATATTCCAGAAGGATTCAACAATAACTTGATCTGGAATCTTGGACACGTGATCATCACTCAGCAATTGTTGTGCTATAAATTGAGCAACCTTCAAGTCAATGTAAACCCTGATTTGGTTGATAGATACCGAAAAGGATCAAAGCCAGAAGGACCTGTTTCTGATGAAGAAATTGAATTGATAAAAGGGTATACTTTTTCTACAGTAGATAAAATGGAAGCAGACTATAAGGCAGGACTGTTTAAAGAATACAAAGAATATTCAACTAGCTTTGGACTTACCTTATCTAACTCAGAGCAAGCAATGGAATTTAACAATGCTCATGAAGGGATGCATCTTGGTTTTGTTTTAGCTTTGAAAAAATTTATACCAAAAAGATGAGACTCGCACTGATATATTTTCTAATTCTATTTATTGGAAACTCAATGATTGCACAAGATCAAATCATTCCGCTTTGGCCTGATGGAAATATTCCGAATTACATCAAAACAGGCGAGCAGGAAGTTGTAGAAATAGATGGTATCATCAGGATTAGTAAAATACAGAAACCTCATATCGAAGTATTTTTACCTTCCAAGTCAAATGCTACTGGCCAAGGTGTCGTCATTTTTCCAGGAGGAGGATATATGATTTTGGCTTATGATTGGGAAGGAACCGATATTGCCAAGTGGTATAATTCAAAAGGTATCGCCGCTTTTGTCGTGAAAAACAGATTACCAGATGATGGTAGTTCTAAAGTCGGTCACCTCAGCCCATTTCTCGATGCAAGACGAGCGATGAGAATGGTACGCCATCATGCTAAAGATTTTAATATTGAAAAAGATAAAATCGGAGTGATGGGGTTTTCTGCTGGAGGACATCTGGCTTCCACAATTTCGACACACTATAATGAAAAATTGGAAAGTATCGGCGATGCTATCTCTATGGAAAACGCTAGACCTGATTTTTCAGTTTTAGTTTATCCAGTGATCAGTATGCAAAATGGAATCACCCATGGTGGCTCAAGAAATGCCCTGCTAGGAGAGACTCCAAGCCAAGAGTTGATCGATCATTATTCTAATGAAAAACAAATTACTGAAGATACTCCTCCAACGATTTTGATTCATTCAAGCGATGACGAAGCTGTTCCCGTAAAAAACAGCTTGTTATATTACGAAGCATTGATAGAGAAGAATGTCAAAGCAGAATTACATGTATACCCGCATGGTGGCCATGGATTTAGTTTGGCAACCAAAGACAAGATTTTAAGTACTTGGATTGATCGGGTCTTTGATTTTTTGAAGGAGCAGTGATTAGAATTGAGCGAATGAGTGAATTTATAAATGAGTGAATACCTGCTCAAATGTAAAAAAAATAAGACTTAAATTTAGGTTTTTCGACTTATTCACTCATTCCAACATCCACTCATTCTTACAAGAAATTTAGAGTAGAATACTTAAAATAAAAGTTTTCCAAGAAAAGTATAAGTAAACTTAATACTTCTCCATCAACTCTTCCACAACCTTAATCACCCCCGTCGAGGCTTTCTCTTCCACTACCTTTAGATTCGGCCGATTCGACAACTCCCAATTGATTGAAGGATATGGATCTACATAATAAATGGCTGCTCCTGGCAAAGCATAACCCACCAAGCCCGCAGCAGGGTAGACCTGCATCGACGTCCCGATAATGATAATCGCATTGGCTTGCGAAACAATCTCTGCAGCAGTTTCGAGTAAAGGAACAGCTTCCCCAAACCAAACGATATGAGGGCGAAGTTGATGGCCTTTTTCGCAAACATCTCCGGTGATCAAATCTTTCTTCCATTCATAAACCAAACTTGGATTTTCAATACTTCGAACTTTCAATAATTCACCATGTAAATGAACGATGTTGTTACTGCCACCACGCTCATGAAGATCATCTACATTTTGGGTGATAATATGTGTGTCAAATTTAGATTCTAGTTTTACCAAATCCTTATGAGCAGCATTTGGTTCGACCTCTAATAATTGCTTTCTTCTTTGATTGTAAAAATCCAAAACTAGCTCCTGATCTCTTCGCCATCCATCCGGAGAAGCAACGTCCTGAACACTATGTCCTTCCCATAATCCATCAGCACCTCTAAAGGTATTGATGCCACTTTCTGCACTGATTCCTGCGCCGGTTAAAACGGCAATAATTGGTTTGCTCATGTTTACTTATTTTTATTTAAAACTAAGGAAAATGGTATTAGGTTTTCGGCTTTAGGGGAGCCCGAAAACCTAATACCTAAATCTGTTTTTTTATCCTAGCTAAAATTAAGTTTTAAAATCCAAAAATGAATAATAATTTATGAATTGGTGTAATTTATTTTCGAAAAAGAATGTCCAATTGATTCAATGATATCGCTGGCAATAAGCGCTTCTTCACTACCAACTTTCTCCAGTCCAAGGTCTCCTGAAAGACCATGAAGAAAGACGCCTAAAATAGCAGATTCCTTAGGAGAATAACCTTGGGCGAGTAACCCTGTTATCATCCCGGTTAGCACATCGCCACTTCCAGCAGTTGCCATTCCTGGATTGCCGGTAGAGTTAAAATAGCAACTTCCATCTGGGCAGGCGATACAAGTATGCGCTCCTTTAAGCACAATATAAACACCTAATTCCACTGCTTTAGTTCGCTGTAATTCGTTTCTTTTAAAATCATTTTCTGACTTTCCAAAGAGCCTTTCAAACTCTTTAGGATGAGGCGTTAAAATACTTTCTTTTGGTATTAGAGCGTATAAGTTTTGGTTTGTAGCAATGATATTTAAAGCATCAGCATCTAAGACAAGGGCTGAAGTATGGCTTTTTAAAAACAACATTAAAGCATTGACTGTTAGTGAATTATTGCCGATGCCTGGACCAATTCCTATAGCCTTGTGTTTTGAACTATCTATAATTTCGGAAATATAAAATTCCTCTGGATCGAGCTGGACAATAGCCTCAGGAATGTTACTTTGAACAATAGGATAAGCGACCTTTGGTGTATGCAAAGTGACCAGCCCAGCTCCAGTCCTCAAGGCAGCTTTGGTAGACAATAAAGCTGCTCCAATCATCCCATAACTTCCAGCCACTAAAAGCGCATGTCCATAGCTTCCTTTATGATCAAATTTATTTCTCTTTTTATAAAATGCTTTCGCAAAATTTAGATCAATGTAATAATTGTCAACGCTTGTCTTTTCTAAAAATGAAGACATCAATCCAATGCTTTCAAAATTCCAAGTACCTAATTTTGATTCATTTTCGGGAAATAAAAAACTCAACTTTGGACCTTCAAAACATAAGGTTCTATGAGCTTGAAAAATAAGCCCAACAGTGTGCTGGTCTGCAAATAATCCAGAAGGAATATCAATCGCTACACGAGTAGAATTTTGTTGATTTAAATGCTCTATTAATTGGTTCCAATATCCATCAATTGGTCGATTCAATCCCGATCCAAAAATTCCGTCAATGATGATATCATTTTTCGAAAAAGAGGGTAGAGAATTCCCTTCATTTATTTCCGTAATTGCAATAGCATTATGTCGAGGAAGGCGGCTTAAATTTTTTTCAAAATCAACCGATTTATCTTTTCCAATATGGCACAAATAAACATGGACATTATAAAAACTATGATGCAACAAACGAGCAATCGCCAATCCATCACCTCCATTATTTCCTGGTCCACAAAAAATGTGAATGTTACAATTTTTGTAGTCATAGATTTGAGTAAACCAATTGGTAAAAACCATGGATGCTCTTTCCATTAAATCTAATGAAGAAATGGGTTCGTTATTTATCGTATATTGATCCCATGCTTTGATTTGGACAGCACTAAGAATTTTCATTGCTCATTAATTAGAGTATTTCTGGAAAAGCTTTCAGTATTTTAAAATTACTCAAAATCTTCATAAAAAACTAGGAATATAAATGTCTCTCAATATTCACTCATTCAAATAAAAAATAATGAGAATTATCACTTGGAATTGTAATATGGCTTTTAGAAAGAAGTTTGATAAAATCATTCAGCTCAATCCAGATTTGTTAATTCTACAAGAATGTGAAAATGATGAAAAATTAAAAGAGGCATTGAAAGGAGAGGATTACAATCAAATATTATGGCTAGGAAATAATCCACATAAAGGCGTTGGAGCAATCTCGTTTAATTCAGTCGAGATAAGTTTTAAGTCAGATTACAACCCTGAATTTGAGTATATCATCCCGCTTCATGTAAAAACAAAAAATAAAGAAATAAATCTTCTGAGTATTTGGGCAATGCCTCATAAAACAGAAAGAAGTAAAAGTTATGTCGGACAAATATGGGGAGCCATCAATTATTATGCTGAAAGTTTTAATGAACCTTCCATTTTAATTGGGGATTTTAATAGCAATGCCATTTGGGATAAGAAATATAGAATTGGAAATCATTCCAATGTCGTTGAATTTTTAAAAGAAAAAGAAATCACTAGTTTGTATCATAAAATTTTCAAAGTAGAACATGGGCATGAATCCGATCCGACTTTATTTTTATTAAAAAACAAAGAGAAGCCTTATCATCTAGATTACTTTTTTGCTTCTGAAAAGCTCATTTCCAATAAAACAAGCCTAAGGGTTGGCGCTTTTGATGATTGGATAAAACTTAGTGATCATATGCCTATAATTATTGAGTCCTTAGCTTTAGAGTAAAACATAAAATCCCTACCTTTCGACAAAATTAATGATTCATGAAAGATCTGTTCAAAGATTTAAAAGTTATAGAATTAGCTTCCGTTTTAGCTGGCCCCGCCGTGGGTATGTTCTTCGCGGAATTAGGAGCAGAAGTGATTAAAATAGAAAACAAAAATACAGGAGGAGATGTAACCAGAGGATGGCGTTTAGCTACAGAGAATAAAGAAAGAGAAATCTCCGCATATTACTGCAGTGTCAATTGGGATAAAAAGGTTTTGATGCTCGATTTGAAAGACGAAGAGGATCGAAGAAATCTTTATAAATTGATAGAAGATGCAGATATCATAATCGCAAATTATCGACCAGGCTCTGCCGAAAAATTAGGAATGGATTATGAATCACTAAAAGCAATCAATCCAAAATTAATTTACGCCAACCTAACTTCCTTTGGTTCTGAAAGTAAACGACCCGCTTTTGACATTGTGATGCAAGCCGAAACAGGTTTCCTTTTCATGACTGGAGAACCCGATCGAGATCCTGTTCGTATGCCCGTTGCCTTAATAGATATTCTAAGTGCTCATCAATTGAAAGAAGCGATCCTTGTGGCTTTATTAAAAAAAGAAAGAACTGGTAAAGGTTCATTTGTTACTACCTCGCTTTATGAATCAGCGATCGCCTCCTTAGCAAATCAAGCAACCAATTGGTTAATGGAGCAGCATATTCCACAACGAATGGGAAGTCAGCATCCGAATATTGCGCCTTATGGAGACATCTTTTATTCTGAAGATAAAAAGCCAATTGTATTAGCCATTGGAACAGAACAACATTTTATCAATCTATGTGCAGCTTTGGAAATTCCTGAAATGGCCAATGAAAGAATCTTTAAAACAAATGCCTTGAGGGTTCAAAATCGGAAAATACTAAATGGATTTTTAAAACCAGAAATGAGTAAATATAAAGGAGAGGATCTGATGAACAGACTACTATCACATACTGTTCCTGCAGGGCAAATTCGAACGATGGAAGAAGTCTTTGAAAACCCTTTAGCAAAAGATATGATTTTAGAAGAGCAGCTAGATTCAGGAGAGCAATCAAAACGGGTGAAAACCGTCGCTTTTT
>CAKZTD010000290.1 GCA_937921595.1 uncultured Saprospiraceae bacterium
ATCGTCTGCCTAATTCTTTTCTCACTACTATAATATTTTATAAAATCACCAAACCATTTCCATTTCATAGCAGCCGATCGATGTACCTCTGCCCTGCCCTTTTTGGTGACCACAATAATTCCAATTCCTTTATACTTACAGATCTGATCTAGTTTTTTCAGTTTGTCTTTAGGTAGTGATTTCAAACTATCTTTAGAAAAAGCCAACCATCGTTCATTCGCCGGATATTGATTGAGTTGCTTGATCACGTTTACTGTTTTATGTCGATAACTATTCGAAGTAAAAAAACCATAAATCATAGCCGTACAAACCAAGGTATTTACCGGCAACAATATTTGCATAAAGCCATCATCCAATCGATAAAATGCAAAAAACATCCCCGTCAAAATACAACAAGCCAATCCTGCTTTGAAACTATTCCAAATCAGAAGATTATCAGAACGAACAGGTTTCATCGAAGCCAGCGTCTTATAAGACTTCGCTTCCATAGACACTGCATAAGGTCCAAGAATATAATGATTGAATGCTAGTAATCCATCGGCACGTTTGCCTCCATATTGTTTGCGAGTCCGTGCTTCCATTTTAGAAAAGATCTTACCGCTCTTCGCTTTTTTCCTATATCGGTGATATAAAAAAGCCTGAGCAGTCTCCTGGACTATTTTTTCTGTAAGAGACATAGTGTTTTCAGATATTTGGTGCTAGGTTACTTAACGGATAGATTTTCAAGTTGTTGCTTGGATTCGACGAAGTCGAATAGAGATAGATCATCTGCGGTGATAGAGATAGTATCTCTCCTTCGTTGAGATAGGGATAGATTACCTGCGGCAATAGGGATAGATTCTCCTTGCGGTCGAATAGTGAGAGCAGGAGCAGTGGTTAATATAAACTTGATCATTAATTTTAGCAGAATGTCCCCTTACCTATTCGACTTCGCCGAATCTATCCCTATCAATTTTTTTCCACAAAAATTGATCTTTACCTCATTTTGACCAAAAAAGCCACACGAATCATTAAATTTGCAACATGAAAAAGGTGAATGAATTAAAAAGAAGTAACTCTGCTGCTCTTTTCGAAGAAGCGAAGCAGTATTTCCCAGGAGGAGTCAACTCTCCGGTTAGAGCATTTAAGTCTGTCTCTGGGCCTCCTTTGTTTATAAAAGAAGGAAATGGCTGTCGCATAATCGATGAAGATGACAATAGTTTTATAGATTTTTGCTGCTCTTGGGGGCCACTGATTTTGGGACATAATAATGAGCAAATTAGAGATTTCGTAATCGAGACCGTGAAGAAAGGAACCTCTTTTGGCGCACCGACTAAACTGGGTAATCAATTAGGAAAATTAATCCTCGACAATAATCGTTTTATTGAAAAGATTCGATTCGTAAGTTCTGGTACGGAAGCAGTGATGTCAGCGATTAGATTGGCTAGAGGAGTGACCAAAAGAAATAAGATCATCAAGTTTGAAGGATGTTATCATGGTCATGTAGATTCTTTATTGGTAAAAGCGGGAAGTGGATTAGCGACATTTGGAGTGAGTACTTCTGCGGGTATTCCGGAATCTTTTGCAAATGAGACCATCGTACTTCCACTTAATGATCCAAAGTTATTAAGTGAGACCATGGAAAAATATGCGGATGATATTGCCGCAATTATCATCGAGCCAGTACCTGCAAATAATGGTCTTTTGATTCAGGATAAGTCTTTCTTAGAACACCTGAGAAATGAATGTTCTAAAATTGGTGCCATGTTGATTTTCGATGAAGTCATCAATGGATTTAGAATAGGGATCGATGGTGCTGCTGGATATTATGACATTCAACCTGACATCATTACTTATGGAAAAATTATTGGTGGCGGAATGCCGGTCGGTGCTTATGGTGCGAGTTCAGAAATCATGAGTAACATCGCTCCAGAAGGTCCTGTTTATCAAGCAGGAACACTATCTGCAAATCCAGTTGCAATGGCAGCAGGATACGCAGCGATGCAGCAACTTTTGGAAAAAGATTTTTATCCTGATCTTGAAAAGAAAACAAAGGCTTTCATCAAAATGATCATGGACTATGCAGATGAAAAAGGTTATGAAATAAGTATCCCAAATGCTGGTTCTATTTTCTGGATTGCTTTTACAAAAGATCGTATCTTAACTGCTGATGACATTGATTCGGAGAGCATGGAAAAATTCAAAATTTTACATCATGAGTTATTACATCGTGGTGTCTACCTTGGTCCTTCTGGCTATGAGGTAGGTTTCGTTTCTGCGGCTCATAAGATGGAGGATTTGGAAGAAGCAGCGGGGTATATTTGTGAGGCTTTGGATGTGGTGTTTGAAAAATAATCTCCGATTGTTCTAAAATCAAAAATCGTTAATCCTTGTTCTTAAATCTGTTTCATTAGAATATTTTACCGAATCAGAAACTTGCTAACCAAAAAACAAAAACCTAATATTCAAAATATCTCGTATCTCACTAATTAACTAAACAATAATTGAAAAAATACCTATCACTCCGTCTCTTATCACTCATCGTGATCGCGTACATGCTTATCGCATTTAGCTGGTGGTCGGTATTGCTCTTTACCAAAAACAAAGATGCCTTTCTCGCAAAAGCCGACAACATGGGATTGGTCATGAGCGCAAACAAAGAAATAAAAACCAATGCTGAACTTTATCAGACTGCAGATTATCAGGATTTAGCGTCAAAGTATAAAAGACAAGAATGGATGATCCTGGGAGAAGCGATTGTTTTTGTGATCAGTTTGGTCATTGGAGTATGGTTGATCAATCGAGGATATAATAAAGAGATTGTGCTGGCAAATCAACAGCGAAATTTCCTGTTGTCCATTACCCATGAATTAAAATCCCCCTTGTCTTCTATTCGATTGATTTTAGAAACTTTCCAAAAAAGAGAATTAAAGCCGGAGCTTAGAAAAAAATTTACTAATAGTGCCTTACAAGAGACGGATCGTCTGACGACTTTAGTCAATGATTTATTACTCGCGGCCAAAATTGAAACGACTTATCAACCACTAATCGAGCCCATCCCTTTGACCGAATCAGTGGAGGACATTGTTTCTAAATTAAAAATAAAATATCCTGAAGCGAAACTCGAAGTCAAAAGTTATCCTACAGATATTTTCATCGACGGAGATCGACTTGGCATCACGTCGACCTTGATCAACCTTATTGAAAATGCTTTAAAATATTCTCCAAAACCTGCTGATGTGCAGATCACACTTCAAGCAAATGAGGAAGAGGTCGTCATCGATATAGCAGATCAAGGGCTTGGGATTAAGGATAAAGAAAAGAAAAAAGTATTCGAAAAATTTTATCGAATAGGCTCTGAAGATACTCGTCAAACAAAAGGTACTGGTTTGGGTTTATTTATAGTAAACGAAATCATAAAGGCACATCACGGTAAAATTACTATCTTAGACAATCAACCGAAAGGTTCAATATTTAAAATTGAATTACCCGCAGGTATTAGCTTAGATGAAGAGATGGG
>CAKZTD010000291.1 GCA_937921595.1 uncultured Saprospiraceae bacterium
TTTTGACTGTGAAACTTTTAGTCCTGTTACGATTTGTGATACCGATGTAGAGCCCAATACGAGCATTACTTTAAGCAATACTGTTCCATTGGTTGTTGGACAACATTACTATCTCGTAATGGATGGTTCGAATAATGATGAGTGTGATTGGACTTTTAATGTTGTCAGCGGAAGTACTGCTGTTGGTCAACTGACGACCTCAGGTGTAATCAGTGGAAACATGGAAACTTGTCCAGATCTCCCAACGACTTATACTACCTCAGGAGATGTAGGTGCGGCACTTTTCTTTTGGACTGTAAATGGAAATCCTCAAGTTGCAACAACTCAAGCGGTTGACCTAACTTTTCCTTCGGATGGGACCTATGAATTATGTGTGACTGCTGCTAATGTTTGTGATCAGGCATTACCTTCTTGTACGACTATCGAAGTAACAACTCCAGAAGTCTTAGAATTGGTTGAAACAATTTGTAATAATGATTGCTACGAAGTTGGAGGAGAAACAATTTGTGCTTCTGGAAATTATGACTTTGTAGTTACCCTTCCGAATGGATGTGATAGCTTGATCTTCTTAGACTTAACAGTTCTTGAACAAGCACAGGAAACAGTAGATATCAATCTTTGTGTTGGACAAGAGTTTTTTATTGGAACGAATCCGTATTCGACAACAGGAATCTTTATCGATACCATTCAGACCTCAGCGGCTTGTGACAGTATTGTAACACTCGATTTATTTATGGTCGAGTGTGAGATCATAGGTACAACTGATTTTATTTCTCCAATTTGTAATGGGGAAGCCAATGGGTTTTTAATCTTCTCTGTTGAAAATGGAACACCGCCATTTGATTATGTTTGGGAGCACATCACCAACACAGCAATCAGTGGCTCGGGCAGTACCATATTATTTTCAAACAATCAAATTGCTAATGTCCCAGTTGGAATTTATGAAATTAATATCATGGATGATTTTGGAAATAATGTTGTTCTTTTTCAAGAAGTGACAGAACCTTCTGTTTTGACCGTTGCTACCGAAGCTGTTGATATTACTGGCTTCAACTTGAGTTGTAATGATGGCATGGATGGAACTGCTTTGGCTTCTGGAAATGGAGGTGTGCTTCCCTACTCTTTTGAATGGAGTGATTTACAAAATGGGATTCAAGCCGATAATCTGGCTGCTGGATTTTATACTGTGAGTATCACCGATGCAAATGGTTGTGTACAAAGCAATAATATCGTTTTGACAGAACCAAGTCCAATCGAATTTATTGTGGATTATATTGATCCTAATTGTGATGGATTTGAAACAGGATTAATTCAATTAGATTCTGTTTGGGGTGGAACAATGCCTTATACTTTTGCTTTGCAGAATGATACATTTACCACGACGACTTTATATCCAAACCTAGGATCAGGAACTTATACTTTTTCAATCATGGATGAGAATGGCTGTGTAACAGATACCACTGGTGATTTGACGGCTCCTGATATTCCTGTACTTTTTATGGGCGATGATTTAGTTGTTAATTTGGGATGCGATATTTTGATTCCAGTGACAACAAACAACACCAATCTTGTAGATATTATGTGGACTAGTTCTGACAACTCGTTGGATTGCGATACTTGTCTTCGTCCTTATGCTAATCCATTAAACGATGCTTCTTATACCTTGATGGTCACTTCAATAGATGATTGTTCTACAAGTGATTCTTTAAACATTTCTGTCAATAAAATTCGAGATGTATTTATTCCAAATGCTTTTTCTCCAAATGGTGACGGATCAAATGATTACTTTTTTGTAAATGCTAATAAATCTGTTGCTTTAGTCAAAAACATGAGGATTTTCAATCGTTGGGGAGCAGTTGTTTTTGAAGGCAAGGACTTACCTCCGAATGATTTCAGTTATGGATGGGATGGATTTTTTAAAGGAAAACTTTCAAACCCTGGGGTCTTCGTTTGGATGGTCGAAATTGAATATTTGGACGGTGAAATTTTGCAGCTTACAGGAGATATTACGATAACAATGTAGGTGGTTTTTACAGCTTGCTTAATTCAGAAAATGAGGAGAACTTGGATATCGGCAACTAAAATATTTAGTTTATTTTCTTAGAGTAGTAAGTTGCAAACTTGCATAATACTACCTTCCAAGTTACAATCTCCTTTAGTCGACTTTAATGGTTTAGATTACTATCAAATTGCTAAAACAACTTGATAGTAATCTAGCTTAACTGCTTTTTAAATCTTTAGAAATTTCTCAACACTAATATTAGACTCAGTTCTGATTTTTAAAAAATAAACCTGAGGACTTAGAGATTTAACATCAAGTATTGCATCAAAAGAATTAATATTGGATTTTAAAATAAGCCTTTCTCCTTTTGAATTAAAAACTTCAACTTCTAGAATTTTTTCAGTTTGAGATTTCAAATTAATTTGACCAAAAGCTGGATTTGGAAAAATCGAAACCGCAGCTTTTTCATTTTTTAAATCACTAATCCCAGTAGTACAAGGTGCACAACTAGCACTACCACAATCTATATCTTCTTCCTCTCCATTTTGAATATCATCATTACAAGACCAAGACACGAATACACTATCAGCTTCCGTTTTTAATTCATCCAAAACAATCAGTTCCTCATCAGAAAGACCATTGTCCAATAAGTTAACGGTCTCCAAAGGATCATTAATTAAATCATAAAACTCTTGGGTTCCATTTGCGAAATCAATCAATTTATATTCTTCATTTCTGATGGTTTTATCTGTATCTGTCGTTCCTTGTTCAGAATATGAATAAGGTCTAGTAGCAGCATTTGAATCAGAAAGCAAAGCATAAAAACTAAAACTATTATCTACTCCACCAGGCAGATCATTGCCTAACATTTCGGTGATGGTTGCAAATAAATCAGTAAAATTAATCAAGGCATTTTCTTCTTCATTAATACGATCAACACCGTACCCCATAACAAACATCGGCACCCCAATTCCTCCTTCATATAAAGTACTTTTCCCATGACCATCAGGATAACCTTGTAGGACATTATTTGGTGTTCCATTGTCTCCTACGAAGACCAAAATAGTGCTATCTTTTTCTGCTTGAGTCAAGGAATTATATAATCGGCCAACTTCATGGTCGACAGATTCGATCATACATAAATACTTGTTTAAATTTCCACCAGTCTGAGTTCTAGTGTATAAAGAATCAGGAGGAAGGTGAATTGGACCATGAGGAGCATTGTGAGCCACCCAAAGAAACCAAGGACTAGATTGTTGATCGATCCAGTTGATAGCTTCACTTGTGATATGCGAAGTAACATATTCGGTAGAAATATTAGTGACTCCATCTTCTGTTCTTTCCCAATTAAAGTAATCAGTAACACCAGATGAAATCCCACCAACATAGCGGTCAACCCCTTGGGTATTTGGAGTATTCGGTCCACCGAGGTGCCATTTCCCAAATAATGCATCTGAGTATTCTCCATTTGTTATGGTACTAATCTGTTCAAATAAGGTGACTTCAGAATTTGGAAGATTTGGGCCAGACTGCAACAAACCCGTTTTATTTCCATAGCGTCCAGTCAATAAAGAAGCTCGACTAGGTGCACATGTCGGGTAAGACCAAACATTATTAAATTTAATCCCTTGACTCATCAAGGAATTCAAGTTTGGTGTATTAGGTTGCTGGGCGCCAATTCCATATTCGCTCATTGCATCACGTCCCATGTCATCTGCTATAACAACTAAGATATTGGGTCGTGATTGGGCATTTATTTGCGAAAATGAAAAAAGAAAAAGTAAAAACGAGAGGCCAAAAGCTAAGTGATTTTTAATCATATTTTTATTAGGTATTCCTTATCTACGTATACAATACGTAAAAGGTGCTAAAAATATGAAAATGGTTGCTCCGAATCAAGAATAAATATTTTACTTCTACAACTTTAAAATTAAGATGGAGAAGAATCAGTATCCGTTTTTCTATTACCACTACCAAACATGCTTTTCACAACGGTACCCATCATTTTCCCTGCCGATAAAGAGTTATCTATTTCTTCACCTTTTAACTTCCCTAAAAAGTTTGCCGTAAATTCATCAAAGACAGAATGCGTTACATCAGTGATAAGTCTCGCACCAAATGAAGCGAGCAATCCAGTAATCGAAATATCAATGGTATAGTCAACACTTGTCCCACCATCTTTTTCTGTTAGGGCACAATTCATCACCATATCTGCGCTACCTTTTCCTTTTGAATCTAAACCTTTCCCTACCATTTTCATGGTTTTCGTTTCTGAGTTTAATTCTTCAAAAGTAATCACCCCATTATATTTTGCTTTTACTGGACCGAATTTCATGACTACCTTGCCCTTAAAATTCTTTTCGTCTATCGTTTCAGTTAAAGACGCACCAGGGAGGCAAGTCACTAACCTTTCTGGATTACGGATATTATTCCAGACATGATCAATGGATTCTTCGGCTTGAAATGATCTTGTAATTGTAGTTGTCATTTTTAATATTTTTGTACTAAAATTTTCTAAAGTAATCTCAGGTAATTTTAATCGTTTCAACTCTAGCTAAATTATTTGAAACTACTTGCCAGTTGTCTCCATAATCTTCAGAAACATATACATTACCATTAGTTGTTCCAAAAGCCATAAGGTTTTTACTATTGCAAAAAGAATGTCTGAATACAATATCAAACACATTTCCTTGTGGAAGTCCGTTTCGTTTTGAAACCCATGTCTGGCCACCATCATCAGTTTTGCAGACACAAAGAGAAAGATCAGGTGCAATTCTCTCTAAGTCGCTTACTGCTGGAATCGTCCAAGCAATATCAGGATTTTCGTGATCAATGGCTAATGAAAAACCATAAGCTGCTAAACCATTTTTATCCGTTACATTTTGCCATTCATCCCCTCCGTTTTCAGTTTTAAAAACACCACAATGATTCTGTTGCCAAATCACATCTGGACTAGCATCGCAAGCAATCATCATGTGCGGATCATGTCCAACTTCAACATCTGGGTTTGGAAGATATGCGGCAATTAATCCTTTATTTTTTGGTTGCCAATTAATTCCTCCATCCTTCGTTTCGAAAACACCAGCGCAACTTACTGCAATGAAGAGGTGTTTTGAATCTCTTGGATCGACAACAATTGAATGTATAAAAGGGTGATCTCTTCCAGCTCCAAACCATTGATTCTCATCTTTTCGGCTCGGGTGATTCCATAGGTTTTCTACCAATTCAAAAGAGTCGCCATTATCTTTGCTATAAAATAAACCTCCAGGTTCAGTACCTAGCCAGATTCCATTTGGTTGATCAAACCCAGCATGATGGATACACCATATTTTTTTTAAAACCGCAGGCTTTCCAGAACCCAATTTTGCATTTAAGGGATACTTAGGAGACTTGATATCTTCCCAAGATTTTCCTTGATTAGTAGATCGTTGAAGCTTTTCACCCCAGTGACGATGCGCTAATCCAACCCACCAGGTATTGTTTCTATCATCTACATAAGCTACTGTTACAGGCAATCCTCGAAAATGAACATCAATTATTTTCCAATCTTCTTTTACTTTTTGAATAATAACTAATCCCTTTGAAGTTCCTACTAGTAGTTTTTTGTTCTCCATCTCCACTCTAACTTTAATCTATTTATCTTTTTGAGAATGCTAATTTTCAATTAAAAGAAATTTAAAATCTGGTAAAGATTTAGAATCTCGATTTTTTATTTTTTATCTTTCTATTTTACATCCATAAGGTAAGTTAAATAATAATTAAAAAGAATTACAATAATGAAAGAATTGTTTTCACAAATTGCTGGTTGGGCAAAAAAAAATAAAGTTTTCACGATTGGAACAGTTATAAAAACTTGGGGATCATCTCCAAGACCTATTGGTTCGACGATGCTGATCTCTGAAGATATGGAAATGATAGGCTCTGTAAGTGGTGGCTGTGTTGAAGGTGCAGTCATCAAAGCTTCAAAAGATATTGTCAAATCCGGTAGAGGCAAAAAATTGACTTTTGGTGTAAGCAACGAAGAAGCTTGGCAAGTGGGTTTAAGTTGTGGAGGAAGTATGCAGGTTTATCTGGAACCATTTTTTGGAAATGGAGATGACGAATCTGAAAATGCAGTTTGGAATAAACTGAGTGATTGTTTAGAACACAATAAAGCTTGTGTTCTAATAACTGAATTGATAGATGGCATAAATCAACATCATTTGATTTTACCTGATGGAACCGTTATTGGGAATTCGGAAAATTTAGATTTAAAAAATGAAGGTCTAAGAGCATACAAGGAAAGAAAAAACCAAGTTTTCGAACTGGAAGAAAAACAATACTTTGCTCATGTCTTTTCAAGACAAGCTCAGATGTTAATCATTGGTGCGGCTCATATTACTGTTGATTTGGTCACACTTGCTAAAATGTATGGTTTTGAAACCATCGTCATTGACCCGAGAGGAATTTTCACCAATAAGACTCAGTTCACTACTCCACCCGATCAGATCTTTGAAAAATACCCTGAAGAAATTTTAGGAGATTTCACTTTGGATGCTTACACTTATGCCGTTATCCTTTCTCATGATCCGAAGATTGATGATAATGCTTTGCACACATTATTGAGATCTGAGGTCGCTTATATTGGAGCCTTGGGAAGTCGTAAGACGCAAGCTAAACGAGTGGCAAGATTGGAGGCCGATGGATTTTCGGCGGAGGAGATAGGGAGGATTCATTCGCCAATTGGTGTGGATATTAAGGCGAAGAAACCAAGAGAAATTGCGTTGAGTATTATGGGAGAAATTATTAAAGTACAGAATGAATTTTTATAATTTAAAGAGCTGCCAAGTATATTGTTCCCAAAACCATAAAATGTTCTGCAAAGTTTAAAGAGGATTCAGTACGTGATATATGGAGAGATTAGTGGAAATGGTATTGAGGCGATTGGTCCTTTAATTTATTTTTTTTGAAAAAGATATGGAGCTGAATTAGATTGCTCCTTTGTTTTTTGTTATAAATTTAATCATTCGCCACTGGCCATTAGGAGGATTTCAACTAATGACCAATGGCAAATAAATTTTCTCTTATTTCTTTAACACCAGTTTTTCAACAGTTTGCTCCTGAGTCGTTTTATTTTCAGTTTTTATAAAATATAAACCGTCTTGAAAATCTTCGAGATTGATAATAGATGGATTATATTCAGAAAGCAATAATTTCCCGCTTACATCATAAACACTTATGGCAAACGAATCATTATTTGAATTGTGAATCGATAAAATTCCTGATGAAGGATTTGGGGATATTGAAATATCACTATGGTTTTCTAAAACATCTTCAACACTAATTAATTCATCAATTAAACTGATACAATAATCTTCCACCTCACCATCGCCACTTCCATTACAAGCTTCTAACAAATTGTTGACATCCATTACAATTCTCATTCGAGTTGGACCTACAATCCCATTTGTTGGAACAACTACATCTTCTATTAATGTTCCAGTCAAATTACTAGCATTAAGAACCATTTCGCTAAATCCGAATTCGCCATCGGCATTAAGATCCATCCACACTTTACATTTGTATGGAATTTCGGAAAAATCAAACCCAGGCTCCACTTCTAAACTGAAGGTACTACCTAATGCAATTTCAACATTACTAGATGAAGTAAATTCTTCGTATCCACTATTGTCTCCGGATTCATTTTCGTAAGCATTTATATTTACTCTATTGATGTAATTGGTAAAAGAAAGATATTCATCACTTACATCACAGTAAACTAAATCAAGACAGTTACCACATCCTTTAGTCCTAAATGAAACAGGATCTGTAAAAGCTGAACCAGATTCACAACTTGAATTAATCCGAAATTCATAAGTAGTACAAGATTCAAGATTATCCAAAAGATAGCCAGACTGAGGATCTAAAATAGTATTCCACATAGGAGAATCAATGACTCTCCACTGAAGCGTATCTGCTGGCCCAGTTGGACTAGTGCCCCAGATTAAATTCACAGAAGTTTCTGTGAGACTTGCTGTATAGCTGATATCAGGAGCCTGACAAGCTATAGAACTGAGATCAAACTTCCACATGTGAAAATCATTTCCATTAATGTCTGCCCCAAAGCCACCAAAAAAATACAAGAATTCATCAATAATAAAAGAAGATGGCGCCCACCGATGCATTACTTGTTCAAAGGGTAAATTGAACCACTCATCTTGTTCTGGATCATACATTAAAAAATGATCATCTGTAAGTTCGGAGTGATCGGAGGCATCTCCTGTCAAAACAAATCCTTTTCCATCATAACTAAATTGAGTACCTGCAACCCTACCTTGAGGAAAGTCATCAATCACAGACCACGTTTCTGTATTTATATCAAATTTAAACCAAGACGAAACATGTCCACCTCCCACATATATTCCATCATCAATTCCAAATTGGAATGGGTGATGTCTAGCAGGGCCCGGAATATCATCTTTTTGACTCCATTCTTGAGTTGCAAAATCAAAAACCCACCAATCATCTAAATTTCCATTATTAGATCCTGCTCCCATATAGATTTTATCATTATGCGCAACAAAACCAGGATGTGCTCTTGGTATGCATGGACAAGAAGGTAATTCAGTAAATTCATTTGTCGCTGGATCATATTCCCAAACATCATTTCTTCCTATACCAAATCCGAAATAATACTTATCATTCATATCATCTCCAATTGAGAATTCCCGATCTGGCCCCGGGACATAACCAAGAGAAGTCCAGTTATCACTTTGTGGATCATACTCCCAAAGTAAATTTTGCATTTGTCCTCCATTATTGGTAGGGAAACCTTGAACTATATAGCCTTTTCCATTAACACCAAATCCATTGGAATGATGATTTACAAAAGGAGCATTATTAAGTTGTGTCCATTGTCCAAAACAAGTTGTCAAGGAAAAGAGTAGGATCAAGAATGAAAAGAATTTATTCATATTAAAGTTTGATTGTGAAATCTATAAAAACAAAGTGTTTTGCTTTTCTATTTATTCATTATGTAATTCATAACATATTGACAAAAGGTAGCAATGGCTAAATTTATCAAAACCAATATTAGAATTTGCAGCAAAATTTAGATAGGACATCTTACCGACAAAAATATTAAACTCTATAATGGTAGGAATAGGTTTCCTATCGGAACAGCACTCCGTTATTCTTATAGTTCTTCTTTATAACTTTAATTTGAAAATAATAAATCCGTGGTAATAACTAAATCGATTCAATATATTCTCTCAACTCATCTCGATCATTAGAGAAAGTTAATAAGTCAATGACTCCATCATAATTTTGCTTATCATCCGTCTTAGTATAAAGGAATTTTGCAAGTTCCAACCTGTCATTTTGAAAAGTAAAAACATCTACTAGGAGCATAACTTGAGTAGATGAAAAGCATCGATCTTTTGAATGGAATCTCGCGCGTTTCATTTTATCTTTTGCGAAGGTTTCTCTTTCTACTTTTGATTTTATTTCGACTATCTCATCATTTGAAACAGCATTCAAACAAACGTCGACTGTAGGTCTTGGAAAATCTAATCTTACTCCTCGATCTGTGAATGAGCATCCAGAAATAAGGGCGGCGAAAAAAAATAAGACTAATGTTCTCATGGTTAAAATATTTTGGTGAAAAATATTTTGTCTCACAAGAAGGATGCCGTGAGGCCAGAAATAAAAGTTCTTAATGCTTTATTAACTATGAGAAAAATACATGATTTAAAATAAAAATATTGCCTTAAAAGTAATTAAACAACAATTTCTTTGGAAAACCGATTGGCTTAGTGTGAGAAATGACTTAACATCTTTTATGAAAAAGATATCAAATACCTGATATTTTTGAAAAGTAGAATTGTTTAAAAACTTAAATTCACCTCTTTCAAAGAAGACACTTCCAATACATTTCCAAAAGGTAAAACCTCTTTCGTTTCTCCATATTGATTCACCCAAACACAGTCCAAGCCAAAGATACTTGCTCCTGAAACATCCCATTGATTCGATGAAAAGAAAACCACTTTTTCTATTTCGACATTTAGCCTATCTAAAGCCATTTGATAAACCTGCGGATTGGGTTTATAAATTCCAATTTCATCTACAGAAAAGATCTGATCTATTAGTTCACCTATCTCCGTTTTTGCAACTCCATTTTCTAACATCTGAATCGTTCCATTAGAAAGAATACACACTCGTTTGTTTTTACTTTTTAAAATCAAAAACAAATCCTTTGATCCTTCAATCAATTCCGGAAAATCATAAATCGGTAATAAGGTTTCAAAAATCTTTGGATCATTAAGACCAACTTTATTCATCGCATATTCTAAGGCATCTTTGGTTATTTTATTAAAAGGAACATACTCCCCCATTTGATTTCTCAACCAACTATATTCTAACTGTTTTCGTCTCCAGATTTCTACCAAAAATTCCGAAGCATCACCTACAATATCTTTCAATGCAGAACCAATCAGAGCAGTCCGGAAAAGTGTCCCAAAAGCATCAAAAACAAAAACCTCTTTGTCCTTTAAATTGAATACATCCATTAATTCGATATTTAATATTTATTTTAAGCCAATCCTCGTGATTTTCTGTCAAAATTAATTAAATTGGCAGAACATATTATTGAAATCTAAAAAATCCTCACCTATGCAAGCAAAAGTTTCTATTACCGTCAACGGTAAAGTTTATGAGAGAACGGTTGAACCCAGAACAC